>VFZX01000277.1 GCA_016871015.1 Acidobacteriota bacterium | reverse complement strand
CCCAATTGTTGATTCCAGGGCCGCGGAGGTTCGACCGCGCCGCCTTCCCGATTGAACCCACCGTAGGAGGCCGGACCGTTTCGGTCTTGAAGTTGCGGCCGAAGGTCCGTTCCCCTTTGGGCAACACGGGATCCCCAGTGAGTACGACTCGTGCTCCGACACTCGGTGTTCCGGTGATGTCGGTGCCCTGAACGAGGCTGTAGCCGATCGAGACAGGCGCTCCGCTGACAAAGCTCGCGATCCCGTTCAACTGCCAGCCGGCGAGCACCGCCTTCACGGGACGCTGCTTCCACTGTCCGCCAGGGATGTTCCACAGCCAGTTCACCTTCAACACGTGGGTACGGTCGAAGCCCGCGAGTCCATAGTTCCACACGCGCGGTGAAACGACGGTGGTGACGCGGTTCTGGTCGCCGTCAACGAAGTCCATGGCCTTGGACCAGGTCCAGGAGCAGCCGAACTCGAGGTCGCGCGTGAAGCGGCGGTTGAGGGTCACCTGGAGGGAGTGGTAGTTGGAGGTCGCGGAAGCGTCGCGCCAGGCGACGTCGCCGAACCCGGCCAAGGGCCGCAGGAAAATGTCCGGGATCGGCACGCGCGGATTCTGCGGATCGGCGTTGCGGGGATCAAAGCGCGCGCCGAGCGGGATGTCGGTGAGTCCCGATTCCCACCACAGGTGCCGCCCGAGCGATCCGACATAGCCCACGTCGAGCACGGTTCCGTAGCCGATCTGCCGTTGCACCGAAAGGCTGAAGTTCATCACGGTCGGCGCCTTCATGTTGGGATCCCAGCCGATGATGCCCGGCGGCGTGACCAGTCCACCGGCGGACCGGAATGTCGACAGCGTGTCGTAGTTGATCACCGGCGTGACGACGATCGGGAACGAGTTGACCGCTGAATACGCGTAGCCGAGGAACCGGTTGAAGAAGATGCCGAAGCCGCCGCGCACCGCGGTCTTTCCGTCCCCGAACGGATCATAGGCAAACCCGGCGCGCGGACCGGGCAACGGACCTACGTTGTTGATCAACGCGCGCGGATAGGAGGAGTCCTCGGCAGCGATCACCGTTCCGTTGCTCAGGTCGCCGGTGCCGGGCGCGATCGCACCGATCGTCGCGGCGGGCAGGATGGCGCCAGTCACCGGATGGCGTCCGACACGCGCGTTTCCTTGCGCCGCGGGTTGGATCAGGCGCGGCGCCTTGGCCAGATCGTAGCGGCTGGGAACGAATCCGGCGAGGCGGTTGTCGTTCACGTAGAAGGGCTGGAACCAGTACATTCGGACGCCGAAGTCGAGGGTCAGCTTGCGATTTACCTTCCAGTTGTCCTGGACGTAGAACTCGATGCCGTTGGAGCGGATATCGGAGATCGGGCGCGAGGTGGCCTCCGTGTAGCTGCTGAAGTAGCCGAGCGCGGCGTTGGCGAAGGCGTAGTTGGTGTCGAGCGGATTGTTGATATTGCGGCCAAAGTCGAAACGGCCGCTGAAGTTGTTTGCCCATCCGCCGTCGTATTGCGTGATGAACTGGTGGAAGAAGCCGGCCTTGAGGTTGTGGCCGCCCCAGACCTTGGCGATGCTGGCGTTGAAGTCCATGTTGTCGCGCGTGAGGCTATAGGGAAAGCGCCCGTCATAGTTGAGCTGCCCGGCGCCCACGATACCGCCGAACGCGACGCCGGGGAGCAGGTCGAGAGGATTGCCCGCGGCGTTCAATTGGCCGGCGGTGAATCCCGTGGGTCTGCGTTGGAGCTTCTTGAGATCGTCGGGCTTGATGCGGACGGGGCCGCCGTTCTTGACGAATCCAAAGGTGATCTCGCTGGTGAGCGTGGGGGAGAAGATGTGCTGGTAGCGCGAGGTCCCCACGTGGTTCGTCGTGCGAGTGGCCGTCGGCAGAGCGTCAAACGACGCGGTGAGGCCGCCTCCGTTAAAGGAGTCGCCGGTTACGTGCTGAATGCTGTAGCTGACCGAGAGCGTGTCCGTCTGCCGGATGATGTAGTCGGTCTTCACGGTCAGCAGTTGCGTGGGGTTGGTGGACTCCCATTGCGTCGTGTAGTTGAAGGCGCCGCGGGTGATGTTGCGGTCGAGCGTGTTCGGCAGCGGGAAGAAGCTGAGCAGCACCTGGCCGTTCTTGTCGACGCGGCTTGCGGGGACAATGTTGCCGGGGAACTGGCGGCGGCTGTCGAGCGGATCCATCACGGGCACGACCACGTTGTTGACGTCGCGCGACTGAGAGAAGTCGCCGCGCCGCTCGAGCTCGGACGGAAGCGTCGAGTTCATGATTGCCGACGTGGTCTTGTTCGGCCAGTATTCATGGTTGACGAAGAAGAACAGCTTATCCCGGTTCCGGTTGAACAGCTTCGGGATGTAGAGCGGCCCGCCGATGTTGTAGCTCCAGGTGTTGAAGCGGTAGCGGCCCTTGGGCAGTCCCTGGAAGTTCCGGAAGAACTGGTTGGCGTTGAACTGCTCGTGGCGCTTGAAGTAGGACCCCAGTCCGTGGAAGTTGCGCGTGCCGGACTTGCTCACCATCTGGACCGAGGCGCCGGACAGGCGTCCGAACTCTGCCTGATAGTTGCTCAGCATCACCTTCACTTCGGAGACGGCGTCCATGCTCACCGGCAGCAACAGGTTCGCCGCCCCACCCGGCGCGGAGATCACGATGCCGTCGATGGTGAAGTTGTTGGTGTTGTTGCGTCCGCCGTTGACGTTGAAGTTCGAGGTGGCGGTGGGTGTATCGATGTTGCCGTCATTGGGATCGACGACACCGGGGAGCAGGTTCAACAGCGAGGTCACGCTGCGTCCGCGCACGAGCAACTGGTCGATCTGGGAACTGGTGATCGCGGCTGACTTCTCGGCGCTTACCGTCTGTACCGTGCTGCCCTCGGCGGTGACAGTGACGCGCTCCTCGACGGCGCCGATCTCGAGCGCGATCGCCCCAAGCGAGAGACGGTCAGCGGCGAGCAGGTTGACACCCGCACGCTCAGCCTGTTTGAATCCGGCCATGCGGACCTGGATCCGGTAGACTCCCGGGGCGAGGCTTCCCACGACGAAATCACCGGTGTCGGAGGACTTCACGGTCCGCACCGCCTGGGTCGCTGTCTGCTCGATCGTGACGTCGGCGCCTCCGATGGCGGATCCGGTGGGATCGGTGACGGTGCCGACGATGGTTCCAGTGATGGTCTGTGCCGAAGCAGCAAAGCCAGACAGGAGGAGAACGCTCAATAGGAGTGCCATTGGGGCTGATTATACTCCTGGCCGGTGCAGGGATGCCTGTCCAAGGCCGGCATGCTACGATGCGGGTTTGAGCGCCATGGCCTCACTCGACATCGCCCTTCCGCAAAACATGTTGAATTTCGTTGAAGGCCAGGTGGACCAGCGGCGGCGGGCTGCGGAGAGGCTCGAGGGTCTCAATTCCGGCGAGCCAATCGAGGTCACTCCGGAGTATTGGGAGCGTCTGCGAGAAGATTTCATCGAACGCAATAGCGCCAAGCCCTCCATGAGGTGACGTTCGAACTTATCGTCAAGGCCTGCACCCCATCCCTGCGCGCGTGATCCGGCCGATGTTCGTGGTGCGGGCTTGCGGTCCGCCGCGCGGAGTCCACGCGTGCAGGTGACGAGCAGGGCCCGGCGCGCTACTCGGTGGCTACCTCTCTTAGCTCAAGCACCAGCGCGTCCAGCGCGATGTTCTTGTTGACGTTCCGGCGCAGGTTCGACACCAGCTCGTCGGTGCGCCGGACGGCCTCGCGCAGCCAGCGGAATCCGGCGCGGCGGGCCAGTTGCCCGAGCGGCTGTTTCCAGTCGATGTTGCGAACCTCGTCCAACCCCGCGCGCAGGTGCAGCAGGTCCTCGAGCAGAAGATAAAGGATCTCGAGGTACGGCTCGAGCTTCTCGCTCCGGGACGCGGCGAGCTTTTCCGACTGCGCCGCCCAGGCCGAGAACGGCACCGCCCCAAGAGCTGCCTCGATCAGCGTGCGCATGACATCGCGCCGGCGGTCGTAAGTCTCGAGGTCGAGTGTCAATGCGATCCCCGGAGATCCGGCGGCCAGGGCGAGCCGCCGTTGGAGGTCGCCCAATCCACGCGCGGCGCCGAACGAGCGCATCTCTTCGGGCGACAGGGGCGCGAGCCGGACCGGTACCGTGCGCGACCGGATGGTCGGCAGGAGGTCGTATGGATTCTCGGCCGTCAGGAACACGATCAGATACGGCGGGGGCTCTTCGAGCGTCTTCAGCAGCGAGTTCGCCGCTTGTTCGTTGGCGCGGTCGATCCCGTCGATCAGGAACACGCGGCGGTCCCCGTGCAACGGGCCGTATTGGGCGCGCTCCTTGAGCAGGCGCATCTGCTGGATCGAGATTTGCCGCAGCGGACCGTCGGGGGCAAAGGTCACGAAGTCGGGATGGGTGGCGAGCAGGAACGGATCGTCGGCGCGCTTGTCAGAGGGTAGCTTCTCGCGGTCGGCGAGCAGCGCCACGTTGTGCGCCAGACTGAGGTCGTCCTGCTCGATGCGTTCCGCGCCGCCCAGCAGCCAGGCGCCGAAGCGGCGCGCGAGCGTCGCCTTGCCGATCCCGCGCGGACCGTCGAGAAGGATCGTCTGCGGAATCCGGGCGCGGTAGGCCATTTGCTCGAGCGTGTGCACGGCAGTTTGGTTTCCGAAAAAATTATCGAACATGGCGCTGCTCTAACTCAGCCTTCACCGCCATCCAGACGGCCTGTTCCACGTCATCGGCCGCGGGCGAGGCGTCGATCACGCGGAAGCGCTGCGGATGCGCAGCCGCCAGATCCAGGTACGCGGCACGGACGCGGTGGTGGAACTCGATCGACTGGCCGTCCATGCGGTCGATATGGCCGCGGCTGGTCCGCACGCGCTCAAGTCCGGCTTCGAGATCGACGTCGAGGTAGACGGTCAAATCCGGGAACAGCGTGCCGCAGGCGATCTCGTGGAGCGCGAGAACCAAATCGGCGCCGAACTTGCGGCCCGCGCCCTGGTAGACCAGAGTCGAGTCGGTGAAGCGGTCGCAGACGACAATTTCGCCACGCGCGAGCGCCGGCAGGATCAACTCGTGGACGTTCTGCGCGCGGGCGGCGAAGTAGAGCAGCAGCTCAGTGGTGCGGTGAAGCTCCTGGTGCGCGGGATCGAGCAGGATCGCGCGGATCTTCTTGCCGATCGCGGTACCGCCAGGCTCGGCGGTTTCGGTGACCGTGTGCCCAGCCTCCCGCAGCCGCGCGATCAGGCGTGAGAGCTGCGTCGTTTTGCCGCTCCCGTCCGTGCCCTCGAGTGTGATGAACAATCCGCGGGCCGGAGTATCAGTCATAGACGAAATGGAGGAGCTGCTTCAGGTCGTCCCAAGCTTCACGCTTGGCGTTCTGATTGTAGGGGCGCAGCAGGTACGACGGGTGATAGGTCACCATGACTGGAATGTCGCGCCACCGGGCCCATTTGCCGCGGAGCTTCATCACACCCTCTTTGGTTCCGAGCAGGGCCTTGGAGGCGGTGGATCCCAGGCAGCAGATTGCCTTCGGACGGATCGCCATGAGCTGGCGGTAGAGAAACTGCCCGCAGACCTCCATCTCGTCGGGCATGGGCGTCCGGTTTTCCGGCGGGCGGCACTTCACGACATTGCAGATGTAGACATCGGGACGCTGCAACGGAATCCCTTCCTTCTTCGCAGTGTTCTCGATCATGGCGGTGAGCAGTTGCCCGGCGCGTCCGACGAAAGGCAACCCCTGGACATCTTCGTCCGCTCCCGGACCCTCGCCCACGAAAACCACTGGCGACTGCTCGTTCCCCGATCCGAAGACGATCTTGTTCCGGCCTTCGCACAGGCGGCACCGCTTGCAGTCGCCGATGTCCTGGCGGATTTTCTCCATCGAATCGTCCGGGGGCTCGATGGATGGGAGCAGAGATAGGTTTGACGGCTGCATCACGGGTGGTGGAGGCGGCGCTGCTGTGGGAGTGGGCTCGGGGCGGCGGGGCGTGAACGTTTCGGGCGGGGGCGCGGCGGCCTGTCCGGAAACGTATAGGTCCCGGATGCCCATGTCGCGGAGAAATTCGAGCTGTCTGCGGATCTCGTCCGGGCTCATCCGCCGCTCCGCACCGCCAGGCGGATCTTGAGCACGTGATCGAGAATCTGATTCGCGATTACGGGCTTTGGCGCCTGGGCCAGCTTCACTGGCTCTCCTGTGCGCGGCACCAGGATCATCTCGTTCTCGTCGGAGCCGAAGCCTATACCCGCCTGGCTCACCAGGTTTCCCGCGACCATGTCGCAGTTCTTGGTCTCCATCTTGCGGCGGGCCTCCGAAACCAGGTTCTGCGTTTCCGCGGCGAATCCCACCAGGATCCGCGTGCCTTTGTTGCGGCCCACCTCAGCCAGAATGTCAGGCGTCGGCGAGAGATCGATCGACATCTTGGCCATCGTCTTCTTGATCTTCTGGTCCGGCGGATTCTCCACCGTGTAGTCGGCCACGGCCGCGGCCTTGATGACGATGCTCGCCTCGGGGAGATGCGCCATAACCGCGTCGCGCATCTGAACCGCGCTCTCAACGTCGACACGGGTGACGCCAGGCGGTGTCGCCAGGTTCACCGGGCCGGCAACGAGAATCACGCGCGCACCGCGTTGGGCGGCTGCCGCGGCAACGGCGAATCCCATTTTGCCGCTGGACCGGTTGGAGACGTAGCGCACCGGATCGATGGGCTCCTGCGTGGGCCCCGCGGTGATGACTACGGTCTCGCCCTCGAAGTCGCGCCGGATGGCGGTGATCCGGCTGGTTTCGGCAGCGATGTAGGCCGGGTCGGGCAAGCGGCCCGGTCCGGTAGTGCCACACGCCAGGAGGCCGGAGTCCGGGTCAATGATGTGGTTGCCGCGCGCCCGGAGCTTATCAACGTTGGCCCGGACTGCCGGGTGCAGCCACATCTGCGTGTTCATGGCCGGGGCGAGAATCACGGTTCCCGTGAAAGCCAGGTACAGAGTGGACAGGAAATCATCGGCGATACCATTGGCGAACTTGGCGAGCAGGTCGGCCGTAGCCGGGGCTACCAGCAGCGTCTGATTTTCCTGAGCGGCACGGATGTGCTCCACCGAGCTTGCCAGAACGGAGTCCGCGGTCTGCCCATCGAACAGTCCGGTGATCACCTTCCGGCCGGTCAGCGCGGCGAAGGTCAGCGGCGTGATGAACTGTTGCGCAGCCGCGGTCATCACCGTCTGGACAGCAAATCCGCGCTCCATCAGGGCGCGCGCCAACTCCGCCGCTTTGTAAGCAGCGATGCCGCCGCCGACCCCGAGGACAATGTTCATTCAGGGCGCATCAGCCCGCAGTCCCACCCAGGATCTCCACCGCTCCCGGCTGATGCGGATCGGCGTACTTGATCAACCCGCGGCGCACCTCTTCCATGGCCATGACGGTCGGCTTCTTTGAAGTCGTGGGCAGGAACGAGCGGGCGCCGTTCTGCAGCTGCCGGGCGCGCTTGGCCGACACGATGATATAGCGGTAGGTGCTCAATTCCGGGTCGTCCGGAATCGCGAAATTCATGTTGCGAATGATCGGTTCTGCCATTGGCTCTTTCCGGGCTAATCCATCTCCATGCCGAAACTCTCGAGGATCGGCTGCATGGAAGGTTCCATTCTCTTTCTTCGGATCCGTTCGGCCTCAATGATCGACCGGAGCCGGTGGACGGACTCTTCCACGTGATGGTTGATCAGCACATAATCGTACAGTTTGTAGTTGCGAATCTCCTCAGCCGCGCCACGCAGCCGCTTCTGGATCACCTCTTCGGCGTCCTCGCCACGCGACCGGAGCCGCTGCTCAAGGATGCCGCGGGAGGGGGCCAGGACGAAAATCGTAACCGCGTCGGGGATCCGCTCTCTCAATTGTGCCGCACCCTGGACGTCAATGTCGAGCAGGAGGTCGTTGCCGGCGGCCTGCGCCCTATCCCAATAGCCGCGGTGGGTGCCGTAGTAGTTCTCAAAGACACGCGCCCATTCGAGGAACTCGTCCCGCCCAATCCGGGCCTCGAAGTCCTCGCGGGAGATGTAGTGGTAGGACTCGCCTTCACGCTCTTTTCCGCGCGGGGCACGGGTGGTGTAAGATTTTGAAAATAAGAGCTTTGGGTCGAGCGCCAGGGTCCGGTTGACGATCGTCGATTTGCCGGATCCCGAGGGAGCGGAGACTATGAAGACGGCGCTCATTCGATGTTGGACGACTGCTCCCGGAGCTTCTCAATCGCCGACTTGATGGCAAGGCCAAGGCTGGTCACCTTGCGGCCCGGCTCCCCGGCGCCATTGGCCTTGGAAAGGATCGTGGTGGCCTCGCGCTGCAGTTCCTGGATCAGGAATTCGAGTTTCTTGCCGGTTTCCCCGCCCTTCTGCAACAGTTCGATCACTTGCCCGGTGTGGATTCGCAGCCGGGTGGTCTCCTCGGCAATGTCGGAGCGGTCGGCCAGCATCGCCGCTTCCTGGGCGAGCCGGGCGGGATCAATGATGGTGGCGCCAAGCATCTCCCGCAGCCGCTCCTCGAGCCGGAGTTGGAGAAGCCGGACGGCGTCGGCCCGGATCTCTTCGATTTCCTCCGCCCGGCCGCGGATCGACTCCGCGTAACCGAGCATGGTCTTGGCGGTGTCGCCGCCTTCGCGGCCCCGCTCGGTGTTGAGGGCGGTGAGAGCTTCCCCAACCGCACCCAGCAATTCGGCTTCAAACTCAGCCGGAGGATCATTGCCCGGAGCGTCGGCGAGCATGCCGGGAATCCGTGAGGCGGTGTTCAAGTCCGGCTCGCCGCTCAGGCCGTGCGCCCTGGCCGCCTCGCGGAACGCAACGACCCATGCCGCGAGCATGGCGGGATTGAAACGTGCGTGGCTCTCCCCGTTGGAGCGGGCCAAGTGGATCCGAATGTCGATGTGTCCCCGCACCACTGCGCCGGAGATCAGCTTCCGGATCGCCGGCTCGTACGGCTCCAGGTCAGGCGGAGTGTGGAAATGCAGGTCGAGCGCCCGGTGATTTACGGACCGCAGGGATACCACCAAGTCTCCCAGGCAGCTCCCCCGCCGGACGCGGGCGAACCCGGTCATCGATCGGATCGTTAGGGACAAACCTCAATTGTAGGTCACTCAACCGGCATGCTCCAAGGGGTGATCAGGAACGAGAAGGAGAGGAAACGGTCAAAGAAGCTCTCGCGCTCGTCGACGGAGACCCAGTGCAGCACCGATTTCTCTCCAGGCTCGGAGAAGAACCCAACGCCGCCGCGCTTCAGCCGGTGGTCACTCCAGGAGTCCACCACCTGGCCGTTGATGGCGGTCACGAACTTGCCGCCGCTCACCCGCATGGCGATCTCGTACACCTTGCCCTTCTCGAGCGGCAGGGGCAGCGGAAGCTGCATCTTGCTCACTTGGTTGCCGCCGAGCATCACGGTGCGCACAATGGCCGCGCCGCGGGATCCGTTCACGCCGCCGTGGGAGTCAAGGCTGACCTTGGTAGCGTAGTAGCTTCCATGGTCCATGGCGCGGAAGGCCCAACCCACAGCCCTCGTGTCGATCTGGGCGCCGAAGTTGACGTTGTAGTCCGCCATCTTTAGAGTCGGCTTCCACAGCCGCAACTGGCCAATCGAGAACGCCGGGCCGATCCGCTGCCAATCCGCCATGGCACGGCCGGCGCTAAAGCCGCCCTGCCAATTCGACAGATCCTGCCGGAAGTCCTCGCGGATCGAGACAGACGGCCGGCTCGCCGGGAACATGCGTGCGAAAGAATTGGTGAGGCCCTGCGGGCCGGAATAGCCCACGCCCTGACGGCCGGGCTTTCCGCCGCCGTCGCCGGAGTCGCCGGGAATAAACATGATTGCCAGTGTCGCCATCACGATCAGCGCGATCCCCGTGCCAGTTCCGAAACCGGACTTCTTTTTCGGCGGCCCGATGGCCTCATTCAGCCCGCTCCCGTAATCATTGTCCCGGTAGAACCGGGCCGAATAGGCCGACCGTGCCTGCTCGCGATGCTCATCGCAGCAGTACTCGCGGTCGTGCAGAGCACGGATGGCGCCGATCTGGTTTTTGCAGTGTAGGCAGCGCATTGGAAAATCGCTCTCGTAAGTATCTTAATCCCAGAGTCTGATTTCTGTTGCTGTCTAGGTAATTATTTTGTCAGCCTAGGCAAACCACTTTAGTACATGCGCGCGCGAGGTTCCATCGGTGCCGTGCTTGGTTTGCTAAAATGTGCGTTTTCCCGGCATGCCACTCCCTCGCAGACCCAACGACCGTCCGCTCAACGCAGAGCTCGAGCGGCTCCTGTACCAGGAAAAGGTGATTCTCCAGGAAGCCGAGGGCCTCTACTGGGGCTTGTCCGATGAGCAGATGAACTGGGCACCCGCGCCCGGCCAGTGGTCGATGGCGCAGTGCCTGGACCATCTCAACCTCACCAACCGGAAGATGGCGGATGGGATCGAGGCATCCATGAAGTCCGGGCGGGCCGCCGGCCTGCTGAGTGACGGGCCATTTACCTACGGCTTTCTGGCGCGATGGTTCCACCGCAGCCTGCAGCCTCCGGTGAAACGAAAGTTCAAGGCTCCACCTCCGTTCGTGCCGGCACCCCAAAAGAGGATGGCCGACATCCTCCCCGAATGGGACCGGACTCACGAACGGATAACCAGCCTCATCCGGGACTGCAATGGTCTGGATCTGGCGCGGATCAAGGTCGCTTCGCCCGCCTCGCGGCTGCTCAAGTACTCGCTCGGAATCGCCTTCTGGATTCAGACCGCGCATGACCGCCGCCACCTGTGGCAAATGCGCCAGATTCGCAATCACCCGGAATTTCCGGCACAATAGCGGGATGCGCCTGCTTCTCATTGCCCTGGCGGCCGGGCTTGCCGCACAGACTCCTCCTCCCAGTCCCGAGGAGGCGGTCCGTCAGGTTCTGGTGCGCCAGCAGCAAGCCTGGAACCGCGGCGAAGTACGGGAGTTCATGGAGGGCTACGACAAAACCGACGCCGCTTTGTGGGCACTACCGTGTCACGCGGTTACGACCGGGTGCTGGCGCGGTACCTGGAGCGGTATCCGACACCAGAGGCGATGGGCACGCTCACGTTTTCCGGGCTCG
>VFZX01000276.1 GCA_016871015.1 Acidobacteriota bacterium | reverse complement strand
AAGGTATTGCATTACTGGATCGAATGGCGATACATTTATGCAATGTTGATCGGCTAGGAGGACCGGGCAAATTGTGCAACGAGCTGCTGGACGATTCGTGCAAGAACCTCTTGCACAATTGCCCTGGCTGCATCAAGGAGGAACGGAGACAACAGAACTCGCAACCGGAGAACTGCTGGAACTGAGGACTGAAGCAGGAGGCTGCGCTACTACCTGGCTGGGAAGCCAATCCATGCTGGTGAGCTGCTGGAAGTGCTGATCGAGGCGGCTACAGCTCCATCATCGGCACGCACTTGATCGCGAACCGTCTGCTGTAACAGAATGGAGTCTCGAAGCCCGATCCGGAGTTTCCGCGCAACCTGACCTTGGCGCGCGCGATCCGGGCCGTTCCGGCAGTACAACAACATCAACACGGGCAGCGGAGCGGCGATGAGCCATTTCAGATCGGGCGCCGTGCACCGGCACGCGAGGGTGGACCGCTACTTCAAGCAGGCGACCACGCGAACATTTCGCCAAGCAGTTTTTCTCTTCGGAAACCGAAGAAGGTTCCTCTCGAATGCTCCGCGGCGGATGCAGTTCGCGCTCAGGGTGAATTGGTAGGGCTATAATCTGAGGCAGCCATGAAGATCATCGCTCTCTTCGCCGCCTGCCTGGCGGGCTTCGCCGCCGAACAAGGCTGGTATCCCCACGAAGGCGGACTCATGAAGTACCGCGTGCAAATCCGTTTCGGTGAGGAACCGGACACCATGCCCAACGGATTCAAATTCGGGCGTGTGTCCGCTGTCTCCGTGGACAAACAAGGCGAGGTGTACGTGTTTCAGCGGGGACCCAAAGCCGACCCCATCGTGGTCTTCGACGCCAAGGGGAAATACCTGCGCTCCTGGGGACGGGACAAAGCGGGCAAATCGGTCTTCGGTAACGCGCACGGAATGCGCGTGGATCCGGACGGCAACCTCTGGGTCACCGACAACGGCAACCACCAGGTGTTCAAGTTCACGCGGGATGGCAAGCTGCTGTTGACGCTCGGCACCAAGGGCAAGGCCGCGACGGACGACAAGACGTTCAACCGGCCGACGGACATCGCGTTTCATCCGAACGGCGAGCACGTCTACGTTTCCGACGGTTATGGCAATGCGCGCGTCGTCAAGTTCACCAAGGACGGGAAGTACCTGCTGGCCTGGGGCAAGCATGGCACCGGTCCCGGTGAGTTCAACACGGTGCACTCGGTCGGAGTCGACAACACCGGCACAGTCTATGTCAGCGACCGCGAGAACAACCGGATCCAGATCTTCGACGAGAACGGCAAGTTTCTGCGGATGTTCACGCACCTCGGCGCTACGCAGAACCTGTTCATCACGCCGGACCAGGAGTTGTGGGTGATCACGCACCGCAACAACATCGAGAACCTCACCTACGACACGCTGGCCGGGCGGATCATGAAGGTCGACAAGGGCACGGGCAAGATCCTCGGTGCGATGGAGTCGCCCGGGCATTGGCTCCATGTCACTCCGGAGAAGCTGATCTTCATCGGCAGCCTGACGGGCAACGTGTTCCGCTGGTATCCGGGCTGGTTGTCGAAGGGACTGGGCGCCGAAGAGGGCTTGCGCCCGTCGAACTAGTGGCCACGGTCTTTGTCACCGGCGCCACCGGATTCATCGGCTCGGTGGTATGCGAAAAACTGCTCGCGGCCGGACATCAGGTGTCCGGACTGGCGCGCTCGGATGAGGCGGTGGCCAAGCTCCGCGCGGCGGGCGTAAGTCCACATCGCGGGGACTTGACGGATACAGCGGCGCTGGCCGCGGGATGCCGCGCGGCGGATGGGGTAATCCACACGGCGGCAAGTTGGGGTCCGGAGTTCGGGTCGCGCGACCGGACCGCGGTAGAGGCGATGCTCGGCGCGCTGGCGGGATCGGACAAGCCGTTCCTCTACACGAGCGGGACCTGGGTGATGGGATCCACGGGCGGCCGGCTCGCGGGTGAGATGTTCCCGTTACATCCGCCCGCTGTGGTCGCGTGGCGTCCGGCAGTGGAACGCATGGTGCTTGACACAACCGAGCGCAAGGTGTGCGGCGTGGTGATCCGGCCAGCGATGGTGTACGGCCGCGGAGGCGGCATGGCGGGGCGCCTTGCGCGGCACGAGGTTCCTGTGGCGGGCGATGGCGGCAACCATTGGAGCTTCGTCCATGTTGACGATCTTGCGGATCTGTACGTGCTGGCCATTGAAAAGGCGAATCCGGGCAGCATCTATGTCGCGGCCGATGGACCTCCGGTGAAGGCGCGCGATGTGGCCGCCGCCGCGGGCGTCACCGGGTTCCTGCCGGTGGAGGAGGCGCGCGCGCGTCTGGGGCCCACGGTGGACTGCCTGATCCTTGACCAGCGCATCGGCTCCACGCGCGCCGGACGCGAGCTCGGATGGAAGCCGTCGCGCCAAGGCGTGCTCGCCGAGCTGCGCGGGTCCTGATGCGGGTGGCGCTGGATGCGACGCCGTTAACGGTGGCGGCCGGCGGGATCCGGCGCTACACCGAACAACTCCATCGTGCGTTAGCCGCCGAGTTCCCGGAGGATCACTACGAGCTGCTTGCGCCGGAGCCGGGACGATGGTGGTCGCGCGGACTTCCGGCGGCGCTGCGGCGCGGGGGGTTCGACGTCTTTCACGGAACGGATTTCGCGGTGCCGTATGTTCCGGTGTGCGGCTCCGTGATGACCGTGCACGACCTGTCCCCGTGGAAGGACGCGCCCTGGCGCGCCGCGTCGAGCCGCGTGCGCCGCCGCACGCCGTGGCTGTTGCGATTGGGTTTGGCGCGCATCGTGGTGACGCCGACCGAGGCGATCCGCGGTGAAGTGGCCGGTCACTTCAAGTTCCCGCCGGACCGCGTGGTGGCGGTGCCTCTCGCCGCGGATCCGGCGATCACCAACACGGGCGAGCCGAGGTCGAACTATATTTTGATGGTCGGCACGATTGAGCCGCGCAAGAACGCCGGCCTCGCGATTGCCGCGTGGCGGGAGCTGCGGCGGCGCGGCGCGGATGTCGAGCTGAAGCTGGTGGGACGCAACGCCGCTGGTCTGGGGGCCGAACCTGGACTGTCGCTTGAAGGCGCGGTTCCGGACTCCGCGCTGCCGGGCTTGTACTCACGTGCGCTGGCGCTGTTGATGCCATCGCACTATGAAGGCTTCGGACTGCCCGTGGTCGAGGCGTTCCAGTGCGCGACTCCGGTGATCGCCTCACGGGATCCGGCGCTCATGGAGGTGGCGGGCGGCGCGGCGATCCACCCGGGATCGCCCGCGGAGTGGGCCGAAGCGATGGCATCGATGCTGCGGCCGAATGACTGGGGCGCGCGCGGCCTGGAGCGTTCGCGCGCGTTCACCTGGCGCGCCACGGCGCGGCGGATGCGCGAGGTGTATGAATCGGCGCGGCTACCAGCCGGCCTTAGCCACTTCTTCGGTCTTGGTGCTCTTGGGTAGCATGAACATCATTGATCCCTGGAGTCCGTAGATGATCCGGGTTTTGAGCGGAATCTGGCCGGTCTCGAGGTCCGCCTTGAACACAGCGAGGATATCGCGCCAGCCGCCAACGACGCCCTTGTGCGTCGCCTCCTGGTTGGTCCAGCCGCTGTGGGTGAGCGTGACGCGGCATCCGCCGGGGATCTCTTCGAGCTCCCAGGTCACGAGCGTTGGCTGTTCGGGGCGGAACGTGAACATGTACGTGTGCACGAACTTGCTCAGCGGGATGCACTCGACCACTTCGCCGACCACGAAGACGCGCTTGCGGTTCGGGCTGTAGTAGCGCATCTTGCTCCCCGGTGCGAGCGATGACTCGAGCACAGTGTTCATCATCGCGCGCTGAATCCGGCCGGTCTTGGTGATCTCCTCCCAGACGCGTTGGCGGGGCGCCATGATGTCGATTGAGAGCTTGTGGTCCTGGAGTGGTTGCATGTCAGGCTCCTTCCGCCGCTTCATCTTCGAACTCGGCCTTGAGCGACACCAGCGCCTCGGCCCAGGGTTGCTGGTAGCGGCTCACCCAGCGGTCGTGGATCCGCTGGATCGGGATCGGATTGAGGTAGTGGAATTTCTGGCGTCCCTGGCGGCGGGGCATGGTGAGTCCGCCGTTTTCGAGGACGAGCAGGTGCTGCATGATGGCGAAGCGCGACAGGTCCGGGAATTCGTTCGCTATTTCTCCGGTGGATTTCGGACCGTCGCGGAGCAGATCGAGAATGCGGCGGCGGATCGGACTGGCGAGCGCGCGCCAGACCGGGTCGAGATCGTCGGCACCATCATCGGGCATACGTGATATTTATATCACATATATTTTGATGCGTCAATGGCCCTGGTTTGGAGGCGCTCCTTCGGTCCGAGCAGTGACAGCAGGAACTCTTGAGCGCTCGGATGGTCGCGGACGGTGCCCCACGCCTTGAACGCTGCCCTAATTTCGGCCAGATGGGATTCCACTTCCTGAGGGCTGAATCCCTGATCGGGATCGACATAATAGTCCGCCTCGTTGCGCTTCTCTTGGGCCTGCACGAAGGTGGTCGCGACAGCCCATAGAGCGGTAGCCACGCTGTCGCCCTACTTCATCGCTTCTTTCGTTTGGGACACCAACGACCCAGACGCCGTCCTCATCCGGCCGTGCTCGAAGCAGCGCCCCAGCTTCGCCCTTAGCTGCGGGCGCGCCCAGTTTGCGGTAGCCTCCGCGATGAGCAGATGGAACAGCGCATAGTATCCGGTGGATACCGCACGCCTCAAGCTGGCTTGGCCGGACCCCTCCGCGAGTTGAAACGCGAGATCAAGCAGGTCGTCGTGATACGCCATGGGTCTGGCCGGGCGGCATGGATTCCTCTGATGCGCCGTGGAAGTTGAAGTACGGATACACTCCCCAGCGTTCCGCCGGCTGGACCTGGTCCATGAATGCCCACTTGACGTCGTGTATGACAGCTCCGAGCTCGCCCGAACTGAAAACTGAATCGTCGAACACTACATCCAGGAACGCCGCGGGCTCCCCCGTCCAGTCCTCGCCCAGCCGCGTGGTGACCCGCACGACACGCGGTGCCAGCTTTCGCGCGGCCCGCTGCACCGCCGCGTCGAACCTCGCTTGATGAACGAACGCTCTCAGGATATACACGACTCCATTATCCCCGAAAGAGAACTTTCATCGCCCGGCGGATGCCGTCATTCCTGTGAAACCAGCGCCACACATTGCCGGTCCGCAGATTCTCAGCGCTCAACAGCGTTATCCCAACGTCAATCCCAATCACGTCCGGGTTCGTCCAGCCATTCACAGGATGGAATGCATCCACGAACCCGTACCGCTTGTAGATCCTCGACCCGAACTTCCGGTGCATTGCCACCACCGCAGGCACGCAGATCTCCGGCGCCACCATCAGCGACCCCGCTGCCGCGCAGGGAACCACAGTGCCATCAATGTTCCGTGTCGCCGGCGGCCCGCCCCACGCCACGTAGCCGCGTGCGCTGTCCGACGCGGTAATGCCCCAAATGTGCTCTTCATATCCAGGGAACTGCGTGCGCAAATCAAGGCAGAACCGCCGGTGCGCGTGCGTCGCTTTCACCGAGTTCTCGAACCAATCGACACCAGGAGGCCTTCGTTCACGGCGTCCACGGAAATCGATCCAGGCCTGCGAATACTGATGGACGAACAATGGTGGCGCTCCGCTGATGTACTCAATGCCGCCGTAGCGGACCACCGGCCTGCTCCACGCGTGCCACGACGCGGCTGGTAACGGATTCCCAGGAGAAGCGATCGCCGCCAGGTACAGAATCGCCAGCTCGCAGTGGTGGTCCCAACGGTTCGGGATGAATCCGTTCTCCGGCCGCCATCCCATCGACAGCATGCTTGGATGGCCGTTCAACATCCAATGGAAGTCAATGCGCTCCCACACGGACTTCACGAGCCGCGCGATCTCCGCATCTCCCGAAAAATATCCGCGGACCACGAGCATCCCCGCCAGCAGCAGGATTGTGTCGATCGACGAAAGTTCGCACTTCCATCGTCGCTCTCCGTCCGCAACTCCCGTGAAGTGATAGAACCATCCGTGTTCATGCCCGGATTCGCGAGCGTAGAACCGGATTGCCGCCAGCGCCCGCTCGCGCTCTTCAGCGCGCCTGATCCATCCGCGCTCAGCAGCCACACACAACGCGGTGAGTCCGAATCCGGTCGCCGCGCTCGATGCGATATCGCGCTTATCCGGACCGCTTGCATCGGCCAGCGCGCGATCCCGCACCAGCCCAGTCTTCGGATCCGCCTGTTCCCAAAAGAAGAGGAATGACCGCCGCGACAGGTCCTCGAGATCACCATGTACGGCCCGGCTCCGGGTGTTGCCGTCTGGACCGCCACATGCACCGGCACCGTGAGGGACCGGCGGCACCGTTACGTCGAGGAGCATATCCTGCGTGCGGTCACGCTGCATTCGCCAAGTATCCCCCCACTGAAAAGTGATAATCGGCCAGCTCGGCTGGCTCACGGGCGGCACTTGGATCGCGGAATCGAAGACCCCGGCGGGCGGCCCGGAGCAGATGGAAGCCGTCTACACCTGGACGAGCGGAGGCAAAGCGATCAAATATAAACTGGTCAGGCGGGCCGGAGGCAAGGTTGTCCCGGCGATGGAAGGAATCATGGCCTGGCACCCCGGAAAGAAGTCGCTCGGCGAAGTCACGCACACCGTGGAGCGCGACGGGCAATGGGGGCCGGTGTTCGAGAAAACGTTCAAACGGGCGCAAGGAGGCGAGTGACTCTACCGGAACTGACAGTGCGCGCGGTGAAGACCACCCCGGTGGTTGCACCATTGAAACGGCCGGTTGCGGCGGCCACAGGCAGCATCCCCGAAGCCCCGCTCGTGCTGGTGGACCTCGAAACGGACCAGGGCATCACCGGGCGCGCCTACGCTTTTGCTCAATCCGCGATCGCGTTGCGCCCTCTCGCCGCAATGATTGGTGGCATGGCCGGGTTGATTCAGGGCGACCCGGTGGCACCGTTTGAGATCGAGATGAAGCTGCGGAAGCGGACTCTCCTCTTGGGTTCCGGAGGCGTGGCCGGAATCGCTCTGTCGGTTCTCGATATGTGCGCCTGGGACGCCGCGGCCAAGGCGGCTGGTATGCCGCTCGTGGAGTTTCTGGGAGGCCAGCGAAGGCCGGTGCGGGCCTACAATAGCTGCGGACTTTGGATGATGCCGGTCGAAAGGCTCGCCAACGATGCAGCGGCCTTGCTTGATGAAGGCGGTTTTCAGGCAGTGAAGCTGCGCGTCGGCCGCAATACGCTCGAAGAGGACATCGCGGCGGTGCGCGCGGTCAAAGAACGGATCGGCGATGGTGTGACCCTGATGGCTGATTTCAACCAGAAGCTGTCGGCCGCCGAGGCGATTCACCGCGGCCGCGCTTTGGACGCGGAGGGGCTGTACTGGATCGAAGAGCCGGTCCGTCAGGATGACTACGACGGCTGCGCGCGAGTGGCTGCGGCGATCCGGACGCCGGTGCAGATCGGCGAGAATTTCGCGAGCACCTACGAAATGATTCACGCGATCCACGCGGGGGCCATGCGGTACGTGATGCCCGATGTCCAGCGGATCGGCGGGGTCACAGGATGGCTGCGTGCAGCCGCGATCGCGCATGCGCACGGTATCGAGATGTCGTCGCACCTGTTTCCTGAATACAGCGCTCACCTGTTAGCGGTGACGCCAACGTGCCACTTCCTCGAATACGTCGATTGGGCGGCGCCTGTCCTGGCCGAGCCTATCGAGATCCGGGACGGGTGCGCGGTGATTCCGGACCGCCCTGGAGCGGGCGTCGATTGGGACGCAGCAGCGGTGCGCAGGTTCGCAGTCGAATAAACGCTCCAGTACCTTTGGGTGGGTTCCGCGCGCGGGTCTGGCCGGGCCACACTCAGGGCTGCATGCCCTTACGGACGACGGTGGAACCCACCGGAGCAGGGCGCGTGATTGTCACGGTCCTTCATGGCGGCTTCGCCCTGGCCGCGGCGCGCTTTGACGTCCGCGGCAGATGGGGAGTGACGTGCGCGCGGTTCGTGCCGGAAGCCGCGGGTGAGATGAGCCAGCCGGTGGTGGACGCGATGCTGGCGGCGCTGCGGGCTCTCGACGCGGATGTAGCGGTCTGGTTTCCCGTGCGGTGCGGACCGGGCGAGTGGCTTGCGCAGAGTCCGGTGCCGGTGGCGGTGAGCCGGGCGGGGGAGGGCTGTGTGGCCGCGCTACGCGATTCGTTGCCGTGCCTGGGAGTTGCGCTGTGGCTTCAACTGGAGGGCTGGCTCGCGGCGGCGCGGGCGAGCAGGCCGCTCACCTGGAGCTCGTCCGCCCATTGGCGGAGGTAGGCGGTGTCGAGGCGTCCAGCCTGCACGGCGAGGATCCCCAGAATGTCATGCCACTGGCGGTCCGATACCTCGCCGCCGCGGCGGAACCACAGCAGTTTCGCCAGCAGGACGTCTTCCGGACTCGCCTCCGGAAACTCGATGTTCTCCATGCCAGGCAACGTGCATCTTATGAACCGGCGCCGGGCGAGTTCCGATTGAGCGAAGCGGTCTGTGTCTGCGACTGGGAAGAAGTCGAACTTCACCACTGCAGCGGTATGGATGGGGTTGAAGCTGCGGCCAGAGGCAATGGCGCGGACAGCGGCGGACCGGAAGTCGGCCACGATATCGATGTCATTGGTTTGGCGCGGCATGCCGAAGTTTCCGCTGGCTACCGAGCCGCCGACGATAAACGGGATTTCGAAGCGGTCGAGCGCCTCCAGGATCTGCTCGAAGGCGTGCGCCAGCGTGTTCATGGATGCTCGGCCGGATCCCATCCGTACACCTGGATCATCAACTCGCGGCTGAGCCGCCGGGCGGCCGTGCGCAGGAAGATCTCGCGCTCGCTGGCATGTGGGTACATGGCGCGGACATTGGCCTCTTGAAGGGACCTTTGCATTTCGCTCAGCTCGAACACACGCGCGACCCGTTGGCCGGGGGGCATCTCGCGGTGGAGTTGAATGAACCGCGCCAGCGTCTCGGGATCGGTGTCGGCGAACCAGGGTTCCGCCACGGAGCTATCATAGCGCGGCGGAGTTGTGGCGCCTCGGCGCGGCGCAACGTATCGAGCGCGAGCTGTTGGGTGTCCCCGCAGGAAAAGGAGCCGACACGAAGGTCGCGTTGAGAGGCGGATCGGAGGCGCCTGAAGGCCGAGCGGTTCCGACCCGCAGTTCGCGTGCGATGACGGGCGCCATTGACTGGCGAGGGTTGGATTCTCAACCGGTGCTAATCCAGGGGGCTGCGGACTGGAGCCGGCGGCGGCGGCGTACGGGTGCGAGGAGTCTGTAAGTTGAAAAAGTTCCTGGGGTCGTGAAAGAATCCTGTCGCCCGGGCGTATTAGCTAGTAGAGGGTAGCAAAGACCACACAGTCCGAGCAGGGATTGGTGGCAGGACTAGCACTAGCTGGGACACCTCTGCCTGGCGGAAAGGAAGACCCATGCGCATTCGCAGCCGCCTGAAGGCCGGCATCATCTTCGGCGAAGATCCGGGTAGCTAACGACTTAGGTCACATTCATGGTTTCGCTAGCGCTGCTCCGTTACCGCGGAGCAGCGCCCGGGTGGTCCATCTCGATCGGCGCTGAGCGTTCCGGTGCTCGCAACACCGGGGCGCTCCGCTCCATCACATTTTTTGTAAGAAAAGCATTCCTGAAATATATTACCGGTAGAAGGGCCTGGCGGTCACGAGCAATCGGGCCTAAACGGTTACGGATGGCGGCCGGCCCTCCCCCTTACTGCGTACGGAACTGGAAACTCTGAACCACTTCGCCGCCGGGCACTGCTAACTCGAGGCGGTAGTCGCCAGGCGGCAGGTCCCGGGAGTCGATGTCGACTGAGACCTGCTTTGTCGCCGGATCTATCCGGACCTCGCGCACGAGCGTCTCCTGGGAATCGGGTGACGAGATCGCGGCGTAGGAACCGGGGCGCGGATCGCCCGCCTCCTCCAGGATCAGGCGGATCAATCCGCGGTTGTCCGGCTTCGGTACGATCTGCGGCCGGGGCGCTTCCGCCGCCGCGTCGCGAATCGTCCCGGGGAGCAGCTTGTGGACCGCAACCGGGGTGGCGGGTATTGGGCGCATCGCGTCGGTGAAGAAAAACGCTCCCAAGGCGCCTGCCAGCGCTGCGCCGGCTAAGACGTTCCGCCAGTTGAGCCAAGCGGTTGAAGCTTTTGCCGCTGGAACGGGCTCCTTCCGGCGGCTCGCGGCTTCCTGGACCAAGGCCTCCAGAACCTCTACCCGCTGGTTCCGGACCGGGTTCAGCTTGTAAATTTGAATGAACCGCTGATTCGTTTCGTGATCTAAATCTCCTTTAATATGCGCCAAAATGAGGCTGTCTTCGTACTCCTCGATTCTCTCGAACAGCTCGGGAGAACGTAACAGTTGCTCCTCGATTGGTTCCCTGTCTTCCGCAGATAGCTGATTCAACAGGTATTTCCGGATTGTGCGATCGTCGGGGTGCTGTGCCACGTGCCGGTCCTCTCGATTCAACCTTTCGTCCAATAATGGCGCAAACCACGTTTTTGTTTCACAGCCCCACCTTTTTCTTTTCCGCGACCATCTGCCACAGCCGCTTCCGGATCCGGTGAATCTTGAGGCGGAGTTTAGCGTCTGAAATTCCCTCAACGCTCCCCGCCTCGAGATACCGGATCAACAGGTCCCGGTCGGCGGCCGGGAGCATGTCCAGATACTCGCGCACGAGGACCCGCGTTTCGGCGGGGAATAGCCCGGTCAGAGGATCTTTGGTGAGCAGAGGGTCATCGGGGTTCAATTGGTCCGGCGTTTCTTGGGCTGCTCCTTGAGGATTCGTTTGGCGATTCCATAGGCGTATCCCGATGGCTCCGAGTAGATCTCCGCCCCTTCGTTGACCCGCTCGATCATGCGTTTGAATACCTCCTGCGTCAGATCCTCAGGATCCAGGCATCCGTTCCACTCGAAGGCTCTGTAGCGGAATCTGTGGGCCTGAGTGAGTGCAGAGAGAAAGGTGACGATAGGGGTGCGGTGGGTGGTAGCAGCATTCACCTGCCGCTTGCGCGGCAGGGCAGACGGGGGCGG
>VFZX01000275.1 GCA_016871015.1 Acidobacteriota bacterium | reverse complement strand
CAAAATCCGAGTAGTCACCAGACGATCCTATGGCCTGCGCACTTACCGCGTCATGGAACTCTCGCTTTATCACAACCTTGGCTGCCTACCCGAGCCGCCAGCTACCCACAGATTTTGCTGAGGAGGCACACAAACGAAGGGTAACCGGGGAACAGCGGTTACGCTGGGGGATGCCCTGGCGAGGGGTGAGCCGCATGGACAGCAAGGTCGAGTTTATCGAAGATTGGCAGGCAAACGACCTGTCATTTTCAGAATTGTGCGCCAAAGAAGCTGAAGGTATTTCTCGAACACACCAGGAAGCGGTGCCGGCCGAAAGCACGATTGGCGGCCTGCTGGAGCGTGAAGGGCTGATCCACCGGCGGCGCGAGCCGGGAAAGCTAAGCGGCGGCCAGAGCGCATTGAGGGGAGCGGTGGAGAGCAACGACGTTTGGTCAGCGAACTACAAGGGTGGTTCCGGACCGGGGCCGGGCGCAGATGCGAACCGCTGCCGGTGACCGACAACAGCAGCAGAATGCTGTTGAGGCTGGCCGCGGCGGCTATGTGCTGCGGCGAATCAGCCTTCTGTGGCAAGGCAGGACGGTCGCCCTTACAAAGGTGTTGCGTGGAGAAAAGACCGGCATCCCTCAGGTTGACCATGACGTCCACAAAGTCCACTTTGATCCCGCCCGGCTGAGCGCGCCTAACTCCAGCCGCCGTTCAGAAAACCAATAAATCCGGAATATCGAGGCATTGACAATCGCCCGGAGAAGATGTACGGTGAAGATCCCGCACATGCGTTGCCTATTCGTCTCGCCTTCGCGGACCGCTCTCCTATGGCTCGCCGCCTGCCACGCTCCTGTTTCGGGACAGAGCCTCTACGGCAACCTCGTAGGCTCGGTGACAGACAGGTCGGGCGGTGTGATTCCGGAATCCGTCGTCACGATCACGAATTCACAGACCAGAGCCGTCAGGCAGGCTTCCACGGGAGTCACGGGAGCGTATGCGCTGAGCACTCTGCCGCCGGGCCTGTACGCGGTGACGGTGAAGGCGCCGGGCTTCCGTGCCAAGACCATCGATCGGGTCGCCATCGCCTCCGACAAAACCGTGCGCGCCGACGTTTCGCTCGATGTGGGCGACGTAGTGGAGGAGATCACGGTAAGCGGCGAGGCGGTGGCCTTGCAGACCGAAGGCGCGGAAGTGCGGCACGAGCTAAATCGCGCAGCGCTCGATCGCACACCCGTCCCACTGGGCCGCAATTATCAGAACCTGCTCGTCATGCTGCCCGGCGTGTCACCGCCGCAGTCGTCGAACTCGTTTCCGGCGAATCCATCGCGCGGACTTGCGTTTTCGGTCAACGGCGCCCCGACCGCCACCAACAACGTCCGGATCGATGGCGCGTCCAGCTACAACCCGAACCTGCCTGCGGTGACGGCGATCAATCCGTCGCTCGAATCGATCGAAGTGGTCGACGTCGTGACGAACTCTTTCGCGGGCGAACACGGTCTGGCGGGAGGGGCGGCGATCAACCTGCAGATCAAGAGCGGCGGCAATCAAACGCGAGGCTCGGGCTTCTGGTATCACAATCACGAAGCGCTGAGCGCGTGGCCGTACTTCGGCGATCGCTCGGGTTCGAAGCCGAAGTTCCGCGCCAATCAACTCGGCGGAACCGTGGGCGGCCCGATCCGCCGGAATCGCGTGTTCTATTTCTTCAGCTTCGAGCGGACCACGGAAGACTCGAGTCCGCAGCGGTTCCTGACCGTGCCGACGGCGTCGATGCGGCGCGGTGACTTGAGCGGCTCGCCGTCGCCGATCTACGATCCTTTGACCGGCGCGGCATTCGATCCGGCGCGGCCAACACAGTTCGCGGCGGACCGCGTTGCGTTTCCGAACCGGCAAATTCCACTGTCGAGGTTCGCAGAGCCCGTGCGCCGGATTCTCGCGCTGCCTGACTGGCCACTGCCCAACACGCAGGGAATCGGCGCGTTGGGGCTGACGCGGAACTATCTCGCACAAGCGGACTATCAAGCGCTGCGCAACCAGATCGACACGAAGGTCAACTACACTTTCTCGGACAAGTGGACCGCCTTCCACCGCCTGAGCGCGCTGTGGATCGATCAAGTGAACCCCGCGGCGTTCGGCGCACTGGCGGGGCCGCAGGTCCATCCCACGAACAGCCGCCCGGGGCTCGGGTTCGGAGAGGTGTGGTCCACCACGGTGTCGAGCACCTATGTCGCCTCCAAGCGGACTGTGGCCGATGGCTACTTCGGATACACGCTGCGTGATCACAACGCCGGCCAGGCCAATGCGAACGAGAACTTCGCTCGTGAAAAGATCGGCATTCCCGGAACCAACGGGACTACGTCATTCTCGGGCGGCATGGCGCGATTGCTGATCGAGGGGTTCGATCAACTCGGCTACGTTATGGTCTCGCCTTCGTTCTTCCACGACAAGATTTACCAGACGGCCGGCAACGTCAGTCACGTGAACGGAGCGCACGAATGGCGTTTCGGCGCCGAGTTCATGCGCTGGAGCCTCAACCAAGAAACGGCGAACGTCGCGGGCGCCTTCGGTGGTCCCGCTGGTGGCTTCCGCTTCCGCCCGGACACGACGACGCTCCGTGGCGGCCCGGCCGGCAATGACTACAACGCCATCGCATCGCTCTGGCTCGGATTGGCACGCGAGGCGGGACGAACGTCGCTCTCGATCCCGAGCTTGCGAACCCGCAACAACCAGTTCAGTGTCTACGCGCGCGACCGCTGGCAGGCGTCCCGGCGGCTCACCGTTTCCTACGGCGTGCGCTGGGAATACTTCCCGTATCCAACACGCGATGACCGTGGTCTCGAACGCTACGACTTCCAGACGAACCAGATTCTGGTTTGCGGCTTGGGCGCGATTCCGCGCAACTGCGGAGTGCAAGTCAGCCGCCGTCAGTTTGCGCCACGGCTGGGCGTCGCGTGGCGCCCCGCGAGTTCGTTCGTCGTACGCGCGGGTTATGGCTTGACCTGGGACCCGTCCACGTTTGGGCGCAACCTGCGGGGCAATTATCCGGTGACCTTCGCGCAGGATCTGCCGTTCACCGACGCGCGCAGTTGGGCGACGACGCTTACGCAGGGATTGCCCGCGCCGGTGATCGAGCCATTGCGCGAGCGGGTGGCCGCGCCGCCCACGGTGAACGTCATCACGGTGGACAACAACTTTCGCCAGGGATACGTGCAGTCGTGGAATCTCACGCTTGAAAAGCAGATCGGCAACTGGCTGGTCTCGTCGGGCTACGTGGCGTCGCGCACCATCCGGCAACTTGCCTTCCTCGAAGCGAACTGGGCCAATCCAGGCGAAGGCAATGCAGGCCGCCAACTCGTGCGCCGCTTCGGCCGGACGGCGTCGACAACGTTCGCGGGACACGTGGGCGTTGGCAAGTATGATTCGATGCAGACGACTGCGCGGTATCGCTCGGGACCGCTGCAGATGTCGTTCTCGCACACATGGGCCCACAATCGCAGTTTCATCGGCCCGGACGGCGACGCGCCGCGAACCGCGATTCCCGCCTTTTGGCCGCGCACCTACGGACCCGCGCAGTTGGACCGCCGTCATGTTTTCACCGCGATGACCGGCCTCGAACTCCCGTTCGGCCGCGGCAAGCGCTGGTTCGATTCGGGTTGGGCGAGCCGTCTCGCCGGCGGATGGAATGTGAGTACACTCGCCACGTTCTACACCGGCGTGCCCGTGACGCCCACCGCCAACGCAACGGTGTTGAACGCGCCCGGCAGTTCGAACTACGCCGACTGCTTGAGTGCGCCGCGCAAGATCGGATCGCCGAATCTGTGGTGGGATCCCTCCACGTTCGCCGATCCGAACCGGGTGGATCCGCGCACGCCTCGATTCGGGACCTGCGGCGAAGGAGTTCTGCGCGCGCCCAGCATCGTCAACTTCGATGCTGGTGTATTCCGGCGGATTCGGGTGACCGAGCGAGTGGACTTGCAAGTGCGGGCCGAGGGCTTCAATATCTCCAACACTCCCCACTTCGCCGCACCGGCGGCCAACATCTCATCCGGCAACTTCGGTGTGATCACTGCCACGCAGAACACTGGCCGCGATGGGATCGACGCGCGCCTATTCCGGTTGGGGTTGCGCGTAGGCTGGTGACCGGTAACGTGTCACTCCGTCTGATCCGTCACCACCGGCCTGGGTCAAACGCCGGATTCCGGACCGGCGCCTTCGCTCCCGTCTCCCTCCACCATCCCTCCAACCGCCGCTTCAACTCCGCCACCTTCCCCGGCTGCGCCCCAGCCAAATCACGCGACTCGCTGGGATCCTCCTTCAAGTTGTACAGCTCCCACCTCGGGCCGGTGACCAGCTTCCCGTACGGCATGTTGTCCGGCGTGTAGCCTTGCGGCGCGAGATAGTCGCCGAACCAGTGGATCAGCTTCCAGTCCCCTGCCCGGACCCACGAGCACGGCGTCCGGCCGTACATCAGCGTATAGGTCGGCGTGTACCAGTAGAGCGCCTCGCGGCGCAGGGTGCGCGATCCCTCCAGCAAGGGGACCATGCTGATTCCGTCGAGCTTGTGTCCCTCCGGAGGCCGCGCGCCGGCAGCCGCCATCAGTGTCGGATAGTGATCGATCGTGTGAACCGGAACCGGAGACGTGGTCCCGGCCTTGGCGCGGCCCGGCCAGCGCACAATCAGCGGGACCCGGATGCCGCCCTCGTACGGCGCGCCCTTGCCCTCCCGCAGCGGAGCCATGTTGGCCATCCGGGAGAGTCCGCCGTTGTCGGATGTGAAAATGACGATCGTGTTGTCCGCCACTCCCAATTGATCGAGCTTTGCCAACAGCCGACCGGTCTCCGTGTCCAGGTGCTCGACCATCGCGAGGTATTCGGCGGTGGGGCGTTCGGAGTAGCGGGCGGCGGGTGACGACGTCCGCTTGTATCCGCGCGCGGCGTGCTTTTCCACCAGAGCGGGCGGGGCGGTGAGCCGTGTGTGCGTGGTGAAATGCGCGAGGTATGCGAACCACGGCTTGCGTCCCGCGCGCTCGATGAACCCGATCGTCTCATCGGTCAGCGCCGCGACGGCCTTATCGGCGGCGAACTCCTTTTCCCCAACGGCGCTCGCAAAGTCGAATCCGTACCGGTCAAAGTAGCGGCCGCCATCCCGGCCGCGGACCTCGGCCGCCGGGTAGGCATCCGCGATGTGCCACTTGCCCGCGATGCCCGTGGTATAGCTGGCGGACCGAAGCGCTTGGGCGAGTGTCGCCACCGAGGGCTGCATCGCCAGGTTGGCCTCGGGAATCGTGAGGTAGGTGTTGGGCGGCTCTTTTTCGTGGATTACCTTGAACACTCCGGTACGCGCGCCGTACT
The DNA here is from genome assembly GCA_016871015.1 of Acidobacteriota bacterium. Taxonomy (GTDB): domain Bacteria; phylum Acidobacteriota; class Terriglobia; order Bryobacterales; family Bryobacteraceae; genus SYLY01. Next base: position 5,781 of record VFZX01000275.1, on the reverse strand, counting down.
GGCCGCTCAGCAGCGCGGCGCGTGTGGGCGAGCACTGCGGTTCGGCGTAGGCGGAGGTGAAGCGGACGCCGGCGCTGGCCAACCGGTCGAGGTTCGGTGTCGCAACATCCTTGTTGCCGTAACAGCTCAGGCCGTTCCATCCGAAATCGTCGGTAAGGATAAACAGGATATTGGGCTTGCGGGGAGCGGCCTGCGTGAGCGCCAAAAACCCGAATTCCCGTCTCGAAATGGCCATCGTATTAGGTGTATCATGGGCGGAACGGATGGGAAACGCGCCCATGTCCTGCCCGCAAGTCCGTGCCGTCGCGCTCAGTCTGTCGCGAGCGCTGGCCGCCGTGTGCCTCCCCGCGATGCTGGCCGGCGCGGACCTCGAACCGGCCGCTGCGGAGATCCTGCAACGGCGGTGCATCACCTGCCACGGACCGAAGCTCAAGTCCGCCAATCTGGACCTTTCGACACGCGCGGGCGCACTGCGAGGCGGAATCAAAGGTCCGGCGCTGCAGCCCGCCTCCGCCGCCGGAAGTCTGATGCTCGCGCGGATTGACGCGGGCCAGATGCCGCCCGCGGCGCCGCTGCCCGCGAGTGAGCGCGAGGTGATCCGGCAGTGGATCGACGCGGGCGCACCGTGGTCCAGTGCGATTCAGGAAAAGCGGGCGGGCCCGGACTGGTGGTCGTTGCAACCGCTCAAGCGGAGCCCCGCGCCGGAGGCTGGGGGAAAGTCCGTGATCGACCGCTGGATTCAGACAAGGCTCCAGCAGGCCGGACTCAAACCAACGCCGCCAGCCACGCGCCGTGCACTCATCCGGCGTTTGAGCTTCGATCTGCTCGGGCTGCCGCCGGATCCGGCCGAGGTCGAAGCGTTCGTGCGGGATCCGGATCCGCGCGCCTGGGAAAGGCTCGTCGACCGCACGCTCGCCTCAACGCACTACGGAGAGCGCTGGGCGCGGCACTGGCTCGACGTGGTGCGTTATTCCGAAAGCGAGGGATTCGAACGCGACTCGCTGCGGGACAACGTGTGGCGCTACCGCGACTTCGTGATCCGCGCATTCAATGAGGACAAGCCGTACGCGCGGTTCGCTGCGGAACAGATCGCGGGTGACGTGATGCCTGGCGCCACGCGCGACAGCGTGACTGCGGCGGGGTTTCTCACGTTGGGTCCAACGGATGCCGTGGGGTTGACGTCGGCGGTGGAAGCCGAGCGCGAGGCGGTCCGCGAGGACATGCTCGAAGAGATGCTCGGCACGGTAGCGCAGACGTTTCTCGGGCTGACGGTGAACTGCGCGCGCTGCCACGACCACAAGTTTGACCCGATCCCGCAGCGCGACTACTACCGGTTCCGTTCGGTGTTCGCATCGGTGTGGCCGGCGATCGGACGCGACGAGTCGCTGATCGACGTGCAGCCGAACTCGATGCCGCTACTCACTCCGCCGGAGAAGGCGGAGCGGCAACAGACGATTGCATCGATGCGCGGCCGGATCGCGGAACTCGAATCGGAGATCGCCGCCCTGTATCGCTCCGCGCGTCCCGCATCCGCCAGACCCGGCGCGCGGGTATTCGCGCGGTGGACATTCGACACCGATGGGCGGGACGAGAGCGGAGAGGTGCACGCGCGAATCCCGGCTAAAGCGCTGCTGGTGGATGGCGGCGTGGAGGCGGCGCCTGGCTCGGAGACGGTAGTGATCACGACGACGCCGCTCAAAACTGAAGTCCGCGAGAAGACGCTTGAGGCGTGGATCCGCGTGAATCAGCTTCCCACAAAGGCGTTCACGCTGTTCGAACTGCGCAACCAAAGCGGATACCGCGGGGCGAGCGTCGACGGGATGCAATTCAGCGCGGGCCAATCCAGGCACTGGGAGAATTTCTCGATCGGCCGCTTCCGTTCGGAGAATCCGGGCGGCGGCGCGGAAGACACCGCACCTGGCCGCCTGCTGCACCTTGCGATCGCTTATACGAAAGACGGCCGGATCCACCAGTACCGTAACGGACAGGCGTACGGCAGACCGTACCTGCCGGAACAAGGCACGCCGCTCGCCAAGCTGCAGACCTATTTCCAGGGCGATGCGATCGCACGGTTCACGGTGACTCCGGGCATGCGCATCGAGGAAGCCCGGATCCATGCGTCGGCACTGACACCCGCGCAGATCGCCGCGTCATTCGCCGCGGGAATCGTGAATCACACGGGGACTGAGCTTCGCGCGCGGATGAGCAGTGGGGATCAGGCTCGGCTAGGGAAGCTCGAGTCGGAATTAGCCGCGCGGCAGAAGGAGCTGGCCGGGCTGCCAACGCCCGAGCCCGCATGGATTCCGTCGATCCGGCCCGCGCCAGCATCGCGCATCCTGCAGCGCGGCGACGTGAACCGGAAGGGCGACGTGGTCGCGCCCGGCGGAGTCTCGTGCGTGAAGGGCGCCGCGGAGATCGATCTCGCCGCCGATGCGCCTGATGCCGCCAAGCGGCTGAAGCTCGCCGAGTGGCTGACAGCGGACTCGAATCCGCTGTTCTGGCGCGTAATCGTGAACCGCGTGTGGCAGCATCATTTCGGCGCGGGGATCGCCGAGAACGCGAACGACCTCGGCTACAACGGCGGACAGCCGAGCCATCCGGAACTGCTGGATGAGCTAGCGATCGAGTTCCGCGCGAGCGGCGGGAGCTTGAAGGCGCTGCACCGGATCATCCTGCTATCAGACGCCTATCAGCGCTCGTCGCGCTTCGATCCCGCCGCGGCTGCCAAGGATTCCGGCAACCGGCTGTTGTGGCGCTTCTCCCCCCGGCGTCTGGACGCGGAAACCGCGCGGGACGCGATGCTCACCGCAAGCGGACTGTTGAACCCCAAGATGTCCGGCCCGGGGTTCCGTCCGTTCGATGTCGGCAACAACACAGGCTCCTACAAGACCTACACGCCAGCCGACAGCGCGGATCCGGAACACCAGCGGCGGACCATCTACCGGATGAGCGTGACGTCGGCGGGCAACCCGATGCTCGATGCGCTGGACTGCCCGACGCCATCGGTCCGGTCGGCCAAACGTGGATCGACCACCACGGCGCTGCAAGCGCTCAGCCTGATGAACAACGCGTTCGTGCAGCGGCAAGCACAGGCGTTCGCGGAGCGGCTCAAGCGGGAGACCGCTGATCCGGACGAGCAGGTCCGGCGCGCGTTTGCGATCGCGTTCGGGCGCGCACCCGCGGAGTGGGAGCTGGCCGGGAGCCGCGCCTTGATCTCGGCACGCGGACTCGGTACGCTGTGCTGGGGGATCCTGAACACGAGCGAATTTCTATATGCCGAGTGAACTCAACCGGCGGCGGATGCTGCTGAGCACGGGGGCGGGACTCGGCTGGATGGCGCTGTCCTCGCTCGGCGGGCGCGCACACGCGGCGTCTCCTCCGCATTTCGCGCCCAAAGCAAAGCGCGTGATTCAGGTGTTCTGTGTCGGCGGCATGAGCCACGTCGACACGTTCGACCACAAGCCTGGCCTGTCGCAACGCAACGGGAAGTCCTTCGACATGCCGACTTTCTTCGGCCAGGGCGGCAACCTGATGGGATCGCCATTCGAGTTCCGCCAGCGAGGGCAGAGTGGACTCTGGGTGAGCGAGCTGCTGCCCAATCTGGCACGGTCGGCCGACCGCCTCACCGTGATCCACGGCATGGTCTCAAAGAGCGCGAATCACATGCCCGCCGTCGCGCAGATGAACACCGGATTCATCCTCAACGGATTCCCGTCCATTGGCGCGTGGGTCACTTACGGACTGGGAACGGAGAACGCGGACCTGCCAGCGTTCGTGGTGATGACGGATCCCAAGAGCCAGCCCTGGGGCGGCAACATGCAGTGGTCCAACGGATTCCTGCCGGCCGCCGTGCAGGGTACGGCGTTTGCCAACGATGGCGACCCGGTTCCTGACCTGTCGAATCCGAAGGGGCTCGATCCCGGTGCGCGGCGCGACGGCATGGACTGGCTCGACAAGATGAACCGCACTTACGCGGAGATGCATCCTGGCGACAGCTCGCTGGATGCGCGCGTGCGGGCTTATGAATTAGCGGCGCGGATGCAGTTGACTGTGCCCGGCGTGGCGGATCTCCAGCGAGAGAGCGAGTCCGCCAAGCGCCTGTATGGCCTGGATCGCAAAGAGACCGAATCGCTGGCCAGAAACTGCCTGCTCGGACGGCGTCTGCTCGAACAGGGCGTGCGCTTCGTGCAGATCTATCACGGCGGCGGAGGGAAGAGCTGGGACGCGCACGGCAGCCTGATCACGAACCATTCGGGCATGGCCAAAGAGTACGATCAGCCGGTGGCGGCGCTGATCGAGGACCTTCACGCGCGGGGGATGCTGCGCGACACGCTGGTGATGGGCGTGACGGAGTTCGGGCGGACTCCCGTGTCACAAGGCGCGGGCAAGTCGGCGGGCCGCGATCATCATCCGGATTGCTTCTCGTGTTGGATGGCGGGCGCCGGACTCAAGCCCGGCTTTGCTTACGGCGGGTCGGACGAGGTCGGCTACAAGCCCGCGGGGAATCCAGTGACAATCTACGATTTCCACGCGACCGCGCTCCAGTTGCTCGGGCTCAATCACGAGAAGCTGACCTACTACCATAACGGGATCCGGCGGCGGTTGACCGATGTCCACGGCCATGTGATCGAGGGGATCCTGGCGTAACGAGGAGGCAGTCATGAAGAGAGTGCTGATCGCCGCGGCGGCGTTGTGTTTTCCAGTGTCGATGCCCGCGCAGACCGCGGCGGGCCTGGTGGTGATCTTGGTCCAGGATCCGTCATCGGCTGCCATCAGCGCCGCCACCGTGAGGCTCACCGAACAGGAGACGGGCATCGTCACCAGCCAGACAACCACGGATCAGGGTCTCGCGCGGTTCGTATCGGTGAAGCCAAGCCGCTACTCGGTGTCAGCCGAGGCGAGCGGATTCAAACGCATTGTACGGAGCGGCATCACGGTGAACGTGGCGGAGTCCGTGTCGATGACGTTAACGCTCGAGTTGGGCGCAGTGACCGAGACAGTGGAAGTCAGCAGTCAGGCCCCGCTGCTGCAGACCGAGAACGGCGGGCTCGGACAGTTGATCGGGAACCGCCAGATTGTCGAGCTGCCGTTGAATGGCCGCAATCCGATCGGGCTCGCGGGACTCACGGCGGGCGTCGTCCCCGGACCCGCGTTCAGCGACAATCCGCTGCAACTTGCCAACTTGAGCGTCAACGGCAGCCGGGGCGGAGCGACGGAGATCCTGCAGGACGGGGCTCCGGTCACGGTGCCGGAGAACAGCCCCGGTACATTCGCTACCGCGACTCTGCCGTCGGTCGAGCGGGTGCAGGAGTTCAAGGTCCAGACCAATTCCTTTTCAGCCGAGTTCGGACGGACCACGGGAGGGGTGATCAATCTGGTGATCAAGTCCGGCACCAACAAGTTCCATGGCAGCGCGTACGAGTTTGTGCGCAACAGCCGGCTGGACTCGAACCAGTGGTTCCTGAACCGCGCCGGACAACGGCTGGGCACGTTCCAGCGCAACCAGTACGGATTCACATTGGGCGGCCCGGTGATCCTGCCGAAGCTCTACAACGGCCGCAACCGGACGTTCTTCTTTGGCGGCTACGAGGGACTGCGGCAGCGCGCACAGCAGACCTCCACCACCACGCTTCCGTCGCGCGCGCAGATGAGCGGCGATTTTTCTTCGACCGTGACCGCGGCCGGCGCAGCGGTGACCATCTTCGACCCGCTCACCACAACGGCGGCGCCCGGCGGAGGATTCGTGCGCACCGCGTTCCCCGGCAACCGGATTCCAGCGCA
>VFZX01000274.1 GCA_016871015.1 Acidobacteriota bacterium | reverse complement strand
GACTGCTTATCAACGATGGTGCCGCATCTTGCGCTCGATCTTCCAGCAATTCGCCAAGATCCCCCTCGATCCGCCTGCTCCAGTGCCCCTTCCAGCCGCTTCCAACTGCCGGATTTAGGTTCATACTTGGTGGAGGCGATCATGGCATCGAGCAGCCGCTGGGCATCCTCACCGTACCGGTTCACCAGCCGGATGTACACCGCGGAGCGGCTATTGACCTCGGTCTTGGTTCCGTTCACCTCGATGATCAAGCCCGAGGATCCTGGACGCACCACCGGGTTGGGCGGAGGTGGAGGTGGCGGGGGTGGCGGAGCGGCGACATCGAACGCGTTGCTCGAATGCTTGTTGTTGGCGTCGGAAGTGCTCACCGCCTGAATCTTGTACCCCCGGCCCACTGGGATCGGAATCGCCACCTGGTGCTGTCCGGGACCGAATTCGCCTGGAACGGCCACGGCCCCGTTGCCGGTGACCAGTGAGAGCTTCACTTTCTCGCCAGCCGCGGCGCGCACCGTCACCGTCACCGGCTTGCCCTCCTCCACCGTAGCGGGACTCACCGTGACTTCCACCTGCACCTTCTTGACCGCGGTATTGTCACCGTGCGTCACCTCGGTTCCCGCCCCGGCCCGGACGCGGTAGATCCCCTCGGGCTGATTCAGCGGGACCATCCACGGCATCGACGCGGCGCCGGTTGCGCCGAGTACGAGCGCGGGATTCAGCACCGTGGTCACGGGTCCAACCAGTGCGACGTTGACGGAGGCGCCCGGAGGCCCTCCGACTCCAACGTTGATCGTGCTGCCTCGAAATAGGACGCCTCCGTTGGGAGCGGTCACCTTGAGAGGCTTGGCCCGGACGGAGAAGGCGCCATCGCTTGTGTCCGACACCAGTCCGCTCACCCTGATCCTCAGATTCGACGCCCCCGCAAGGGACTGCGGCACCAGCCAGGACACACTGCCCGCCGGCGCTTGTGCGTTGGCGATGAAAATCACCGAGCCTCCATGCAATGCTTCGACGCGCACGGCGGATCCCACCGATCCTTGCACAGCCCACCGGATGCTGTATTGCGAGCCCGTCTCCCACACTTCGCCGCCGTTGGGTGACAGCACGCGAATGGAATTCGGGGCCTTGTTCTGCGTGACCTCGTGGTACACCCCTGAATTGACCCAAGTAGCGCCGTTGAAGATCTGCACGAGTAGTCTTTCGGTCCGCGGCTGGTCACGCGTGTTCTCGCCGAATGAGTAACGGACCTCGCGGCCAAGTACGTCATCGTAGGTGGTCAGCCAGCCCCAAATTCCGCTCGAAAGCACGGTTCGCCAGGTGCAGCCGAACGGGACGGACAGGCGCGCCTTCCCCGTTCCCGCCGCGTTCGAATACACCGCCGTTGGAGGTGAAACCAATACGCTCCCAAGACAGGCGGTCAGCGTTCCGTCGTAGGTCGCGGTCCATTGAACGCCGTACGAATCGCTGATCACCGTTCCCGGACCGCCCGGTTCTGGGAACTGAACCTCCTGGCCCGGTTGCAGCGTACCGAGATCCACGGGCTCGTCTCCGGTGGTCCTTAGGGAGAACGCAGCCAAGTCCCCTGCGTTGAGCACGGTGCACACTCCCTCGCCACAGCGCACACGGAGCGCGGGCCCATCTACCGGTTCCAAGAGCGCGCCTTCGACCGCGAGCGCGAACGCTTCGTCCGCGTAGAGGCCGCCAGACACCTTGAGGACCGGGACTCCGGCGTCGAACGTATCCAAGCGCAGTCCGTTTTCGACAGGCTCGATCCCGTTCCGGAAGTGAGTGTTCCAGACAAGGGCTCTCCTGCCTGGCTGGCCCTGCAAGCGGTAGAGACGGAATGCCTGCGCAGGAACGGAGTCCTCGATGATTGCGGTCAACGCGTCACCAGACAAGGATCTCGCGCGAGCCTCGAGGGCCGTGCGGCCGCGTGCCGCATTACGCAAAGTGTTCCGTCCCGTGGATGCGAGCACCGTCAATCCGTGCTCATCGGCGATGCGGTCCACCAGGTGTGTGAACGGCTCATTGCCATCCAGGCCCTTCAGCTTCACGATCTCCGCGGATCGCGCCAGCACCGCCGATTCCAACCGGTTCAGCGCTTCGGCGCTCTCTACCGGGAACAGAGCCGCGATGCCAGGGCGAGCCTCGATCGCCCCTTTTGAGCTGGCGCGGACCACGAAGCCAGCGAACGACGTATATGCCCGTTCCAGGTGGGCGCCTTGGCCAGCCAAATCCACCAATACTTGGTGCGCGGCGGAATCACCGTGCAGAACGACAACATACAACTGCTCCGCAATTAAGGCGGCAGCGGTGGCAAATGCAACGATCGAGCACCGAATTGGGGTTCGCATCGCACCCTCCCGGATGTGTACGCGGAAGAAATGCGAACTTCGGCTCAAGGATCAGATCAGCGTTTGGATCACCTCTCCATGCACGTCGGTCAGGCTCATGTCCCGGCCGCCAAAACGGTAGGTCAGCCGCCGGTGATTCAGCCCGAGCTGGTGCAGGATGGTCGCATGCACGTCATGCACGGTGACCGCGTTGGACGCCACCGAGTTGCCGAACTCGTCGGTTTCGCCGTACGCCGCGCCGCCGCGGAAGCCTCCGCCGGCGAGGAAAATCGAATATCCGTTCACGTGGTGGTCACGGCCGCAGTTCTCCGTGATCTTGGATGTGTGCGGAGTCCGGCCCATTTCGCCCGCCCATACGACGATAGTGGAATCAAGAAGCCCGCGCTGCTTCAGATCGGCGATGAGCGCGGCCACGCCCTGGTCGGTAATCATCGCATTCTCCTCGTGGTACTTCTTGATATTGCCATGCTGGTCCCACGGTGAGTTGTTGTGGTGCGTGAGCGGACAGGTGATCTCAACGAACCGCACGCCCGCTTCCACCAGCCGCCGCGCGCGCAGGCATTGCAGGCTGTAGTGGTGCTTGTAGCTGTTCTCCGCGCCGACTCCATACATGCGCCGGATGGACTCCGGCTCACGGGACACATCGGCCAGGTCCGGGATCCGCGATTGCAACAGGAACGCGGTTTCGTAATTCCGGATCGCGCCGCGCACCGCGTCATCCCCGGCGGACTCGGCGAACGTGCGGTCCTGCCGGGCGAGCAGCGCCAGCTTGCGCGCCTGCACCGCGGGTGCGTCGCCTGGGGTAATGTTGTCCATCGCGGTACCCTTGGCGCGCAGCATCGTGGCGGCGTTCGACGCGGGCAGGAATGCGGCGCCGAAGTTCTCGTAACCGCCGTTCGGAATCCAGTCGTTGTTGAGCAGGACGTAGTTGGGCAGCGTGTCGCGCTCCGCGCCGAGTCCGTAGGCGACCCAGGATCCAAAGCTCGGCGCCATGCCTGTCACGCGACCCGTGTGAAGGAGCAGCGCCTGTTGGCCGTGAAGCGGCTGCTGTCCAACCATCGAGCGGATGACGCACAGATCGTCGGCCAGGTCTGCGATGCGCGGCAGCAGGCTGCTCACCCAGAGTCCGCTGCGCCCCCGCTGCCGGAATTCCCATGGCGATCCGAACCAGACGCGGTCCGCGCCGGACTGCGACTTGGCCGACACAGCGCCTGCGCCAATCTTCTCGCCCTGCCGTTTCGTGAGCTCGGGCTTGGGATCAAACGTGTCGACGTGGCTTGGGCCGCCGTCCATGAAACAGAACACGACGCTGCGGGCGCGGGGTCCATGGTGCGGAGCCCCGGCCGCCCGGCCCTCGGCTACGGCGAGAGCGGACAAAGCCACTGACCGCAGCCAGTCTCTTCGCGTGAATTGCGCCGGACTAGCGAACATAGAGAAACTCCTTGCTGTTGAACATGGCGTGCGCCAGATCCTGCCACACCGGCAGTGATTTCATCATATCGCCGGATTCGCGGTGCAAGGTGGCGAGATCCTGCGCAGCGGTGGACCACAGGTCGAGTTCGTGCGCCGCGGGCTTGCGTCCCAGTGCGCGCTGGAACATCGCCGCGACGCGGAGCGAAGGTGTGGCGCTCGAGTCGGCGATCAGCGCGCGAGCCCAGTGTCCGGCCTGGCCCTCGACAAACGGGTCGTTCAACAGCGCCAGTGCCTGGGCCGCCACATTGGTGACGTCGCGCCGTCCCGCGGGAATCTTGGGGCTCGGCTGATTGAACACCGCCAGGAACTTCGGTGGTTCCATGATGGTCATCTTGATATAGATGGACCGGCGTCCAGCGCCATCCACCGGGCCCGAGAACAAGCGCTTCTCCGGATCCTCGTTGGCCCGCGCGGGATTGAGCGGCGGACCGTAGAGTTGCGGGTCCAGGCGGCCGGACACGGCAAGGATCGAATCGCGCAGGGCTTCGGCTTCGAGACGCCGCACGGGATAGTGGTGCAGCAAGCGGTTCAGCGGATCCACTTCACGCGCGCGGGGTGCCTGTTCCCCTGATTGCCGGAACGCCGCGGTCGTCACCATCCGGCGGATCAACTGCTTGGCTGACCAACGGTTGTTCGTGAAGCTGGCGGCGAGATGATCGAGCAGCTCGGGATGGGATGGCAGGTCGCCGAGGTGGCCGAAGTCGTCGGTTGAGGGAACGAGTCCAGCACCGAACACCCAGTGCCACACTCGATTGACGAACACGCGAGCGGTGATCGGATTCGCGGGGCTGGCGATGTGCCCGGCCAGTTGCAGGCGGGTGGGGAACGCCCGCGGGACCTTGTCGCCGAGATCCTCGTAGACGCCGCGCTTGTTCAGCCGGTAGTCGTAGCCGGGACCGACATCCGACATGCCGTTGACGGTGGCGGGTTCGGCGAGCTGCTTCTCGATCTGGCGGTAGCGGGCCACGTTCGAATCGGCGCGGTTGGTGAGTAGTCCTTCGGCGAGCATCCAGTTGATGAGCCGGATGTCGGTGGCGGTGGCGCGGTTCGCGATCCAGGCTTCGACAGCGGAACTGAGCCACTGCTGGTAGCGTTGCGCGAGCTGGGCTGCGGTCTCCGGCGCCTCGCCGTCGAGCAGGGGAAGGAACGGCGTGAGGTCCGGTGTGGGACTCTTGTCGCCGTCGTGGCCCACCACGCGGAGCACGCCGAACCAGCTTCGCGGATCGGCCGCCTGTTCGTCGGTGAATCTGCCGCCGAGTCCCACCCGCGGGGGAAAGTTGGGATTCGACGTCTTGGTGGCGATTTCGAAGTAGACTCGCGTTTCCGCCTTTTCGATCTCGGTTTGCGCACGATGCGTGCTCGCCTTGGCGCCCGCATCCAGCCGGACCCAATACGGATCCGCACTCTTCAAGTACACCTGGCGCTCCGTCAGAAACGCGTTGTCGACCACGGTCCGGTACGCGGCGAAATCGCCACCTGCAAGCTCGAAGCTGATGTAGCGGTGTCCGGTGTGATTCAGGTGCGGCGTGCGGACGGCGCCGTTCATGCGCGGTGAGAGCGAGTTGGTGTACAGTCCCGCGGGGAGCAGCATCGACACCGCGTGATCTCCATCCAGGGCGACAGCGAAGTCTCCCGGCGCCGATGGTCCATTGCGCAGCCCGACACCGTCAACCGACCAGCCCGCGGGCGCTGGTTTGGTGAAGTCGGCAAGCACGGTGTATCCGGGGGCGGGGGTGGCGGTCTTGGCATACGCCTCCCGCAGCCCGGTCCACTTGGCCCGCATGTCCGCGGCGCCGAGCATCTGATTCCACACATGCAGCGGATGCTCCGGCGTCGTCTTGTCCGCCTTCAACTGGATCAGCTTTGCGGCGATCCGCGCCGAGTCCTCGCGCCAGACCGGCTGCAGTGAGGCGCGGATAGCCGGCTTCAGGCCGCGCAACTGCTCCAGCAGGCCGCGGTTCCGTTCAGGCAGATCGAGCGTATTGGTGATCCAGCGGGCGCTCATGAAGAGTCCTGCGAGCGCGTAGTAGTCGCGCTGCGACACCGCGTCCAGCTTGTGATCGTGGCATCGCGCGCAGCCGACGGTCGTCGCCTGGAACGCCTTCGAGAACGCATCCACCTTGTTGTGGAGCATCTCCTGGTGGATGCCGTTGAACTCCAGACTGTCCCCGTGCCGCTTCTCGCCCATCTGGTAGAACATGGTGCCGGTGATGGACTCGTTGATCTGGCTTGAGGCGTCGATACGCGGATTCGGAAGCAGGTCGCCCGCTATATGCTCGCGCGCGAGTTGATCGAACCCGACGTCCTGGTTAAGCGCCCGGATCAGATAGTCGCGATAGCGCCAGGCGCCCTTCGCCGGGATGTCCCACTCGTATCCGTAGGTGTCGCTGTAGCGGACCACGTCCATCCAGTGGCGCGCCCATCGCTCGCCGAAGTGGGGCGACTCGAGCAGGCGGTCCACCTGGCGTTCGTAGGCGTTGGGTGATGGGTCGGCAAGAAAAGCGGCGGTCTCTTCCGGCGCCGGAGGGAGGCCGGTGAGCACGAAGCTGAGACGGCGCAGCAGAATTTCGCGCTGCGCTGGAGGAGCGGGCTTGAGTCCGGCGCGATGCAGACGGTCGAGCAGAAACGCGTCGATCGATTTTCCCGGATTCGATGCGGCGAGCGGCTGGAGGCTCCACCACTTTTTGCGTTCCTGGTATACCTCCTCCCATGGTTTGTTGACGGCCGCGGCCGCCGCGGCAGGACGCTCGCGGGGATCCGGGGCTCCTGCGCGGACCCACTCCTCAAAAGACGTGATCACGCCGGCCGGCAGCTTCTTCGCGCCCAGCGGCATCGGCTTCGCGCCCGGTTCATGGCGGATGGCGCGCAGGATGGCCGCCGCGCCCACCGGCTTCCATCCATCGCGATGGTCCAGCCGCAGGTTGCCTTGTGGCCTGTCGCCGCTGTGGCAGGACTGGCAATGTTGGACCAACGCCGGGCGGATGCTGGACTCGAAGAGCTCGATACCAGTGTTCTGAGCGGTGGCACAGAGGGGCAGGGCGGCCAGCAGCCAACGGGAGCGCATAGAATAATTGTCTATCATATGCATCAACTCCTGAAGAAGGTCCACATCTACCTGAGCCTGATCTGCTGCACGGCGCTGCTCGTTTACGGGATCGCGGGGCTATGGGCGTTCGCCAATGTCGCGCCGCAGGACCGCAAGCGCCTGGATCCGGTGACGAGCACCATGAGCTTCACCGCTCCCGCCAACGCGACGGATGAAGAAACGGCGCGGCTGATCTGGTCGGCGATTGGCGAACCCATCACGGCGCCGCCACCGCGGCAGGCGGTCCGCCGCAACCAGGACGGCCACCTGGCGTTCGCGGTCTACTCGGTGAACGGACAAGTGCAGGTGGTATTCGATGAAGGGCGGCGCGAGCTGCGCTTGCGTAAGTTGCCGAACAAGCTTGGTGGATTCTTCATGGCCTTGCACGAGATGGCGGCGCGGAACAATTCCCCCGATCCGCGCAACATGGTGTGGAAATATTACAACGAATTCGCGATGTTCTCGCTGATCCTGATGGTGGCTACCGGGATCTACCTGTGGCTCGCCAGCCGGCCCGGCATGTTCTGGGCGCAGGTCTCCTTCAGTGTTGGGACGATAGGGTTCCTGGCGCTGTTCTGGGCGGCGAGGTAAACATGTACCGGACGCTCAAGAACATCCATCTCTTCGCGGGTCTGTTTAGCGCGGCGTACCTGTTGATGTATGCCTGGAGCGGCGTCCAGATGTCGCACAACCCCTGGTTCCGCTCGCAGCCAGGGATGGCCGAGAAGACCCTCTTGCTGCCAGCGAATTTGGACGGCGCGCGGGCCATCGCCCAGATTCTGATCGACAAGCACGGCGCGCGCGGAGAGCTGCTGCAGGTGGAGCAACTCGAGGGCGCGACGGCGTTCCGGATGAATCATCCGGGCAGCGCGCTCCAGGTCCGCTACGAGCACGCGACCGGGTCGACGAAGTTGACGATACGCGAGGCTTCGCTGATCCTGCTGCTGAACCGGGTCCATCACGCAGCGGGGCTGTGGCATGAATACTGGCTGCTGAACGCGTTCGGATGGTTCTCTGGGGTGGTGTCGCTGCTGTTGTTCGTGATCGCGGGGACCGGGATCTATCTGTGGTTCAAGATCCACAAGGAGCGCAAAGTGGGCGCGGTGCTGCTGGGGTTGAACCTGCTGGTGTTGATCCCGTTGGTCCTCTCGATCCGGTCCGCCGGATAAGTGGCAGTTTGGTTCGGAATTTCGATTCTGAGGAACCTATCCCGGAGCCCGTTGTCCAGTCGCCTGGTTGATCACCACGCGTTGCCGCGCCTTTGGCGACGACCACTGTCCACTTTGGACATCGGACTCGGTGAAGACCGCCATGAGGATCTGCCGGTCCCGGGTCCGCGCGTGGTCGTAGATGATGTAGACCGTGCCATCCGGTGCCTGAACTCCATCGGGATAGGAGACTCCCGCGCGCTCATCGAGCATGAGCCCGCCGGTCCAGGTCTTGCCATCGTCCTCCGATAATCGCGCGATCAGGTGCGACCGCGTCTTTTGGTCGGGCGGGTTGTGCGTCACCAGAAGCAGTTTGCCGGACAACAGCCGCCGGACGAAGAACCTTGAGTTCACGTGCGGGATGCCGGACTTGCGCCCAGGCTCCCACGTCTTGCCCGAGTCCGCGGAAACGCTCTCGCCAATCCCGTATGCCGCGCGGACCAGCATCCACAGGCTCTTGTCCCGCCGCTCGACGATCATGTGCTCATCGAAAACGCGATTGGGCACAAGCGCCTGGCCCCGCGGAGTCCACGTGTTGCCCGCATCGTTGGACACCATCACGTTCGCGCCACTGCGCGCGCCCAGGTTGTGCCGCAGGTCCGGAGGAATCTCGCCAACGGGACCGCGCTCCCAAACCGAAGCGGGCATCAACCACTCGCCCTTCGACGTGACGGTGGGCTTGTTCATCATGATTCCATCGCTCAGCCGGCGCGGAGCGGACCACTTCGGGGACGCGCTCTTCGAGTTCGCCGTAACGATCGCCCAGACTCCCGAGCGTCCATCCCACTTGTCATAACTCTGCGCCCAGAACAGCCAGAGCCGGCCTTTCGGATCGTGCCACAGGCAAGGATCGTAGGCACGCACCGGCCCGGGAGGATCAATCACCAGCTTGGGCCCGGACCAAGTGCGGCCGCCGTCCCCACTCGTTACCAGCACGACGTAGTTCCCCCGCCCTTCGCCCGGTTCGTCCGGGCCACCCGCGTACCAAACCGCCCAGAGCCGGCCGTTCGGCGCGCGCTCGATGCCGGGGATGCCTTGAAACAGGCGCGTCGAGTCCGCATACTCCGGTCCCGGCTTTAGGTTCACGCCGGGAGGAGCAAGCGCTGGATCAAGGGCCGCCAGCAGTACCACAAGCCAGCGCACGCTACGCTCGCTTCCCGTGCCCGCCCGCGGCGAGCAGATCGGTCAGCAGTTTCCCGCCTCCGTCGGGCAGCAATGTGATCTGTGCGTGGCTCTCGATCACCTTCTGGACTTCTAGAATCTCGAACAACGCGCGCGCCACCTCCGGTTCTTGCGCAATCTCTCCGAGCGCTTCGCCGAGCGTGTTCGGGCGGATAGCCGCCGCCTTGGCGAATTCGATCGACGCTTCCCGCTCGGCCGAGCTGGTGATCACGCTCACCTGATTCGCGCCCGCCTGTCTGATCGCCGAAGTCACCTGGCGCAGCCGGTTGACCACCTTTTCTTCAATCTGGCGGATCATGCCGTGATCACGGAAATGGACCTTCCGGATGTACACCGATCCCAGCTTGTAGCCCCACTCGTGGGACTTCGGCGAGACTTCGTCGCGCACCGTTTGGCTCATCTTGTGGCGCGTCTCGAGCATGTCCGCCAGCGGCATGTTGCTCAGGCACCGGACCGTGGCGTTGCTCACGTTGGCCCGCAGCGACCCGCGTGGATCCGTGTTGCGGAACAGATAAGCCACGGGATCGCTGATCCACATTTCGTACCAGATCCCGATTCCGATGGGCGCGCCTTCCTCGGAGTTCACCGGCTCACTGCGCCGGTATTCCTGGTCCAGCCGCATGTCGACGATGTAGCACTTGCCCAGCAAATTCACGATGAACGCGGCGGGGCCGATCTCGAGCGGCAGGATATGCAGCCCCGGCTCTTCGAGCACTCCGAGGACCTTGCCGAAGAGCACGTAGACACGGCACCGCCGTTCCTCAACGGTCGCGTAGAGTCCGAACAGCCGCGCGAACATGAGGAAAATCGGAATGCCGAACAACATCAATACGAAGATGAACAACGCGACATCGAGCATCACCGCACCTCCCTATAGACCGCACCGGCCTTGTCGTAGAGCCGGAGCCGCACGGTCCGCAGATATGCTTCGAGCGTTTGCGGCCCTTTCTTCAGCAGTCCGGAGAGCTCGGCGGCGAGCTTCCGCAGCGGCTCCACTTCGGCTTGCGCTTTCAAGGTCTCGATCTCGACGGCGCGCCGCGACTGAACGATCTTCTGGTCGGCGGAGGCTTGCGCGAGACTGATGTCGCTCGACACCTGGTTATGCGCCGTATTGATGGCCGCCAGCGCGGACTCGACGTCGGGCGGTGGATCGATGCCGGTGATCAGCGACGCATCCAACGCAATGCCATAGCGCGCCGGGGTTGCGCGGCACTCACGAACCATGAACTCGTTGAGGTCCCGCAGATTCTTGCGCAGATCGTTGATCGATACGTCTCCACCCGGAATTGTTTCGGACTTGGCTTCGAAGCTCGCGATCCGCTGGCGCAACACGGACACGAAATAACCCATCACGTGCACAATGGGCGCCTTGATTCCGAACAGCACCGCGTACAAGTTGGACTCGTCCACCTGGTACCGGATTTGTCCCGTAAGTCCTGTGTTCAACTGATCCTTCGTGACCGCCTCGAGCACGGTGCCGTTCTGGTTCGCCGCGGGAGTCTCGAAATCGGCCGCCATGCTCACGGTCGAAGTCGCGACGGAGACTTTGTAGACCTTTTCCCAAGGCATCTTCAGGTACGGACCTCCGGGTCCGATCACTTCCACTTGCGGATAGCTGTAGCGCGGGCGTTCGTCTTCGGTCAGGAACTGTGCGCCCGGATCATCAAGCGTGGTCGCCTTCCCGCGCCTGGGAGCACGGCCGAAGGAGGTTTTCACGGCGCGTTCGTTTTGGTCGACGGTGAACAAGCCGAACACCACCACCCGGACCAGGAACCAGGCGAATGCGACTAGGAGCCTGTCCGAGAATTCCCGAACATCGTGGGAACGGATAGAACAAAACCAGTACATAATGTTTTATGCCGAAGGGGTACCGCGCCTACAACC
>VFZX01000273.1 GCA_016871015.1 Acidobacteriota bacterium | reverse complement strand
TGCTGCATCCGCAGTTCGATCAACTCCTCACGCGTGCCCTCCTCCATGGCGGCCGGACTGTGGTGGGGGGCACGGCTCCGCTCTTGCAGGCCATCCCAGCCCTCCACACGGAACCGGTCCACCAGCGTATACCCGGTCTGCCTCGATATCCCGTGTTTCCGGCACAATTCTGAAAATGACAGGTCGTTTGCCTGCCAATCTTCGATAAACTCGACCTTGCTGTCCATGCGGCTCACCTCTCGCCAGGGCATCCCCCAGCTTAACCGCTGTCCCCCGGTTACCCTTCGTTTGTGTCAACCGCCCACCGGCACACTTGTCAAGGATGTCTCCGGTTCGCACAACCATGGAGATGAGAAACAATTGGTTCCAGAGCACCGCCAGACTCCGCTACCCCGAAAACACAGCCACAGTGATTGACCGGGGCGGGAACCAGTGGGGACACTACCCGGGCTTCGTCGATCCCGCGACGCAAAACTACAAGCTTGCGCCCGGATCGCCGGCCATCAATGCCGGGACCAATCAAGAGCCGACGATCAGCGGCGCGCTGCTGCCTTCGATGGAGTACATGCGCCACTCCCGCAGCCAGGCACGGCCCGTCAGCGGCCTGATCGATCTCGGAGCTTGGGAAACTCCCCAGTAGCACCCCTTCTACCGGACGAAATCGGCCGCCGGGCTAGCCTGCCCGGCGGCTTCAACCGTTATGGCCACCCGGGTCCCGGCGGCGAGGTTGGACGGGAGCGGCGCGGCCACCAGGTAAACGCCCACGGAACCCGGCATCGCCACGGCTGCCGCGGCAACAGGATCTGCTCCGCCGAACCTGACTCTGACCGAAGCTTTCACGACGGCTCTTGGATCGGCCGGAGCCGCGGCACCCGGTTCGACCGGCGGATCCACCGCCCCGAGACCCGTGCATTCGATCGTGGCCTCGTTTCCGTTCACTACCACCTTTGCCAGCCCGTCCGCACCGGTGACGATCGCCGGCTGCGCGGCGGCGACGTTGACCGGCACGGGCCGTGAATAGGACGTCCCCCGCCGCACCAGGATCTGGTGGGTGGTGTTCGGCGCGACATCGGGCGGAACCACCGCGTCGATACGCGCGTCCGCGGCGCCTGACAAGGGCATCCTGCGGCCTGCGATTACGGCCTCGGCTCCCGCCAACTGGACCGGCAGCGGCGCGGATGAGGCCCGCTCCGGCGTGCCGCTGGTCAACCGCTCGCCATTGATCGCGATCAGCGCGCCCGGTGCAAGCGGTGCGAACGGTACAGGCGCCGTGAAGCTCACGATGCCTTCCGCCGTGATCGCAGGCGGGTCGGTCGATGCGCGAAGGTCGGCATCCACCTCTCGGACGCCTTTCAGCCCGGGATCGGATTGCTCGGCTTCGACTCGCACCACAACCCGGCTCGTGCTGGCGTTGCGGGACTGCCAGGTCCCGTGCCACTTGCCGTCGCGCAGCGGGATCAAAGCCAGTGGCGGATCGCCGTTGGAGAAGTTCAGAGTGACGGAACCCCGGTCCATCGCCAAGCCGCAGTTGTCCTTGACTTCGACCGAAACTCCCGCGGGCCAGCCTGCGGGGACCGTTTGCGACTGGCCCAGGGAGAGGACGGCCGGGACCAACTCGCGGGCGGTGCACCCATCCGCACGGTGGATCACGGATTTCGGATCCGCCTGCGGCGCTGATTCACTGGCAAGCGCCGCCGGGATCTTGCGCTGAATCCCGTCCGAGAATTGCAGCACCGCACCGGGCCGCCGGCTGGCCGGACTGAGCGTGATTGGCTGCACCAGGACCCGGAGCGGCTGGTTCGGCTCAATCACCGCATCACGCGGCAACACCGCGATGTCGCTCGTGAACGCGCGGTAGCTGACGGGTTGGGGGGTCAGGTTGTAGATCATGAACTCTTTCGCCGCGGGCACTCCCCCCTGAGCGGGTTCGAACAGGAGAGAAGCCGGCTGGAGCACAGCCCCCGGATTCTCATCCGGCCGGAGTACCTCGAGGTTAACCGTGAGCACATGTGGAGTGTTGGCCGCGGTCTCTGAGTCCACCCGCACCTGGCCATAGTAGCGGCCCGGCGGAAGTCCTGCGTGGTTCACCTGGGCTTCGAGCAGCGCGGGCGCGCCAGGCTCGCTCGATCCCGCGGGCGCGCTGACGGACAGCCACTCCCCACCCGCCAGGGTGGAGACCGAAGTCCGGAAGGTCATCGCGCCCGTGCCGGTGTTCAAAACGGCGAACTGCTGAGGTGGCGGCAATCCTCCGCTCTCTACCGCCGCGAACGACAGTCCCGATTGGCTGATCAGGATGGCCTGATCCCGGTCGCTGACCATGAGCGTGACCGGAACTTCGCGGCGCACACCCGGACTCTGGATCACGACGGCTCCGGTATACGTTCCCGGGCTAAGACCGGTTGGATCGGCCCGAACGTTTACCTGCAGCGGGACACGCGGAGTCGACACGCCTTGATTGGGATTGACTCGCAGCCACCCCGGGCTTCGGGCAACGATCGCCAGCGGCAGAGGTCCGCTGCCCACATTGGCCAGGATCAAAGCTTCGGTGCGGGGCGCCGACTGCCGGGGAAAGGCAAAGGTCAGCACCTGCTTGTCGATGGCGAGGGCGGGCGGCGCCGGTGGGCCCACCTCAAACCGGACGGGGATCGTGGTCTGGCGGGGATTTGCGAACGGAGTCTCGATTCGCACGGTTCCCTCGTAGACTCCAGGGTCCAGCCGCTCCGGGTCCGCCGTGATCTCCAGACGGCGCGGGGTCACGCCGAACGGATCCTCCGCCGACAACCAGCGTGCGCCCGGGTCATCAATCGACACCGTGAATCCCACGTTGTTGATGGACCCGGCGAGTCCGAGCACCTGGGGCGCCGCCGGAGCGCCGCGCGAGTTCGCCGTGAAGGTCAGCATCCGCGGGCTGGCGGAGAAGCCGGGTTGGGTAACCAGGACGCGCCGGATCCGGTTGCTTTGGCGGTCGGAGATGTTCAGGTTCCCCGCACCGTCGATGGCAAGCCCGGAAGGCGCGGCAAGGGCCGCCTGGGTCGCGGGCAGACCGTCGCCGCTGGACCCGCAGAGGTTGGGCTGGCCTGCTACGGTTGACTGCTCACCCGCGGCCGAGATCCGGCGGACTGCGCAGCCATCAGCAAAGTAGACGTTGCGCTCGCCGTCAACCGCGACCGCCTCCGCCGAGGCGTCAAACGTGACCAGTGTCGTGATCCGGCCGTCGCGCACCACGCGGATCCGGCTCGGCGTTCCAGCGGCGATCGTATCGGTGGCGATGTAGAGACCGCCGCTCCGGTCGGCCGCGATGTCACGGATGATGTCCAGTTGAGCCTGGAGCGGCCCGCCGCCGTCGCCGAGCGACCCGCGATTCCCGTTCCCGGCCAATGTACGGATGTCGCCGTTGGGCAGGACCTGCCGGACGCGGAAGTTGCCCTGGTCGGCGATCAGCAGCGAGCCGTCAGCCGCGAATGCCAGAGCGCCAGGACTGTCGAGCCGGGCAGCGGTGGCCTGAGCCCCATCGCCCGAAAAGCCTGGCGTCCCGGTTCCGGCGAACGGAGCCGCTCGGCCTCCGGGTTCCAGCCGCCAGACGCGATTCTGGCGTGGATCGGAGACATACACGTTGCCGCGGGCATCGGCCGCGACTCCCTCGACCGTGAGGAGGCTGGCTCCGGTACCGGCCACCGGCGCGATGACTCCGTTGACCCCAATCCGCCGCACGCGCCGGTTTCCGCGGTCCGCGAAGTAGAGTGTGCCGGCCGGGTCCACCGTGATCTTTCCAGGCTCTGACAGCGGCGCCGCGCTCGCCGGACCACCATCGCCCGAGGCGCGGTAGGATCCGCTCCCCACCACGGTGTTGATCTGGCCGTTGGTTCCGATCATACGCACGCGCCGGTTGGGTGTGTCGGCGATGAAGATCTCGCCGGCGCCATTCACCGCGATCCCGCGGATCAGCGCAATGCGGGCGGCGTTTGCGGGCCCGCCATCACCCGCGAACCCCGCGTCGGTGAGGGGGATGACGTCCTGGATCGTGCCCTCGCGGGTCCGGCGGCGGAGGAACCTTCCGCCGAACAGGACGCTGCCGCCGGGCTCGACGGCCACGGCGGTGATTTCGTTGGGCTGGGCGGTTGCGATTGTCTGAATCGTTCCGTCGGGCGAGACCCGTCGCAACCGGCCGTTGCCGGTGTCGGCGATGTAGAGCGTGCCGTCCGGGTCGGCGGCAGCGGCCGAGGGCTGGCGCAGTTGGGCGTTGGCGGCCTGCCCGCCGTCACCGGAAAAGCCGGGATCACCGGATCCGGCGAAGGCGCTGATCGATCCTGCTGAGAGCTTGCGCACGCGGTGGCGGAACAGTTCCACAACAAACAGGTTGCCGGCACGATCGGCCACGATCCTATGCGCCGTTCCGATCGAGCCGGTTTCGCCCTCACCGACCACGGTACGGATCAAGCCGGTGGAGAGGATGCGCCGGATCACTCCGTTATTGAGCACGAGTGGAGCCCCCCCGGCATCCATGGTCACGTCGCGCAGCCCGGCCAAGGTCGCGCTAGCGGCGGGGATGTCCTCGCCGATATTCACGGCGAACGCGGGAATTCCGGTGCCCGCGATGACTTCCGCTTCGCCGCCGCGCACCCGGAATAGGAGTGAGCTGGCGGTGTCGGCAATCAGCAGGTCGCCGCGCGCGTCAAACGCCAAACCGGCAGGCTCGCCCAATTGGGTCTCGATGGCGCGAGAGGTCCGCGCAATCGAGACATCGGTGCCCGCGATGGTTGTGATGATGTTCTGCGCCGTTGCGGCTGAGCCCACCAGCCACAATGCCCATGCAAGTGGTCTCATTCTCTCAAGGCATAACACAACAGTCGCGGACTGGTTGCACCCTTTGGCCGTGTCGGAAGGCTTGTGCGGGCGCTCGCCGGTCGACACGAATATGAATATACGTATATACTCATATCAATGGCGGCAGACGATAGGCTCAGGCCCCTGCGCTGGGTGGGATCAGCCCGGAGCGACCTGAAGTCGTTCCCCAGTCCAGTCAGGTGGGAAATTGGCCAGGCGCTCTATGCAGCACAGAATGGCGACATGGACCCGGCGGCGAAGCCAATGAAGGGCTTCGCCGGCGGCAGCGTTCTGGAGATTGCCGCCCCCTTTGACGGTGACACGTGGCGCGCGGTCTACACGGTTCGCTTCAGGGACGCAGTGTACGTGCTACATGCCTTCCAGAAGAAATCGAAACAGGGCATCGCGACGCCGAAGAAAGATTTGGACCTGATTAAGAAGCGCTTGCGGGACGCAGAGTTGGACAACAAGAGGAGGCAGAATTAAATGGCAATAAAGGCATCAATTGGTTCGGGTTCACCGGAGAGAATCACGGAAAGCAGCGGCAACGTATTCGCGGACCTGGGTTTTCCCAATCCCGGGCAGGAGATGATGAAGGCACGGCTGACGCTTCAGATCTACCGCATGATTCGCGAGCGTGGCCTCA
This sequence comes from Acidobacteriota bacterium, assembly GCA_016871015.1. GTDB lineage: Bacteria > Acidobacteriota > Terriglobia > Bryobacterales > Bryobacteraceae > SYLY01. Next base: position 5,722 of record VFZX01000273.1, on the reverse strand, counting down.
CTCAGGCGGAAGCCGCCAAGGTGCTCGGAATCAAGCAGCCTCATGTGTCACTGCTCATGCGAAACCGGGCGGGTAGCTTTTCCATCGGCCGCCTGATGGAGTTTTTGACGGCGCTTGGCCAGGATGTCGAGATCGCAGTTCGGCCTTCACGTAAAGATCATGGCGAGATGTCCATCATGATTGGATGATGGCGGCCGCTCTGTTGTAGCATCAGGCATTGACCCCGGACGAAGTCTCGAAGTGGTGGGAATTGCTGGCCAACAGGGTAGGGGAGAAAGATGCGAACGCGTTTGGACTCCACGACACCTTGGGCAACGCGTGGGAGTGGTGCTCGGACGGCGGATCCGCCTGGCCCGAAGTCAGGCGAGTACCATGTCGTGCAAGGCCCGGGCTCTCGGAACTCGTCAGCTATGGGTTCCGTTGCGTCCGGGAATGATTCCCTTTGCTTCCTTTTATACGGTGGCTTCGGGAAAAGAGCTTTAAAGAGTGCCCTCTATTCTCTCACGTCATAACACAACAATCGCGGCCCAGTCGCCTTCAACATGTCCCGGTCGTGCTGGACGATGTAGAGCAGCCCCTGGCTGAGCACCGGGAGGCTCCAGGTCTGGCGGGCGGCGAACAGCCAGGCCCGCGACCCTTCCTTGTGGCCCTTGGGAGTGAGATCCATCCAGAGCAGGTGTCCGAGCTCCCCGAGAACCAGGAACTGGCCGTCGGCCCACAGCAGGTTGCCACGGAACGTTCCGACCACCTGCTTGCGGGGCGTGCCGTTGATCTCGAACGTCTCCTCCCACTCCGGAGTGGTCCGCCAGGCGACTTTGCCGGTCCGTGCGTCGATAGCGGCGAGCGAGGCGTCGGGCTCATTGCGCCCGTCGAAGCCATAGAGGAACCCGTCCTTGTAAACCGGCGTGTTGAAATGGAGTCCGAACTCCGGCGTGGTCCAGGCGGTTTTGTGCTTGAAATCGGCACCGATGTCGAGCAGCGCGCCGCCGGTCTTGTAGCTCGCTGAAATGAACACGCTCGACCCGAAAATCACCGGGCAGGAGGCGTTCACGGACTCATAGCTCTTGCTCCGCCAGGGGAAGGAGAAGTCGACCGCGCCGTTCGCCGGATCGAGTGCGATCAGGCCTCCGGTGGGAGGTTCGCTCTCGCCGCCCGCGAAAACAAACACGCGCCGCTTGCCGTGGACCGTGGCGGGGATGGGAGAGGCGTAGGAGGCTCCCCACTCCTCGCCAGCGCCCCAGAGCATCCTGCCGTTCATCTTGTCGATCGCGATCACCGTGGGGCCGCGCGGAACGCCGGCGTTGAGGATCAGCCGGTCTCCTTCGAGCAGCGGGGTTCCGGTGACACCGAAGAAATCCTGCGGGATCTTGAATTCCTTAAGCAGATCGCGCTTCCACAGGATCTGGCCGGTGGCAAGCCGGAAACAAAACAGCTTGCCCTCCGCGCCGAGCGTGTAAACGCGGTCGCCATCGATCACGGGACTGGCGCGCGGTCCATTGTTGTAGCCGTAGCGGTCCTGGTAGCTGGTGGGATACTGATAGCGCCAGTAGCGCTCCCCAGTGTCGGGCTTGAGGCACTCGACGATTTCCTGGTTGCCTTCGCGGTGCAGGAAGACGAGCCGCCCTCCGGCGATGGATGGAGAGCTGTAGCCAGTCCCTTTTTTCATCTCCCAGACCAGGGGTGGTCCGGAGGATCCGAACTTGTGGGAGAGCTTGGTTTCGGCGGAGACGCCGTTGTGGGTGGGTCCGAGGAACCAGGGCCAGTCCTGGGTGACGGCGCCTTTGGCCAGGGGCTTTGGCTTCTTGTGGAAGCGGACGTCGGTGTTGGCGGAGGGGGCAGGATCGGGCTGGGCGGGGGGATTCTGAACCGTGGGAGGAGCAGGATCGCGGAAGGTCTTCTGCTGGGCGGGGGAGGCGAGGGCGAGGACGGCGATCAGGGCAAATCTCATGCTCTGATCAGTGTATCGTCAGCCCAATTGCGCCTGTTTGCGCGTCTCGGCCCATTGCTGGGTTTCCCAGAGCCGTTTGAGGTTCAGCGCGAATCCTTCCACCGGGCCTTCGCCACGGACGACATCGGGATCTAGTAGAAGCTCGGGAGTCCGTCCGGGACGATAGATGGTCACTTGGCGGAGCATCGAATCCACGAGCCAGGCCAGAGCCGCGCCATTGTCGATCCACTCGTCCATTTTCAGGCCGAGCTTCCGGATCCGGTCACTGGGGGATCGAAGCTCGATCACGAACTCGGGACAAACATGCCAGATCTTGGTGGCCTCCGGCGCCGCCACGGCTGACAGTTGATAGATGATATCCGCGTTCTGCCGGCCGGTGACGGGGCTGGGCAGGGGCACCATCTCGATCTCTCCCTCCGCGTTGGACTCCACACGCCACTCTTCGTGCCGGTTGCAAAACGCGAGGAGCTCGTCGTCGCTCAGCGGCGGACCGTCGAGAACGACGGAACTGTATTGAGAGATGTCCTTCAGCACCAGCATGCGCTGATGATACCGCGCGGCAATCAGGCAGACGACGCCTCGATCTCATCTTGAATCTCCCAAACCGGAGTGAGATCGAGTGTGAACCCGCTGACCAGCCCCTCGCCCTCGACTTCAATGGGGTCCTGGATCACTTCGGGCTCCCGCCCTGGCCGGTAGACCGTGACCCGGCGCAGCATCGGATCGATCAGCCAACCCAGTTGCGCGCCATTGGTGATCCATTCATCCATCTTCCGTTGCAGCTTGCGGATGCGGTCGCTGGGGGACCGCAGCTCAATCACGAACTCCGGACATGTATGCCAAATGCGCCCACGGTCAGACCTGGCGACGGCGTCCGCGCGCTCCGCAGAAATCCAGGCCGCGTCTGGTGCCCGGCGAGCCCCACCGGGAAGTCCGAACGTGGCACCCGAATCGAACGTCTTGCCTCGCCTCGACTGCCGGTTCCAGGCCCGGAGCTGGAAGGTAATCTCGGCGTTTTGATCGCCGGTATCGGGACCCGGAGGCGGCATGATCTCGATCTCTCCCTCCGCGTTGGACTCCACACGCCACTCTTCGTGCCGGTTGCAAAACGCAAGGAACTCGTCGTCAGTGAGCGGCGGACCGTCGAGAACGACGGAACTGAATTCGGAGATGTCGTTCAGCACCAGCATGCCCTGATCATACCGCGCTGGCGGTCAGGCCGGCGACGCCTCGATCTCATATTGAATCTCCCAAACCGGAGTGAGATCGAGCGTGAACGCGCTGACCAGCTCCTCGCCCTCGACTGCCGGTTCCAGTTCCATAGCTGAGCGCTAGTCCCGCAGTTCTGATCGCCCGTGTCGGGACCCGGAAGCGGCAGGATCTCGATCTCTCCCTCCGCGTTGGACTCCACACGCCACTCTTCGTGCCGGTTGCAGAATGCGAGGAACTCGTCATCGGTCAGCGGCGGACTATCGTCCAGCACCAGCATGCCCACATCATAGCCTGCCCGGTGATATGCTGGAGGCACGACCAGACCAGGAGCTCCACATGTGTCCCTATAGCAAGATCAAGGCCATCGCTCGCCGAAACTTCCTTCGAGCCGCCGGAGCAGCCGCTGCCGCGCCGTTTTTCCCCAGGGACCTGATGGCCGCGCCCGCGCGCATGCCTGGGACGCACTTCGCGGTGCATCCGTTCATCGAGGCCAACCCGAAAGCCGTGTTCGTCAAGCGGACCCACGTCCCGCACAAGATGGACGAGCCGTCGAAGCTGCGGGAAGGCATCAACTTCGCGCGCGAGGTGTTTGTTCCAGCCACGAGCGGAGTCCCGGTGTCGCACCGGATTATCCTGAAGCCGAACTTCACGAGCGTCCGCAGCCGCACGCGTCCGGACGTCGAGAACTGGGGCACGGGGACCGACGCCCAATTCTACGAAGGGATCATCATCGGCTTGAAAGAACTGGGGCTGCGCAAGTTCCACTTCCTCGAAGCCAACAATTTCCACACCTGGAACTACCGCGGACTGGTCGACATCAACGAGCGCCATGGCGTCGAGATGAACGAGCCCGAGCGCCGCGTCCGCAATTTCCAGGACGGCTACGACATGACCTGGACCAAGGTGCCCGAGCCCGTGGTCTATTCGCGGATTCCCCACTACGCACCGATCAACGAGCCCGACACCTGGCTGCTCAACATCGCCAAGTGGAAGTCGCACGGGATGTGCATGACGCTGGCGACGAAGAATCTCCAGGGACTGGTGGTAAAGCCGTTCGTCCGCTTCTGCCCCGGCTGGCAGATGGTCACCGGCGCGCCGCAGTGGATGCAGCCCGATATCGACCGTAACGTCGAGAAGGTGGTCAACAATTTCTTCGCCCGCCATGTGAGTGCAGGCTATGCGCGCTACCAGAGCCGCGCAGACCTGAGTCCGGTGCACCAGGAGATCTGGGCGCACAAGACCTGCGACAACGCGCAGGTGCTGAATCCGGGACTCAACATCATCGAAGGAATCTATGGCCGCGATGGCGACGGATTCGGCTGGGGCAACGACTACCTGACGAATCTCGTGATGTTCGGCAAAGACCGCTTCCGGCTCGACATGATCGGCATGTACCTGGGCGGACACGAGCCGGGCAACGTCAATTTGTTCCGGATCGCCAAGGAACGCGGACTGTCGGACACCTTCAATCCGCACGAAGTTCCGGTGTACGAATGGGTGGATGGCAAGCCCGTGCGCCGCGACCTGTCGAGCTTCGAGCGGACTCCGATGAAGACCTACTACCTGCAGCGTGATGGCGAGCCGCTCTACCACCTCGTCAACGAGCCGTTCGACTACTCCAAGGCAAAGGTATAGCGCGCACCGAATGCGGATCAATCTGGTAAAAAAAGCTCTTGCCGAGGGCAAGGTGCAGTACGGGACCAACTTCGGCCAGTTCCGCTCGCAGGATGTCCTGAGAATTTTCGCGCAGGCGGGATTCCACTGGGCGTTTGTCGACACCGAGCATGGCGGATTCGGCATCGAAACGATCCAGGATCTGTGCCGGATCGCGAGCAGCGTGAACTTCGCGCCGATCGTGCGGGTGGCCGACCTTCAGTATTCACTGGTGGCGCGGGCGCTCGACTGCGGGTCGTACGGTATCATCTTTCCGCGCGTGGAGGATGTCGCGCTGCTGGAACGCGCCGTGAGTTGGTGCCGCTTCCCTCCGGCCGGCGCGCGTGGGTTCGGGCTGAACGCTTTCCATTTCGACCATCAGCAGATGACGATGCCGGAGATGATCCAGCACGGGAACGACAACACATTGGTCGTGCTGCAGATCGAGACGCGGCGCGCCTTTGAAATGCGCGATGAGCTGCTGTCGGTTCCGGGAATCGACGCGGTGATGATCGGTCCGGCGGATCTGTCGATTTCGTTCGGGATTCCGGGCGAGCTCCAGCATCCCAAGCTGGTGGAGGCGATGGAGGCGATCCGCGACACGTGCATCGCAAAAGGCATCGCGCCGGGCACGCAGACGCGGACACTACAGATGGCGAAGTTCTGGAAGGACCGTGGCATGCGCTTCCTGGGCTGTTCGTCGGACACGGGTATGCTGTTTGACCGGGCGAAGGAAATCGTGACGGCGCTCGAAAGCGCGAACTGACGGGCCGCGGTTAAATTAGAGCATTTTCACGTATAATAAAAAAGCTCCACGCGAATCCGCCAACTGAGAATGGCTAGGGCCCTAGGAATTGACCTGCGTAGGCGGGTGATTGCGGCGCGTCAAGAAGGGGACACGGTTGAGGA
>VFZX01000272.1 GCA_016871015.1 Acidobacteriota bacterium | reverse complement strand
CAAACTTGGCAGCAGTCCGTGGGGCCACAGAATACCAAGTTTGTGAGTGCGCGCGTCCAGGTCTTCGGGTGTGAACTTGTAGGGCTTGTAGTCGAACGTGTCCATCTGCGACGGACCACCGACCAGGTTCAGAAAGATCACACAGTCAGCGGATCCGCGGGGCTGGACCTTGCTGCTGGCGGCGGCGTTCAAGCGGCGTTCGAGCGGCGCGAGCAGTCCGCCAGTCACCGACACCGCACCGTATTGCCACAACTTCCGGCGCGTCAGAGTTGGGAACATGGGTATTCTCCTATTGCACCAGGATGAAATCAGCGCGGTTCAGCAGCGCCCACAAAAGGTCTTCGGCGCCACGCTCGCGGTTGCGCGACACCAGTTGCATCGATTTCGCCTTTTCCTCCGCCGACGGCGGACGGCTGATCGTCGCGAGGAACAGTTCGCTGACCAGTTCGTCATCACCCTTGGCCAACAGTTTCTCAAGCCTGCCGCCCTTGGTGACTTTGACGCGGTTCTGGATCAGATCGTGGTTGAGCAGGCTCGCCGCCTGGACCATGCTGGCGCGCTTGGTGGGCGGATCCTCGCGGTCCGTCTGGCCCCAGTCCTGCAGCAGGTTAAAGAGCTGCGGGTGGCTGCCGGCGAAGTCCTGGTTGAACGATGCTTCCATCACGTATTTGAACTTGCGGTCGAGGTCCTTCACCTTGTATGAGTCGTAGACTCCGGTCGAGTCTTGCACGGCGTCCCAGAATTCCTCGGCCGACATGCGGCGCGTGTTGTGGCGTGCGAAATAGGCGTCATAGGTTGCTTTCCACTCGCCCGGGAAGTAGGAAGACAACTGATAGGCGTTCGACATCACGATCGTCCGCATCAGGTGGCGCAGATCGTGGTTGTGTTTGCGGAAATCCTCGGCCAGCGCGTTCAGCAGCTCGGGGTGGCTCGGCTGGATGGTCCAGGGCGCGGGCGGGGGACTGGCGGGATCCTGGCGGTCCATGTCGAAGCCGAACGGCGGATCCACAATGCCGCGCCCCATCAGCTCCGCCCACATCAGGTTCACGATGGCGCGCGCGAATTGCGAATGCGAAGTCAGCAGGCGCGCGTACTGCTCGCGCTCGGACTCGCCGGGCCGCGCATCGTACCGGGTTCCGTCCAGCACGAAGGTCGGCGTCAGGTCGGCGGGATAACGCGGAAGTCTGGTGACGCTCTTCGTCTTGAGGCTGTAGCCTTTCTCCGAATCGTTCACGCGGAACTCGGGGATCCGTCCGTAGACCGGTGCGACGTAGGTCTTGCCGAACCACGCCGCTTGCCTCCACACTTCCGCGCGCTTGCGTTTCGCCAGCCACAAGCTCACTTTTTCGAGATGTCCCTTGCCGTCGTGGCACGACACGCATTCCATGTCGACACCAAGGAACAGGCGCGTGGTCCAGATCGCAAGCTCGTCGGCGGTGTCCTCGTGATTCATCTCCGAGTAGCCGTCGCCGGACATCACCCGGTGCCGCGCGACGAAGTTCGCCGGTCCGGTGGTCCACGTGGAAACCGCGCTCGACGTGATCATCTCGCGCACGAACTCGTCGTAGGGGACGTTCAGCTCAAGCACCTTTTAGATGTAGTCGTGGAAGCTGTTGATCCCTTCGCGGAGCTGTTCGTTGTTGCGGAACATGTCGCCGAAGAACGTCGACCAGCGGTCGAGGAACGGACCCACCCGGGTGGGCCTGCGCCCGATCCCCATGGTTGGCAGCTTGGGGAACAGCGAATCGATGTACCTGGCGCGCTTGTCCGGCGCTTTGTCCGTCCGGAACGCGCGGATGGCCTCGGGCGCTGGCAGCCGCCCGGTGAGATCGAGCGTCACGCGGCGCAGGAACTCTTCGTCGGATGCCATGGGCGCGGCGGGAATCCCGTCGCGCTGCATCTTCCCGAAGATGTGCACATCGATGAGGTTCCCGCCCGGCGCCTTTTCCGCGGCTGTGGCCAGAGCCAGGAAAACGAAGAGAAAGAGCGGGGCTCGCATCGTCACCTAGAAGATTAGCTTAAGCGCGAGCTGGACCACACGGGCGTCGCGGGACCGGGTGATCGTGCCGAACACTCCGCTTTGGTTGCGGCCGTCGGGGCCGGCGACAAAGCTGGTGTTCGGCGAGAGCAGGTTCACGCGGTTGGAGACGTTGAAGCTCTCGGCGCGGAACTGGAGCCCGACGCGCTCCGTGATCTGTGTCGTCTTGATCACGGAGAGGTCCAGGTTGCGGATGCCGGGTCCGCGGACGTCGGGAAGCAGCCGGCCCACATTGCCGAAGGTGAAGTTCGGCGGATTGACGAACTGTGACGTGTCAAACCAGCGCGCGGTGGACCGTTGATCTGCGGGCAGCTTCGCGCTCACTCCGGTCGAGTTCGGACGGTTGGCGAGGAAGTTGTTCGCGCCCCGGACCGCCAGCGGACTCCCGCTCTGCAAGGTCAGGACGCCGTCCACCTGCCATCCGCCGATGATCCGGTTCACGGCGCCGCTCGATGAGTTGAAGCGCTTCCCCTTGCCAAAAGGCAACTCGTAGATCGAGCTGAACACGAAGCGTCCGGCGGAATCTGTGGCTTCAATGGCGCGCTCCGAGCGCCGGTCGAACCTGCCATTCTGCATATCATTCTGATTCACCAGCTCGGATCCCGCGAAGCCAAACCCGACGATGCCGTCCGAGATCAGCTTGCCGTAGGTGTAGCTGGCGAGCATCACGAATCCGTCCGCCATGCGCTTCTCGAAGTTGAGCAGGAATGAGTGGTAGTTCGAGTTCGCCATGTGCGGATTGGCGACGCCAATGCGGTTGTAGTAAGGGAACGGCCGCAGCGACTGCTGCCGTGTGATGCTGGCGCCGCCGAACGCGCCGGTGACGCGCCCCTGGAACGGATTCGGCACCAGCTCGTTGAGCCGTGTGCCGAGCGCCAGATTGACGGGATCAAGCTGGTTCAAATCGTAGCTGCCGCCCCGGAGCTTGGTGCCGCGATTGCCCGAATAGGAGCTTTCCATGAGGATCCGTCCGGGCAATTGATGCTGGATGGTGAGCGTGAACTGCTGCGAGTAGGGCGTGCGGCCGTTGCGCTGGTCGGTGGTGACGTTCCCGCTGAGGAAGGCGCTGGGCCCCAGCCGGTTGCCGATGGGCAGAACCACGGGGCTCGGGAATCCGTCCTTGAAATTGAACGAGGGGAAGTCGAGGTTGCCGCCGGGCGCGGCATACACGGTCGAGTTGCCGCGGTAGCCGAGAGCGCCGAAGTCGGTGGCGAAGTTGTGGGTCAGCGGATAGTAGAGGCCGTATCCGCCGCGCAGGACCGTGCGTCCGGTGCCGAAGATGTCGAGCGCGAATCCGATGCGCGGACCGAAGTCATTGAAGTCCGGATCGATCACCGTGCGTCCGAAGTCGACGCCCGCGAACTCGAGCCGCCCCTGGAGTCCGTTCTGCGGATTCGTCGCGCCGGGATTGAAGTTGGAGAGTCCGTTGTTGCGCTCACCCGGCACCTGTTGGTAGTCGTAGCGCAGGCCCAGGTTGACGGTGAGCCGCCGCGTCGCCTTCCAGTCGTCCTGGAAGAAGTAGGCCTGGGTGAAGCTCGGATTGGTGGTGCCGACATTGGAGTCAATGTTCGCGTCGGCAACCGCGCCGAGCAGGAAGCTTGCGAATCCCGTGCCGGTGCCGGCCAGGCTCTGCGGATTGCCCGTGAGCCGGGCATTGAAGTTGAAGACGCCCGAGCACTGGAAACAGGCGTTGATCGAGTACATGTTCTGGCGCAGCTCGCCGCCGATCTTGAGCGTGTGCGTGCCCTTGATCCAGGTGACGCTGTTGAACAACTGGCGCGTGTCCATCGTGAGGAACCCATTGATGGTGCCGAATCCGCCGGGGAAGGCTTGAATCGCCGGAGTGCCAGGAGCGTTGACGGCGGGCAGCGTGACATCGGGGACGCTCGACGGCAGTCCGAGCTTGGAGGCGGGATTGGTCCCCACGCCCTGCGGCACGAACGGGAATGCGTTCCGCACGACGCCGATGCGCAGCTCGTTGATGAACGACGGGCTGAAGAAATGCGAGTCAGTGAGGTTGAAATTCTTGTTCGCGTAGTTGTCGTTGCGGACGCGGACAAAGCGCTCCGGGTAGTATCCGTTGCCGGTGCCGCCGTTGTCATCCTTGTGGGCCCAGACCGTGTAGCGGGCCGACAGCCGGTTCTTGCTGCCGAAGTTGTGGTCGCCCTTGGCGCTCATCTGCTCGGCGTCCTTGTTCGCGCCCAGGTTGCCGAGGAAATTGTTCGAATTCGTGAAGGGATCGGTTGGCGTGCGGTTGGCCGTTGGGTAGAACGGCAGGATTCTTTGCGACACCGGATCCAGGCGGCTCGTGGGAATCACATTGTTGGGGAACAGTTGCCGGGTGAATCCGCCGCCCGCGGTGTTGGGCGCCGTCGTCTGAGGATCGTAGACCGGGATGCGGTTGCCGCGCGCGTCGGCCAGCCGGGACAGGTCGCCCCGCCGTTGCTCTTCAATCGGCGTGGTTCCAATCACGGTGTACTGGCGGCGGAAGCGCCACTCCTCGTAGTTGAAGAAGAAGAACGTCTTGTCGCGCCGCACCGGTCCACCGATGGCGCCGCCGAACTGGTTGTAGCGGAACGGCGCTTTGACTGCGGCGAAGGCGTTGCGCGCGTCCAGCTTGTCGTTCCGGATGAACTCGTACAGCGAGCCATGGAACTGATTGGTGCCGGACTTGGTCACCATGTTCACCACGCCGCCCGCCGTGTAGCCGTACTCGGCCGACATCACGCCGCTCTGGACCTTGAACTCCTGGATGGCGTCGACCGCGGGGTTGACGTTCACGTCGCCGGCCCGCGGATTGACATTCGAGCTGCCGTCGAGCATCAGGTTGTTGGCGCCGCTAGGTCCGCCATTGACGCTGAATCCGGAGACCAGCACTCCGCGGTCGCCGAATCCGTGCGGAGACTCGGCGTGGGAGCGCACGTTCGGTGTCAGCACCACCAGCGCGAGCGCGCTGCGGCCGTTCAGCGGGAGTCCGGTCATGCGCGCGTTCTCGATCACTTTGCCGACGGTGGCCGACGAGGTGTCGACCAGCGGCGCCGCGCCGACCACTTCCACTGATTCTGCGACCGTGCCGATTTCGAGGGTGAAGTCGACTCGCGTCTGGTCGCCCACCTGGACGACGATGCCCGACCGGACGCCGCGCTTGAAGCCCTGCATCTCGGCGGTGATCGAATAGCTTCCCACCGGCACGCCGGGGACCAGGAAGTAGCCGGCCTCGTTCGTGGTGGTGGTGAACACCGTGTTGGTTTCAGTCTGCGTGACGCGGACCGCCGCGCCCTGGATCACGGTCTGTTGTGGATCATAGACCGTTCCCTGAATGGTCGCCCGCCCGATCTGCGCCCAGGCGCCCGCCGGAATTGAGAGAAAAATCCCAGCAAGAAAAAGCTGCCTCATCGAACCTCCATCCCCGTTTTTCGGATCTTCGAAGTCTATCACTGCTCACGATGTTGTCGCTGGGTGGGGGCATCCGGTACAATGAAAGGGTTGAAGGCGCGGGAGTAACTCAATGGTAGAGTCACAGCCTTCCAAGCTGTTGGTTGCGGGTTCGATTCCCGTCTCCCGCTCCAGACTTCAGCGCGCCAGGCGCACGAACACTCCCGCTGTTGCATCAACAGCCGGCCGCGCCGGAGTTCGATGACCAGGTCTACCCACCCTGCCCGCATTGCTGCAGCTTCGTTGATGAACTGCAGCCGCGGTCGAGCCCAACCGTGGTGCATGAAGCCGATGCCACCCTTGTAGGTCCGCATGGGGGCCGGCAGTCCGGACGCCGCAAGGATCGCGCAGACGATCCTTAGACACGCGGCTGCTCGGACTGGTTCCACTCGTGGCGATAATACTTGGATGGCAGCCGCGGGACTTGGCCGGATCCGTCACTCGGATCGCACGGTCAGCACAGACGCAACCCGGGACGGCCGGACGCTCGCCCTTGCCGGATTCGACAGCATCGTCTCCGTCTGGAACCTCGCAACCGGAGAGCGCCAACTCGAGCTCGAAGGATTGGAAAGCAGCATCGTGTACCTCGCGTTCTCGCACGATGGCATCCATCTGGCCGCGGCCAACATGAAGCTGGAGCTGTGCGTGTGGGACCTCCGCTCCTCCCAGCCGGTCTCGCGCGCGGGCCCGCCCAAGTGGAAAGGACCCGCGCAGATCCTCTACCCCGATGCCGGTGAGGCCCGGCTCGTCGCACTCAAACGGGACGAGAGTCTGTCACCCTGCGGCCGGTTCCTCGCCGGCATACGGTCCGCGCGGACTCCGCTGTGGTGGTGTCACCGGCCGGACTCCCGCGGACCGGAGATCTTCGTGACCGATCAACATGACGGCTCCGAAATGGCGTCGCTCCACCTGGTAAAGACCGAGTTCGGAACCGTGCCCTCGCGCACCGTATGGGCGCGGGACGGGAGCTGGACCATCGGGCTTTGGTCAAAGGAGGAGTGCGGGATCTGGCAACCCATGGAGAACCGCTTCATGAGCCAGCCGCTGAGTCCGGCCCCCAGCTATCACTCGGTCTACGGTGCGGCGGTTCTACCCGATTTGACAATGATCTGCGCGGCGCTGGCGGAAGCACCCCTGATCGTTGCTCCGCCCGGTCCGGAACGTGTGAGTCCGCTGTTGACTCCGTGGGAGCGCTACAAGCAGCGGCGCGACTCGCAGCCGCGCGGGGTCAGCACCAAAACCGAGTTCATCTGGGACCTCCAGGGAATCGACGGCCAGGGCGGCGTGCGGGTTGAACCGGATCATCTCTCCTGGTCCAGCGGCGCCCGGCAACGCCTCGCGGACTTCCTCGCGTACGGGCCGTTGGTGGAACTGCCAAGCCAGACACTCGTTGACCTCTACGACACCGTCCAGGCGCACCTCCGCGGCCCCGGCGGGCGATAGAATCACAGGCATGGTCCTGCTCAAGCTTCTTGTGAGTCTCGCGCTCACGGTTTCCCTCTGCTCCGCCCAGGCGATCTTCGGATCGATTCAAGGTACGGTCACCGATGAATCCGGCGCAGTGCTGGCCAACGCCAAGGTCACGGCCCGCAACACCAGCACCGGTGTGACCGCTAACGCCACCAGCAACGGCGCGGGACTCTACTTCATCGGCGACCTGCGGCCGGGCCCCTATGACGTCGAAGTGGAGATCACCGGATTCCAGAAGCTGGCCCGGCGTGGACTCAGCCTGCGCGTCGAGGACCGGTTGCGTGTCGACCTCTCGCTGAAGGTAGGGCAGGTGACCGAGTCCGTGGAAGTCCGCGCCGAGGCCCAGCTCATCCAGACCGAGAGCAACACCATCGGCCGTGTGGTCGAAGAGAACACGATCAAGCAGCTTCCGCTCCGCGGGCGCAACGCGTTCGAGCTGGTGCTGCTCACGCCGGGCGCGCAGCAGCGCGGCGACGATGAGCTTCCGCGGTTGAGCGGCGGACGCGCCCGGACCGGCGAGTACGTGCTCGATGGCGCTTCCATCACAACGCCGCGCCGCGGCCAGTTGTTCACCCAGCCCAATCTCGACGCGATCCAGGAGTTCAAGGTTCAGACCAACGGACTGTCAGCGGAGTTCGGCAGGACCGTCGGCGGCGTTGTGAACGCGGCTCTCAAGAGCGGCTCCAACCGGATCTCCGGAAACCTGTTCGAGTTCCACCGCAACAACTCGGTGAACGCGCGCAACTTCTTCGCCGCCGCCAAGCCCAAGCTGATCCAGAACCAGTTCGGCGGAATGATCGGCGGACCCATCCGCAAGGACCGTCTGTTCTTCTTTGGCGACTTCGAGCTGTTCCGCCAGGCCGAGCAGACGCTGTTCAACCGGACCATCCCGACCACCGCGATGAAGCAGGGCGACTTCCGGGGACAGCGCACGGTCTTCGATCCGGCAACCACGCGTCCAGGCGCCGCCGGACAGCGGTTTGTGCGCGATGCCTTTCCGGGCAACGTGATCCCTTCGAGCCGCTTTGACCCGCCGGGTCCGAAGCTCATCGCGTTCTATCCGGAGCCGAATCTGCCGGGCGTCGCGCAGAACTTCATCCGGCTGGTTCCGAACGGCACCAACAACAACAAATTCGATACGCGGATCGACTGGCGCGCCTCCGATCAGGACCAGGTGTTTGGCCGCTTCAGTTGGGACCACCAGTTCTCTGACACCGCGCGTCCGTTTGCGGGAGCACGGTCCGGCGGGGCCCTGGGCAACTTCAACCGCTACCTCACCGGCGCGATCAACTGGACCCGCACGTTGACGCCGACCACCCTGAACGACGCGCGTGTGTCGTTCTTCCGCGGGATTCAGGAGCGTTTGCTGAGTCCCGGCGCCGGCCAGCAGCTCGGCATCCCGAACCTCGACATCGTTGGACTCCCCGTGGTTGACGTCGTGGGCTTTGAGGGGATCGGCGATGCGCAGGCGTTCAACCCGGTCGAGAACCAGTACCAGATTCAGAACCTCACCACGTTCGTGCGTGGTAAGCACATCCTGAAGGCAGGCGCCGATTACCGCCAGTTTCCGATTAACGATCTTCAGTTCCAGTTCACTGGTGAATACACGTTCAATTCCGGCCAGACCGCCGATCCGCTGAATCCCGGCAACACCGGCCATCCAGTGGCGAGCCTCCTGCTCGGCCAGGCGAACACCTTCAACAACAGCACGCTGCGCAGCCGCTTCTACTACCGCTCGATGTTCTTCGGCGCGTTTGTCCAGGACGATTGGAAGGTGACGCCGTCGCTCACTCTCAATCTCGGCCTGCGCTATGACATCGAGCAGAATCCGCGCGAGATCCGCAGCCAGGGGTCGAACTTTGACCTGCGCCAGGGGCGTCCACTCACGATGACCGAGCTCAACCGCAACTTCATCCAGTTCACCGACCGGGTGAACTTCGGCCCGCGCGTGGGATTGGCCTGGCGTCCCCTCCGAAACACGGTGATCCGGTCGCACTACGGATTCTTCTATATCCCCCTCACCGGCCGCGCGACCTCGGCATTCGCCCGCTTCCCCGCTGATCAGCGGCTGGGGATCCAGAGCGACGGCATCAATCCGGCGGTCGTGCTGTCGCGCACTCCGCCCATCGTTCCGAGCACCGACGGCAAGGGATTCGCGATCGACACCAAGATCGAGCGCGCCAAGCTCGGGAGCTTCCAGCAATGGAACTTCGATATCCAGCACGAGCTTCGCGGCTACCTGCTGCAGGCGTCCTATGTGGGGAGCGTGGGCCATCACCTGATGCTCAACCAGGACATCAACACGATCCGCATCGAGGATGTCCAACGCGCCGGAGCCGGCACGCAGGCGATGCGGCCTTATCCCGACTACGGCTTCATCCTGTGTCACTGCGAGATCCAGAACTCGGCCTACAACGCGCTGCAGTTGGGACTTGAGCGGCGCTTCCGCGGCGGCCTGTTCTGGAGCGTGAGCTACACGTTCTCCAAGTTCATGGACTACAACGAGGACAACTTCTCGCAAATGTTCCCGATGGATCCCTACAACCTGCGGCTGGAGTGGGGCTTGAGCCAGTCGCACTTCCCGCACCGGTTCGTAACGGCGATGGTGTACGACGTTCCGTTCGGCAAGGGACGGCGGTGGATCAATGGCGGCGGTCCGGCGGGGTGGCTGGCCGGCGGCTGGCAGGTGTCCTCGATCGTGACCGCGCAGAGCGGCGACCAGGTTTGGATCACGCAGCCCAACAACACCGCGCAAACCTTCTCACGGCAGTTCCGTCCCAATTGGGTGTCGGCAGCGGTGCTGCCCGAAGGTGAGCGGTCGATCAACCGCTGGTTCAACACCGGCGCGTTCGTGGCGCCGGCGGCGCGGACGATCGGCAATAGTCCGAAGTTCCCCGGCATCCAGGGTCCGGGGTTGTTCAGCGTGGATGCTTCGCTGATCCGGTTCATCGCGCTTCCCTGGCGCGAGGGCATGAAGTTCGAGTTGCGCGGGGACTTCTTCAACCTGCCCAATCGCACCAACCTGAGCGCGCCCGCCGGGGCGTTCGGCAATCCGACGTTCGGGCGGATCACAGGTGCACGGCTGGCGCGGACCATGCAGTTCGGACTGAAGTTCTGGTTCTGATCAGCTCACGATAGATCGGGTTGGCGATCTCAAGTCCACCCTCTCCCCGGCGGATGAGTCCGAGATCGATGCAATAGTAGATCGCGCGGTCATCGGTCAGGAAGACTGGCCGGCCCTCAATGATTGGCGAGATCACGGGCTCCACTTGGTGATGATCGAGCTGCTGCGCAAGTTGATCGATGTGGGTGACCCGGCTGAGGATCAGCGCCTCCTTGGCCTGGTCGATGCCATCAGCTGTGATGGAGCCGGAAGGTTGCATCGCGACTGCCTCTTTCGCCAGCGCGTTCACCAGCCACGGCTGTCCCAGCGTCAGATTCCAGACGCGATCGAGAGCCTCGGCGGTGAACTCTTGCCCGGTTTCGGCCGTGTGCTGTCCATACAACGCCGCGACCTCGCCAACTGTGAAGTCGCCCAGCCGGATCGACTCTGCCCGGATGTTGAACGTAGATCCGGCCGCCACGGGTTCCTTACCGTCGAACCCCTGGATTCGATAGTCGGAGATGTCCCGTAAGCCACACAGGATCACCGACGCGGGAAAGTATCGCGGACGGTCCGGGTATCCGGCGCGAATCTGGCGAAGAACGGACAGGAGCGCGTCTCCAATCAACGCGTCAGTCTCGTCGAGGATCAGCACCAGCGGTTTCGGGTTCCTTGCACACCACCCGGAGAGCAGGTCCGACAGCAGGGCTCCCCCCGGCGATTGTGTGAGTTCATCGCGGATCAGTTGCCGCGGAACCGGATCCCCCAACTGGCGGAAAGCGGCCGAGGCGATTGCGGATGCCACGACCGGAAGAGCCTCACTTACGTTCTCCCGCAGTGCCTGCGCTGCTTCGATGTTGGCGCACACCGCATGGTAGCGTCCGCCTTGATTCAAGTGGTCCGCGTACGCCATCAGGCATGTCGTTTTCCCCGTCTGCCTCGGCGCGTGGACCACGAAGTACTTCATCTGATCGACCAGTTCATCCAGGTGGCCAACATCGATCCGCGTCAATGGCGGAATCAAGTAGTGCAGCCCGGCGATCACTGGCCCCTCGGTGTTGAACCGGCTCATGCTAGGAGTCTGTCCGAGAATTGACGGGCGAACGCTCATCGCCGCCGGTCGAAGTGTGGTTGTTGCGTAGCACGATTTTTCGTTGCCAGGCTGCCGGAACGCCTTGGATTCCCGATTTTG
>VFZX01000271.1 GCA_016871015.1 Acidobacteriota bacterium | reverse complement strand
TTGCGGCCGGAAGCCGGCAGAGTGCCGAGATTGAATCCGCGGCTCATCAGGCTGAAACTCTAGCGCGGGCGGAGCTTTCCGCGCCGGTGTTGAATGTGGCGCGGATCGGAGCTCTGCTGGCCGAAGCGCGGCGGTTGAGGCTGAGCACCGGTTCCATCCGCAGTATCAGGGGCGAGGCGATCCGGGCTCTGTTGACCCCGGCCCAAACGGCGCGGCTCAAGCTGGTTGCGGACTCCGTCCCTCTGCAGCCGGTGTTCGGCGCAGCGGAGTGCCTGGATCTGTTGCCGGTGAATCGTGTGGGCCACTGGCAGTTGCTTCTCCCCTCATGCAACGGGTCGGCGAGCACGGGGGGACGGTAAGTTGCGCCGGTTCCTGGTCCTGAGCTTGGCCGCGGCATTGGCGGCCGGACAGACCGCGCCCTTTCCGCGGTCGCTGCAAAGATACCTGGAGTTGACGCCGGAGCAGGTGGGCGCGATCCAAGTGAACGAAGCTGAGTTCGCACAGTGGCAGACCGAGGCCAGCAAGCGCACCCGGGCGTTGACAACCCAGCGCGAGACAGCGCTCTCCCTGACACCACCAGATGTGGCGCTTGCGGGTGGCCTCTATCTTCACGAGATCGAGATCCGGCGGGAGTCGGCGGCAGGTGACCGGCAACGGCGCGTCCGGAACTGGGCGCTGCTAACCATGCTCCAGAGGAGCCGTTTGGAAAACGTGGCGACGGCAGCCCTTCACCAGGGGTTGGTTTCCGAAGGACAGAGCACACGGATCGCCGGTGACGGCTTGAACTATTTCTCGTATTTCGGGTTCAATCTGTGCGCAGTAGTGGGGGCGCCTCCAAGTAGCCTGCGGGCCTATCTCACCCTAAGCGCGGGCCAGTGGGCGAGCCTATGTGCGGCGTTGCGCGAACTGGAGTTGGCGCGGACACCTCTTGAAGCGCGGCTCGAGAGCTTGCGATCCGAGTCCATCCAGACACGGGGCGCGGAGCCGCTCGGACGGATAGCCGCAGCGGCAGAGGAGACCCTGCGGGAACTTCGGGCCTTGGACCGGCGCGCCATTCAGCGAAACAGAGCGTTGCTCACATCGAGCAGTCGGCGAAGGCCACCCCTGATCGACTCGTGGCTGCAAGCCTCCCACGTGGTGGCCCCCGCGGAGTGTACCGGCATGATCGAGCCCTGGCCGCCCAATCTGTTTGCGCTAGGGGGAGCCGTCATTGCCAGAGTGCTCGTCAGAGCGGGTGCGCCGACGGACCCAACCTGTGCCGACGCGGACCAGCGGGCTGAGATCGAACCGGTGATTGAACCGGGGGTGCCACCAAGGCTCGCAGAGGTCCTGGGTCTGAGCCGGGCGCAGCAGCTCGCAATCGAGCAGAACGACCGGTTGTACAACCTCGCGCAATTGGCCACACAAAAAGAGATCGGGGCGCGGCTGGCCGCGGTCGAGATTTTGAATAGGCAAGTCCCGTTGAGTCCATTGAAACTCGGCGAGGAGCATGAAGAGCTTCGGCGGATCAACGAGACTGCCATCGCGAGGACACGCGGCTGGAGCGAAGCCAACCGGGCTGTGCTCACCCCGTTCCAAAAAGAGCTGGCCGCCGGGATTCTTGAATCGCGGGAGTTGGAACCTCACGTCCGGACCGCGTTCGAGATGAACCTGTTGCCGACCCTTCCGGCGCCGTGGTTCCCATTCCAAGATGCCGGGCCTTTGGCTCCGGGTGGCGGGCCTTTGGCCCCGGGTCACTCCGCACCCCGCTACCGGAGCACCTGCTTCATCACGGGGCTTCAGCCGGTGGTGCGGAGCTTGTTCGGTCTGTCCGCCGCTCAAGCAAGCAGTCTTTGCACGATCGACAGTTCCCTCGCGGTAGAGCTGAACAGACTGGGCTCAGCATCGCCGGAGTTGAACCGTGACCTTGAAGCCGAGGAGAAGCTGGCGGCTCCCCGGCCACTTGTGCTTGGCCGGCTTCTGGCGGACATCGACGCCAACTCTCGCGCCATGGCCGCGGCCCGGTCACGTGCACAGCGCGCCGCACGCGCCGTGTTGACACCTGCCCAGGTTCCCAGACTGGTTGCATTAGAGGACGCAGTGCGGAAGATCGAAGTGGCACCAGCCGCTTATTGTGAGGGCCTCATCACCTTTATCGAGGATCCTTATTACGTCGGATTCCGCCTCGCCGCTTGCGGCGCGCTTTAACGCTACTTCTTCAGAATCGACAGGAGCTCGTTCCCGCCGAAACGCGTCTTGCCAACCGTGAATCCGAGGAGATGGAATCCAGCCGCACCCACCTCCTTCAGCTCTTTCTCCATGGTTGACGTGCGGCTGGTGGCCAGCACCCGGTAGGTGATCCTCACCGCCGGCTTGCTCTTGTCGCGCTCAAGGATCACACCGACTTCGCGTCCGCCAAATGCAGACTCAAACACGGTCTGGCCGCGGTAATCGAAGCCCTCGTCGCCCGCCTCCTGCAGCTCCTTTTGCATGGTGCCGGTTTTTGAGGTCGCGAGCAGCTTGTAGATCCGTTGGCCTCCGCCGCTCGCGCCCTTGGCCATCACGACGACCACCTCGTTGCCGCCGCCCGCGGTCTCGCCGCCCATCACCGCCGAGAACACGAATCCAGCCGCGGCCGCTTCGTTCAGCTCTCTTTCCATGGTGCTGGTTTTGCTGGTCGCAAGAACCCGGTACTCGATCGATTGGCACAGGGCCAAGGCGGAGAGTAGCAAGAAAGAAGAAATCAGTCGCATCACTTCATTTTCGCATTTGGACGCAACACACGCCCCGCCATCACGCCGGTCATCTTGCCGTCCTCGAGCGCGACCTTGCCGTTCACCACCACCCAACGGATTCCGGCGGACATTGCCAGAGGCTGCGTGAAGCTGGCGTGGTCCTGGATCCGGTCCGGGTCAAACACGACGAGATCGGCGGCCATGCCCGGCGCGATCCGGCCGCGGTCATAGAGCTTCAGCCGGTTGGCCGCAAGCGAAGTCATCTTGCGGATTGCTTCTTCCAGCGGAATCACCCGGTCCTCGCGCACGTACTTGGCCAGGATGCGCGGAAAACTGCCGAAGGCGCGGGGATGGGCTCCGGTGGCGGTGGCTGGATTTGTGGGCGAGGCGTCGGTGTCGAAACTGACGAACGGGGTCCGCATGGCCAGGTGCTTCTGTTCCTCATTCATGCTGCGGGGATTGACGCTCGGGTCGGGTCCGGCGAGGAGATCAAAGAACGTGGTCCATTCATCCTTGCCGAGGATCTTCGCGGCCTCGGCCAGCGACCTGCCCTCGAGCCGCTTGTCGCCGCCGCGGCTGACGGTGGCGATGAGAATGTTGTCCCAATTGCTTCCGGCGTGGCGGTACCAGTTCTCCCAGTTGGACGTCTCCTCGATCTCGCGGCGCAACCCGGCGCGGAATTCGGGTGATGGGAGCGCCTGCGCGAACGGTGCGCGGCCCTTGGCGAAGTGGCGCGGATGGATCAGGGCGCTGAGTCCGAGTCCATTGCGGATGTAGGGATAGACGTCGGCGGTGACGTCCTGTCCGGCGGCGCGCGCGGCGGCGATGCGGTCCACGGCCTTTTGCATCAACGGCCAGTTTTCCTGGCCCGCGGCTTTTAAGTGGTAGATGTGCACTGGCACGCCGGACTGCTTGCCGATGTCGATCGCCTCTTCGATCGCTTCGAGCAACTGGCTGCTCTCGTTGCGCATGTGCGTCGAGTAGATCCCGCCGTGGCGCGCGACCACCTTGCCGATCTCGACCAGTTCGGCTCGCTTGGCGTAGGTGCCGGGCGGATAGATGAGAGCGGTCGAGAATCCAACAGCGCCGTCGCGCATCGCGGCGTCAGCCAGGCTGCGCATGCGGTCGAGCTCGGCAGCGGTGGGCTCGCGGTCCTCCATCCCGATGACAACCCGCCGGAGCTGGGCCGCGCCTACGTTGTGAATCGCGTTGACGCCCATGCCGCGCTTTTCAAGAAGCGCGAAGTACCCGGCGAATGCCGACCAGCGGTATCCGGCCTTGAGGAAGTCGGCGCTGAGAGTCTGGGGAGTCTGCGGCGCGTCGGATCCTCCTTCGCCCGCAAAGATCGTGGTGATGCCCTGGGTCAGCTTGCTCACCGCCGAAGTGGGATCGAGGAGCATCGGAGAGCTGGCGCCGCCCATCATGTCGACGAATCCGGGCGAGGCGACCTGGCCGCCGGCGTCGAGCGTGCGGGCGGCGGGACGGCCGCGCAGGCTGCCGATTTCGGCGATGCGGTCTCCGCGGATGCCGATGTCGGCGTTGAACCAGGGATTGCCCATGCCGTCGACGACACGGGCGTTGGTGATCAGCAGGTCGAACTGCTGGGCCGGGGCGAGTGAGGCAACGGCAGCGAGGATCGCGAATCTCATCCTCGGATATTATCTCAAGCGGACCTTGCCGTCCCGATGTCCCTGCGCCATCTGCGCGGGTGCCGGAATCAGGATATTGTCTCTCCGGGTTTGATCCACCAGGCGGAAGGATGGCGGTTGAAGCCGACGTGCGGATAGTAGTCCACTGCTTTGGGCGCGGCTAGCAGGATGAGATTCGCGCGTGGGGCGGCGGCCTGCGTGCGGCGCATCAGCTCCTTGCCGATCCCCTGGCGTTGGTGGCTCTCGCGTACGGCGAGGTCGGACAGGTAGGTCGCATACGCCCAGTCCGTAATCGACCGTGAGATTCCGACGAGCAGATCTCCGTCCCAGGCGGTGATCACGAGGTTCGCGTTGGCGAGCATCTCGCCCATGCGCGCGCGGTCGCCCACGGGCCGCCGCTCGCCGAGAGTGGAGGCGACGTAGAGATCGACTACCTGGCCGAGGTCGAGATCGTTGCCGGTACGGTAGTGGATCTCAGTCGACGTAGGCAATACAGTCCACCTGGCATAGTTGGCCCTTGCGCCGGAATCCGGTGGCGCCCCAGTAGCTGCGGGCGGGCTTCACTTTGCCGGTGAAGAACTGGTCGTAGACTTCGTTCATTCCTTCCCAGTTGGCTTCGGGATCGACGAGCGCGACGCTCACCTTCAGTACGTTGTCGAGTGATGATCCGGCCTTCTCAAGAGCGGATTTCATTGACTCGAGGACGCTCTTCATCTGGACCTTGATGTCGCCCGCTTCCTTACGGCGCTCGGGGTACCAGCCACCGATTCCGCCGAGGAACAGCAGGTGTCCGGAACGGATGGGTCCACCAGTGGAAGCTTTCTTGGGCGACCAGGCGCCCAGGGTCTGAGCGTGCGCGGCGACGGCGCCACCGAGTCCGAGGGCGGCCGCCTGGAACATGGTGCGGCGGGAATTCTGCGATTTGGGCATAGAAATAAGCTACCAGCTTTCGACGGGCTGGCTGAAGGTGCGGCTCAGTTCTCCGACATCAGGTCGCTCAGGACATCCTGACGCGACGGCAGGACTACCTTGACCTCCTCGCTTTTGATCGCGAGCACGCACTGAATGCAGATGGGCTTCAGTTTGCCGGCCTTCATCTTGGCCTGGCCCGAGCGGGCGATCCATACCTGTTCCCCGCACTTGATGCACGGGACCAGGGCAGAGCCGGGGCAGACAAATCCGATGTCCGCCTTGCGGGCTCCGACAATGTGGTCGGGCTCCTCTTCTTTCGGGTCCACACGAAACGGTTCCATGGGCCTCATTGTAGCGGTTAGGCGCGCGCGAGGGCGGCTTCGGCTGCTGTCACGCCGCGATGCTGGGCTTCCTCGAAGATCGACAGGCCGGAGACGGCCGAGTGCGCGTACCAGAGCCCGTTGACGCCGCGGGTGAGCCGCTCGCGTTCGCGTGAGAAGATGTAGCCGGGCGACGGGCGGATCATGCCGTGGCCCAGGCGGAGGATGTCGATGCGCGAGACGCATTCGCGGATGTCCTGATGGGCGCGTTCGAGATCGGTGAGGATGGCTTCTTTCCAGTAGCCCCAGTCCTTGTCAAGCAGGAGTTGGCGCGCGGCGGACGGGGCCATGCCAGACAGCGGCCAGTAGTATGTCCAGACGGTGCGCGGGATGTGAGTCTTGAGCGACTGGTGTGTGGCCACCACGTATCCGAGCGACGGGGAGTTGTAGAGCACGTTGTCCCAGGCCGGCGGGATGCCGCGCTCTTCCGGCCAGCGGTCCAGTGTCAGGTTCGCGGTGAGCCAGGGCGAGTACTGCGCCCGCACCGGTGCCGCGCCTTCAATCAGGTACGGAGCGAGGAACGGCGGCGCGGCGAAGATCACGGCCGCGGCGAGATATTCGGTGTCACCAGCAAGTACGCGCCAGCCTGTTCCACGGCGCTCGATGCGGTGGACCATCACGCCGGTGCGGACTTGATCCCGGATTCGTTCAAGGAGCCGGCGCGCGATCCAGCCGTTGCCCTCTGGCCAGGTGAGCGGGCCCTTGTCATCCCGCTGTCCACGGGCGGCGTGGTAATGGATTCCAGCCCAAGCGGAGGTTTCGCCGATGCCCGATCCGTAGTCGTCGCGGCAACTGTAGTTGACCATCCAGAGCAGGGGCTCGGCGTCAAAGCGGTTGTCGCGGAGCCAATCGGCCATCGTGATGCGGTCAAGGTCGGCGCGGCGCCGCCGGCCGGACTCCATGGGGACGGCGAACTCGCCCGAGTGCTCGAGCTCCGCCATCATTTCGTGGAACCGCCGGACTTGCGCGTGCATCGCCGGTGTGACGGCGGTTTCCGGCTCGAGCCCTTCCTGCCAGCGGCCGTGGTGGTAGAGCCGTTCCTGAGGCGAGTGGCACAAATAGCGGTCGTCCCAAACGCCGTCAGCGAGGAGACCCAGGTCGGTGAAGAGTTCGCGCACCAGGGTGGACTCCCGGGATGGAACGGGGACGTAGTGCGCCGCCCACGGGTACGGCGTGATTTCGTTTTCACCCCAGCGGGAGTTGCCTCCGGCCTGCTGCTCCATCTCCAGGATCACGAAGTCGCGAAATCCGCGCTTGGTGAGACGCCATCCGGCGCACAAGGCGGCCATACCGCCCCCGACGATCACGATGGGCTTGCGGATGGTCCGCCGGGCGGACTCAAATGCCGCGCGGTCGCGCAGCCGGTGTCCGGCGAGATGGGATTGATCGATGAAGCCGCCAGTGACCTGGGCTTCGGACTTGCGTGTGAGTCCGGCCAGACCGGCGCTCAAGAGCAGGCGGCGGCTGACCGGACTCGGCATGAATCGCTACATCTTCAGAGGTTCGTCGGCGCTGCCACCGTAGATCGACGGAACCTTGGATCCCATCGGCCGGAGGCCGGCGGCAAGCTGTCCGCGGTGATGGATCGTGTGGTTCAGCATGAAGTTCAGGTAGGCAACGGCGGGCATGTTGAACATGCCAAAGAAATTGAGCGGTGTGGCCAGTTTCTCCGGGCTCATTGCCGGCACCTGGGCCCATAGCCCGGGGACGGTCGCATTGTAGTTCTCGACGATGCTGGCGATGGTTGTGCCTTCCGGCACGGACTCGGCTTCCATCGGAAACTCGCCCGCGAGCACTGACTTGAGGAACCAAGCCTCGGCGTTAGCGATGTGGTAGGCGATTTCGACCGCGGTCTTCGACTTGCCGTCCAGCTTGAAGCCCTTCTGGTCTTCCGGGACCGCACCCAGCACCTTCGCCGTGACGGGCATCTCGAAATCGTGGCTGCCTTTCAAAAAATGGAGCAGAAAAACTGCCTGTTCCGGATTCATTGTGTTACAGAAACCTCCTGAGGTTGGATGGATGGGGATTTCAGTATAGCGGAGCAGACCCTACCGGACCAGGGGTGTCACCGTAATTTTGCGGAATTCCACCGGACCGTGGTCGCCTTGCAGGCTGATTGGACCGGGCTTGTCCTCGTCGGGATCGTTGGCCATCGCGGTGAGACCTTCGACTTCCTTGCGGTCAATAATCGTCTTGCCGTTGAGAATCACCGTGGCTGTCCGTCCTATGATCGTGATGTCGAACGTTTGCCATTCCCCCGCGGGCTTGCTGGCGTTCACCGACGGGACGATGCGGCTGTAGACGGACCCATTGGTGTGTCCGTCGGGTGCGCGTCCGTAATCCTCATAGATCTGCACTTCGTAGCGCCCCCGGAGTCCGATGCCGGAGTTGCTCTTGGGTCCCACGCGGTACTCGACGTGCAAGCGGAAGTTCCAGAAGCTCGCGCTGGAGACGATGTCGGCAGCCTTGTCGTTGTTCTTTAGAAGTCCATCCTCAACACGCCACTGCAATGGACCGCCGGGCAATCGCGACGCCCAGCCGTTGAGGCTCCTGCCATCGAACAGTTCGACTGGAGTTCCAGATTTCCATTTGCCGTCATCGCGGTCCTTGAGCACCGGAGCACGTTTGCCGGTGAAGGTAAGGTGCCGGGCCGGATTGCCCTCGACATCGAAGGTCCCTTGGAGCCGGCCGCCCGACAGCCGGGCACGGTAGATTCCTTTGCCCTTCGGCTTGCCGGGTTCATAGCCGCGCTCGAAGATCCACACCAGTTCCCCGCCCTCGATGCGGATCGACGGGATCTCGTCCAATTGTCCGCCGGGTGCGCCGACAAAACGTCCCTTCATCGCGGAAGTCCCGGCGCCGGTCACTTCGAGCCACCAGGCGCGGTTGCGCGGTTCGTTGGCGGCCTTGAGGTTCCAGCGCCCATTGAACTCTTCCGCGCCGCCGAAGCAAGTGGCGGCGGCCATTATCGAGAGTACGCTCCGCTTCATCGCGTCTAGTATACTGTGCCGATGGCGAATCCAATTTTGATGCGACGGGCGCGGCTCCACGCCGGGATCGCGCTGCAGGCCCAAGCGGCGGGCAACGATCCGCTGGAAATCCGGAAAATTCGCGCGTTTCCCCTGCGCGAGCCGGGGTCAGGCCGGCGCTACACGCTGGTCAAGATCGAAACCCGCGGCGGACTGGCCGGTTGGGGTGAATGCGGCGAATTCACACGCGCCGAGTTCGCGGCAGCCCGGGATGCGGTCGTGGGAACCATGGCATCGGCGTACGAGATCGCCTGGCGCAAGCTGGGTCAGGCTCGCGCGATCCGGGCGGCAGTCAACATGGCGCAGCTTGACGTGCTGGGCAAGCTGTCAAAGGCTCCGGTGTACCAGGTGCTCGGAGGACCCACGCGTTTCAAGGCACGCGCGATTGCGCGGCTGGAGGGTCCGGCGGCGCTTGACCGGGCTCAGACCGCGGGCTACAAGGCGTTCTTGGTTCCGGCTGTTCCCACCGAATGGCGCAACCAGGGCAAGGCCTACATGAACAGGATCCGGAACCTGATGAACATGATGCGCAATGCGGCGGGCGCGGACTCGGATTTCGTGCTCGATGCCGCTGGGGCGTTCACCCCAGGCGACGCGCAGTCGGTGGCCGCCGAGCTTGAATCGTTCCACATGCTGTGGTTTGACGAGCCGTGCGGCGTGCTCAACCTCGGCGCGATCCGCAAGATCGCCGGCGAGAATGTAACTCCGCTCGGATTCGGGCGCACGGTCGGGGACGCGCAGGGATTCCAGAACCTGCTGTCAGAAGACGCGGTGGACCTGCTGCGGCCAGACCTGGCGGTCCACGGGATCTCGCAGATCCGGCGTATCGCCGCAATCGCCGAGGTTTATTACGTGGCGGTTGCGCCGTATCACAACGGAGGTCCGGTGGCGACGGCAGCGGCGCTGCACCTGGCCGCGAGCTTGCCGAACTTTTTCATCCAGCAAGTGCCGCTGCCTGGCGCACAGTCCGACATCGACATGCGGCGGGCAATCGCGGGCGACGCGATCGAAAAGGTCACCGGCGGATTCCTGGCGCTGCCCACCGGGCCCGGCTTCGGAATCACCGTGAATGAACAAGCGCTCACGCGCTACCAGGAGGCCGCATGATCCGCCGCCATTTCCTCAGTGGACTCGGAATCGCTGGCGCGGCAGGCAGCCGCTTACCCGCAGCCGACGGTTGCGGATGCGCGCTCGCACCGCAGGCCGCCATGTCAGGACCCGTGGGTGCGGCGGCGTTGCACAGCGTCGGCACCAAGGTCCGGATCACCGGCGTCAAAGTGTTCGGCGTGTCGCTGACGCCGGATTCCGACCGCCCGTATGTGTTCGTCAAGATTGAGACCAATCAAGGCGTGGTGGGTTGGGGCGAGGCGACGCTCGAAGGCAAGGCGGGCGCGGTGATCGCCTGCGTCGATGATTTCAAGGAGTTCCTGACCGGCGCGGATCCGATGCTTGTCGAGCACCACTGGCAGTCGATGTACGTGCATAGCTTTTACCGCGCGGGACCGGTGATGGGATCGGCGATGTCGGGTATTGACCAGGCACTGTGGGACATTCGGGGAAAGCTGCTCGGCATGCCGGTTTACAAACTGCTGGGCGGGCCATCGGATCCGGCCGGGGTGCGCGGTTACTACCATGTCCGCGCGGGGACGCCCGAAGCGCTGCAGAAGCTGCGGGACCAGGCCAAGAGCCTCGGTGTCACGTGCGTGAAGACCGGCATTCCGCTCTACTACGAGTGGATCGAGACCAACACCAAGATCAACCGCGCGGTGAAGCACATGCAGATGATGCGCGAGAATCTGGGTCCCGACATCGATATCGGCGTCGACTTCCATGCCAAGACCAGCCCGTCGGTGGCGGCGATCCTGATCAAGGAAGTGGAGCCCTTGAACCTGTTGTTTGTCGAGGAGCCGTGTCCGCCGGAGAACGTCAAGGCGATGGCGCGGATCGCGCGCCGCTCCACCACGCCGATTGCCACCGGAGAGCGGGCCGTGGCGCACTTCTCGTGCCGTGAGCTGATCGAGCTCGGCGTAATCGACATCCTGCAGTGCGACATCAACCATGTCGGCGGCATTACGGCGCTGTGGAAGGCGGGCGCGATCGCCGAAGCGTCGGGGATTTCGATGGCACCGCACGCCTGCGAGGGTCCGATTGGCGGATTGGCGACGGTTCACGTCGACGCGGCGACTCCGAACTTCCTGGTACAGGAGATCTGTTCGGGCATCGAGCCGGAGACGAAGGAGAAGGTATGGGAGGAATGGCTCGGGTTCCCTGCTATGCGCATGGTGAAGGGCAAGTTCCCACTCCCCACCAAGCCGGGACTGGGATTCGACTTGACCGAAGACGCGCTCAAGAGGTATCCGTTCGGCGGCACGCGTCCGATGGCGCGCGTTTTCCATGACGACGGCTCGGTCGCGGAGTGGTAACGTTCGATCAACTGATGATATAATTGTCGGCGCAAAATAGAAAGTTCCGGATGCTGGCAAAGTAGAAAGTTCCGGTTTTGGCATGGTGTGCGGGAGCGGCATGGTAGGTTGCCCGCATGGAATCACAGCCGGCACCAA
>VFZX01000270.1 GCA_016871015.1 Acidobacteriota bacterium | reverse complement strand
AGCTCGGTGGCAGTAGCAGATCCTGGTCCGGGTTGTAGGCGCGGTACCCCTTGGGCATAAAACATTATGTACTGGTTTTGTTCTATCCGTTCCCACGATGTTCGGGAATTCTCGGACAGGCTCCTAGGCTAGATGGCTACTGGAGTGGGGCGTCAATTGAGAGCGCCCTGAGCGGCAGGCAGCCTACAAAGCCACCATCCCGCGGACTGCTTCCGCGGCGCCGTCCACAGCCACGTCCTGCGACTTCTTCCCCTTCCGCTCCACAAGTTCCACCTGCCCGCCCGCAAGCTTCTTCCCCACCGTAATCCGGTACGGGATCCCAATCAAGTCCGCATCCTTGAACTTCACCCCTGGCCGCTCGTCCCGGTCATCGAGCAGCGCATCCAGCCCCGCCGCTTTGCACTCGGCATAGATCCGCCCGGCCGCTTCACGCTGCGCCGCATCCGCGTTGTTCACAGGCGTGACCACCACGTCAAAGGGCGCGATCGCGGCGGGCAGCACGATCCCATCCTTGTCGTGATACAACTCCACAGCCGACGACAAAATCCGCTCCACACCGATCCCATACGAACCCATGATCGGCGTCACTTCCTTACCAGACTCATCCAGCACCCGCAATCCCATCGATTCGGAATACTTGTAGCCCAGCTTGAAAATATGCCCGATTTCGACCGTCTTGTGGACCTCCAGCGTCTCTCCGGTCTCGCGGTGCGTCTCGCCCGCGGCCACCTGCCGCAGGTCCGCCCACTGGCACTGGAAATCCTTCCCCGGTGTCACGTTGCGTAGATGGTAGTCGTCCCGGTTCGCACCGCAGATCATGTTCCTCCGCCCCTGCAACGCGGTATCCGCTAGCACGCGCATGTTCGAAACCCCGACTGGTCCCAGCGATCCCGCACCCGCGCCAAACCAATCGCGGATCTCCTCCGGATGCGCCGGCCGGACTTCGCCCGCCCCCAGCACACCGGTGAGCTTGGTCTCGGACAATTGGTGATCGCCGCGCAGCAGGCACAGCGCCGGCTTGCCGTCACTTGTCATCACCAGGCTCTTGATCTGCGACGTCTCCGGCAGGCCTGTGAACGCGGCCACCTCGGCGATCGTCTTGCGCCCCGGCGTGTGGAACTCCTCGGGCGCAAGCTCCCCATCAGGGTCCGGTGCCGCCGCCGGCACGGGGTTCGACACCGCCATCTCCAGGTTCGCCGAGTAGCCGGACTTCGGCCCCAGCACCACGTAATCCTCGCCCGCCTCGCACCGGACCATGAACTCGCGCGACTGCGATCCGCCCATCGATCCCGAATGCGCCTCGACCGACGTGTATTCAAGCCCGCAGCGGTCAAAAATCTTGCAGTACGCCTGATAGTGCAAATCGTAGGCGCGATCCAGCCCCCCGGCGTCCATGTCGAACGTGTAGGAGTCCTTCATGATGAACTGCCGGACCCGCAACAGTCCGCTCTTCGGCCGCGGCTCATCCCGGAACTTGGTCTGGATCTGATACCAGATCTGCGGAAGCTGCTTGTAGGACCGCAACTCGCCGCGCGCGATCGCCGTCATGACCTCCTCGTGCGTCATGCCCAGGCACAGATCGCGCTGGAACCGGTCCTTGAGCCGGAACATGTTCTGGCCCATCACGTCCCACCGGCCGGACTCCTGCCACACCTCGGCCGGATTCAGCCCCGGCAAATACATCTCCTGGGCGCCGATTGCGTCCATCTCCTGGCGGATGATCGCGATGATCTTGTTGATCGACCGCTGCGCCAGAAACAGGTAATTGTAGATCCCGGCGCCCAACTGGCGGATGTATCCGGCGCGGACCAGCAGCTTGTGGCTGATCACTTCAGCGTCGGCGGGATCTTCCCGCAAGGTGGGGATAAAAAGCTTGCTCCAGCGCATCGATTTTTAGGGATTTCCGAAAGGAGGGTCCCTTCAGTCTAACATGCTAAAATCGAGATTCCCGCCCATGAAAATCGCTATTGCGGCGGATCATGCCGGCTTCAATTTGAAGCAGGTACTTCGCGAGAGATTAATCGCCCAAGGCCACCAGGTGGAGGATCTTGGCACGGATTCACTGGACTCCGTCGACTACCCGGATTTCGCCGCCGCGGTGGGCCGCCGCGTCTCCTCGGGCGAGGCGGAACGGGGCGTGCTCGTCTGTTCGAGCGGCGTCGGGATGTCGATGGCTGCCAACAAGATCCGCGGAGTGCGCGCCGCGCTCGCCTACGATGCGGAGGAGGTCCGCGTCACCCGTGCTCACAACGACGCCAACGTGCTCGCCATCGGCGCCCGGTTCTCCAGCCAGCCAGCCGCCGAACAGATGCTTGACGTATTTCTCGCCACCGGATTCGACGGCGGACGCCACTCGCGCCGTATCCAGAAAATGAAACAGTTGGAACAGGAAGAGGCTAATCACGAATGACGGAGCAGCAAAGAATGGCGAGGTCGCTCGCCGAGACAGATCCGGCCGTTTATGAAGCGATCCGCGCCGAGTTGGACCGCCAGAATACGCGCCTGGAACTGATCGCCAGCGAGAACTTCACTTCAGAGGCGGTGCTTGAGGCCACCGGAAGCGTGATGACCAACAAGTACGCCGAGGGCTATCCGGGCAAGCGCTACTACGGCGGATGCGAACACATCGACACCGTCGAAAACCTCGCGCGCGACCGGGCGAAAGCGCTGTTCCGCGCCGAGTACGCCAATGTCCAGCCGCACTCCGGATCCCAAGCCAATGCCGCCGCGTATGCCGCCGTCCTGCAGCCCGGCGACACGATCCTCGGGCTCGATCTGAGCCACGGTGGACACCTCACGCACGGACATCACCTGAACTTCTCCGGCCAGACCTACCGCGTGATCCCCTACCACGTGCGCAAGGACACCGAGCTGATCGACTACGACGAGCTGGCGGCCCTCGCCGCTGAGCACAAGCCCAAAATGATCATCGGTGGCGGCAGCGCCTATCCGCGCATCATCGATTTCGCCCGGTTCCGCCAGATCGCGGACGCGGCGGGTGCGCTCATGCTCGTCGATATGGCCCACTTCTCGGGACTGGTGGCCGCGGGCGAGTATCCCAACCCGTGCGACTGGGCCGATATCGTGACATCGACGACGCACAAGACGCTGCGCGGACCGCGGTCTGGCCTCATCCTCGCGCGGGAGAAGTACGGGGCCGCGATTGACCGCGCGGTGTTCCCTGGCGCCCAGGGAGGCCCGTTGTGCCATGTGATGGCGGCCAAAGCCGTTTGTTTCCTCGAAGCGTTGACGCCTGAGTTTCGCGTCTACCAGCGGCAGGTCCGGCTCAACGCGGCTGCGCTCGGCGCGGGTCTGCAGGACGCCGGATACCGGATCGTTTCGGGCGGCACGGACACGCACCTGGTGCTGGTGGATGTATTCTCCAAGGGGATCAAGGGCAAGGAAGCCGAGCACGCGCTCGACCGTGCCTACATCACGGTGAACAAGAACACGATCCCGTTTGACACCAATAAACCCCTTAATCCGAGCGGAATCCGGCTGGGCAGCCCCGCTGTGACAACGCGCGGGTTCGGCGAGCCGGAAATGCGTGAAGTCGCTTCCGCGATCGCCCAGGTTCTCGACGGCCTGGCGCGCGGCCCGGAGAACGTTGATCCCGTCATTACGGCGGTCCAGCGGCGCGTAGCCGCGCTGACGGACCGGTTCCCGCTGTACGAATGGAAACAGGCCGCGGCCGTGGCGGCCGTCTAGACCGGTGGCGATCCGCATCGTCATCGACGCGCGCCACGTCCAGGATTTCGGAATCGGCACCTACATCCGGAACCTGGTCGAGGCGCTGGCGAAGATAGACGCGGAAAATCAGTACACCCTGGTCTGTCTGCCGTCGGAAAAGCACAAGCTCCCGAAGCTTCCCGCAAACTTCCAGCAATCGATGTACTGGCATCGCGACATCGAGAAGGTGGATCACTTCGCGTTTCCCGCCTACCTCCGCGGGCTTCGCGCCGACCTGTGCCATATCCCCCTCAACCGGGTGCCATTCTTCATGCCCCGGCCCTACGTGGTGACGGTGCACGACATGAGCCGGCAACTGTTTGGCGGCGATGGTCTCCGGAACCAAATCAGCCTTTCACACGCCCGCCGCAGCCTGTTGCGCGCTGCCAGGGTGATCACCGTGTCGAGCGCAACCCGGCGCTCGATCGAGACCGTGCTGAGCATCCCCCACGATCACATCCGGCGGATCTACAATGCACCAGACCCGAGGTTTGCCAGCCACGACGTACCAGCCGACTCGCGTGCCGCCGGACCCGGCGCCTGGGAGCACGAGCGGCGCCGCCTGCTCCAGCGCTACCAGATCGACTTCCCCTATGTGCTGTACGCGGGCAAGATTCACAAGACCAAGAACCTGCCGCGGCTCATTGAGGCGTTCTCGGTCCTCCGGTCTGAGATCGCGGGCGAGCCGGGCGGCGAACGCTTGGAGAAGCTTCGCCTGGTGATCATTGGAGATGAGATCTCGCAACATCCCGAGGTCCGGCGCGCCGCTGTTCAGGCCCGGCTGGGACCGCTGGTGCGCTTCCTCGGCTACGTTCCGTTCGACACGCTGCGCGCGTTCTACGAATCGGCCGAGCTGTTCGCGTTTCCGTCCCTGCACGAAGGATTCGGACTGCCGCCACTCGAAGCCATGGCCTGCGGGACTCCGGTGGTGACGTCCAACTGCAGCTCCCTGCCTGAGGTGGTCGGAAACGCCGCCATCATGGTGAATCCGGAGAACGTGTTCGAGATCGCGCGGGCGATGAAAGACGTGCTCACCGGTCCGGACCTGCGCGCCCGGCTGATCGCCGCGGGCAATGAACAGGTGCGGCGGTTCAGTTGGGAACGCACCGCCCGCCAGGTGCTTGAGACCTATCTCGAGTCCGCGCGGCGGTAACCCGGCGTTTAGTCTATTTGGCCCGGGAGCGCCGTTTCCATTCGAAAATTGCGATCCCGAGTGCCACCGACACGTTGAGTGACGCGATCGCTCCGGCCAAAGGGATCCGCACTAAATCGTCGCAGTGCTTCTTCACCTGTTCGTGCAGACCCCTTCCCTCGGCGCCGGCTACCAGCACGGTCGGCGGGTTGTACTCGATCTGATCGTAGGTCCACTGGCCCCGCTCATCGAGTCCATAGATCCAGAACCCGGCTTCCTTGGCCTGCTCCATCGCGCGATTCAGATTCACGACGCGGACCACGGGCAGATGCGCGAGCGCGCCCGCGGCGGCTTTCTCCACCGCCGCCGTGACACCCGCCGCGCGGCGTTCCGGAATCACGATCGCATCGCCGCCCGCCGCATGGACCGTGCGCGCGATCGCGCCGAGATTGTGCGGATCCTCGATCCCGTCAAGCATCACGATCATCCGCGCGGCAGGCAGCAGGTCCTCGAGATCGGCGTATTGGCTGGCGGAGGCCGCGGGGAAGGCGGCGACGCCCTGGTGCGGCACACCGGCGCAGAGGCGGTCGAGCGCGGCGCGGGGCTCGAATCTCACCGGAACGGACGCCGCGCGGCACAGGTCGATCACCTCTTGCAGCCTCGCTCCACCAGCGCCCTTGGCCACCACCACGCGGTCGAGCGGCCGTTTCCCGCGAAGGGCCTCGACCACGGGGTGCAGGCCTGCGATCAGGTTCACCGGCCGGGGTCCCAGATGGTCGCCGCCAGGAACCGCTCGCGGTGCGGCGCGTCGTTGTAATAGTAGAGCGTCACCACTTTGCCGTCCCCGATCTGGGCGCTGCGCGGATATCCGATGTCCCAGGCAGCCGCGTTGTCACGGAGCGTGATCTCCTCGCCCCAGGTCTTGCCCTGGTCGCGGCTGATCTTGGCGCGGATCGCGAAGGGCTTCGACCGGTGCCCGTACGTCACGCAGTAGCGGCCATCCTTGAGCCGGATCAGATGCGGCGGATTCCCGCTGAACGCCCCAGTATTGGCGATCTTGCCCTCCGAGGTCCAGCTCAACCCGTCGTCGATGGAGCGGTACTGCTCGACCCAATTGCTGGGCTCGTTCTTCACGCGGACCAGCGTGAGCAGCTCACCGGGACCCACGCGCAGCGACGACGGCATGATCGAGAATCCCGGCGGCTCCTTGCCGATCCGGGCGATGAGCTTCCAGGTGAGTCCGCCATCGTTGGTCCGCACGCAGACCGGCCGTCCTTCGCGCCCGTTGGACTTGGACATGGTGAGGAAAACGAGCGCATCGTGTTTGCCGTTCACGATGTAATCCGTGCGGGCCGCAATCCCTTCGGCGCCGAACAGCGGGAAGTTGTATGGACCGAGCCACGTCTTGCCCTTGTCGATGCTGTACCACAGCCGTGACGGACCCTTGTGGATGTCCGTGAAGCGGATGGTCATCACGAATCCCGGCGTCTGGAAATTCATGGGACGTTTGAGGTCCTCGGGCTGCTTTCCCCCTTGCTCGGGAGGCAGGAGGCTGGCGGGCGCTTCGATGGTCCAGTTGACACCGCCGTTGAGCGAGCGCGCCAGGCGGGGCTCCTCGGGCTTGGAGGAATCCATCTGGTGGCGGTCTGGTGATTTGCTCTGGAACCAGGCGGCGCTGAAGCCCACCAGGATCTCGTCGCCCCAGTTCCAGATCCCATGGTTGGCGGGCCAGCCGCCGAACCTGCCGGGTTCCTCGTAGACCTTGATGTGTTGGGGCTCGGCGGCAATCAACGAGCCCGCGGCGAATAACGCGGCCAGCTTCATTAGAAGGTTCTCGTTCCCGGGACCTTGGTGGGCACGTGGTAGAGCGAGGTCCGCGCGGTGATGTAGAGACCGGAGAATCCGCTGCCGAAACAGCAGTTGGCGGGATTCTCGGGCGTGCGGATGATCCCCAGGTGCTTGCCTGCGGCGTCGAAGATCCAGATGCCGCCCTCGCCGGTGCACCAGACGTTTCCGGCCTCGTCGGTCTTGAGCCCGTCGCAACGGGTGTCGGCGAAATGGCGTCCGTTGGTGAGCGTGCCGTCGGGGCGGATGCCGTAGATGCGGACCATGCGGCGCTTCCCGTCGGCGACGTAAAGCTGCTGCTGATTCGGACTGAGCGCCACGCCGTTCGGCCCAACGCAATCCTCGGCGACAACGGCCAGGTCGCCCTTGCGTGAGATCTTGTACACCTTGGACCCAGGCAGATCGGTGAAGTAGATGGTCTGGTCGATGTTGTAGACCAGGTCGTTCGGCGCCTTGAGTCCCTGCGCGGCGAGCACGGTGATGCTGCCGTTCTTCTCGGTCCGCGTGACGCGTCCGCCGCCCTCGCATGTGAGCAGCCGGCCCTGATGGTCGAACGTGAGTCCGTTGGCGCGGTTCGATTTTTCGCGGAACGTGGTGAGCTGGCCGCGCTCCCACTTCATGATCTTTTCGGGCGGGATGTCGCTGAACAACAGGTATCCCCGGCGGCTGAACACGGGGCCTTCGGTGAACTGGAATCCGCCCGCAACTTTGGTGACCTGCGCGTTGCGGTCCACTACCTTCCAGAAGTCTGGGTGCTTTTCTTCGAGCATTAGGAGCCCACTCCCGGGGCGAAGTACGATTTCGCTGGCGATTTGTAGGCGATCTTCAGCTCCGGAGTCTCGATCTTCTTGCCGTTCTGGTGTCCGGATTCCATCAAGAACGACAGTGCACCCGTGGTAAGCAAGGTCCTCTCAACCGCGTAGGGACGCTTGCCGGTGCTGATCATCTCTGTGATCCCGTGCACGAGCATACTGAAGTTGTTCGAATTCTCAGACGGGATGTAGCAGACCGCCGCCTCGGGTTTGGGCTCGGACTTCCGCTTCACCGCCACCAGGTATTCGCTGACCTTTCCGCCGAGCGCGATCGCCGCGGCGCGGAATCCGTCCCGGTACTCGACCACGCAGGCCACCGGACGCTTGACGTCCTCGGGGCGTCCCGGCTCGACCTTTTCGGCCGCGGCCAATGCGGCGTCGAGCAGGTCGCGCCGCCAGAGTCCTTCTTGCGCGCCCTTCCACACCTGGTCGTCTTTGAGGAGCTGCACCGATCGCACGCCCACTTCACCGCCCTTGCGGCGCTCGGTCAGGGCCTGGAGCGCTTCGAGGATATGGAAGAGTCCGCCGTCGGCCACCCATCCGCCGCCCACGGACACGGCGCCTTCCAGGTCCGAGTTGAGCGGGATGTCCAGCGCTGGACGCCGGAAAGTGACCGACACGCTCGATCCGGCCATGAGCGGGAACTTCAACTGGCGGGACCAGTCATACATCTGCTTGGCCTTCTTCCAGTCGTAGGAGAGGTGCTTGTCGACGAAGACGGGGCAGGAGCGTTTGGAGTCCTGGAAGACCTTCACCACTTGCTCGTAGTATTCGTAGCGGGGGTAGAGCTGCTGGTTCTTTTCGTTGTGCGGGAACTGGCCGTGCTCGCAGATCAGGATCACGCCGTCGACGGCGAGTTTGCCGGTCCCAAGCGTGAGGGCGTCGGCGATTGTCTTGTGGATGGGGAATCCGTAGGCCTGCGACAGCTTGCCGCCGATGTCGGCTGGGTGGATCTGGTCCATGTAGAGCGACGCGACGTCGAAGGGCGGCTCGTGGTACTTGTCCATGATCCAGTAGCCTTCAAGGAACCGGGTGATGAAGTTGTCCGAGTGGGAACGGACATGGTAGGTGCTGGACAGGCAGGCGATTTTCTTGCGGCCAGGCGCGGCGCTGAGCAAGGGCGCCACGGCCGCGGAGGCGATGAACTCACGTCTTCGGACCATGTATGGGACCTCCTACTTGATGGCGGCGGCTTCCACTGCTTTGAGCACGCGCAACAGGTTGCCGCCCATGATCTTGCGAATATCAGTGTCAGAGTATCCCATGTCGATGAGTCCGCGTACGATCACCGGGTACTTGGAGACGTCCTCCATCCCGGCGGGCGTCATGCCGGAGATGCCATCGAAGTCCGAGCCCATGCCGACATGGTCGGGACCAGCCAGCTTGGCGATGTGGTCGATGTGCCGGAGCAGCTCCTTCACGGGCACTTTGGGCATCTTCTCGAAGTACCGCTTTTGGATCGCGCGGACCATCTCCCATCGCTTGGGGTTCGACTTCTCCTTTTCGAGCAGGGCCTTGATCTCGGCGTCGCGCGCCGGACGGTTACGGATGTAGACGTCGTGCGCGGCTTCGTTGAGGTACCCGGCGTGGAAGTTGATGCAGATGACGCCGCCGCGGCGGGATACCGCGCGGATCACGTCGTCGGGCATGTTGCGGGGGATCGGCGCGATCGACTTGACCGAGGAGTGCGAGGCGATCACGGGGGCGCGGCTGAACTCCACCGCGTCGAGCACGGCTTTGTCGGAGATGTGGGAGACGTCGAGCATCATGCCCATGCGGTTCATTTCCGAGATCATCTCGCGGCCGAGCTTGTTGATGCCGTTATGGCGCGCGGCGCCGGTCATCGAGTCCACCCAGTTGTTGGTCTGGAAGTGGGCGAGCGTCATGTACCGGACTCCCAGCCGGTAGAAGTTGCGCAGCAGGGCCGGGCTGTCCTTGATGATGTGGCCGCCTTCGAGGCTCAGCATGGCGGCGAGCTTGCCGGACTTGTGGATCCGCTCGACGTCGGCGGCGGTGAGGGCGACCTCCATGTCCTTGGAGCTGCGGCGGACCTCCTCGTGAAACGCGTCGACCACTTCGAAGGCGCGTTCGGCCCAGGCGGCTTCGGGGTAGTCCTGAGGCTGGACGTAGACGCCGAACATGACGGCGCCGAGCTTGCCTTTGCGCATGCGGGGGATGTCGAGTTCGTAGTAGGAATGCTCGTCTGCAAAGCGGTATCCTTCGTCGAAGACGTAGCGCGGGGTGTCGATGTGGGCGTCGAAGATGAGGATGTCGCGCATGAGGCGGTCGAAGCGCGATTGGCCGGACAGAGTCGTGGCAGCGAGAAGCAGGAGGATGCGGCTCATTGGAGCCAGTCTACCCGATCGTAAACCCCGCAACGAGCGCGATTTCCGGCGAGTCGCCCTCGCGCAGTTGTTCCTTGGTCCGGACCGCCGCCTTCACCGGCAGCAAGTAGGCATCGCGCTTGCGGTCCCAGAAAATCGACGTCTTCCAACGCGTGGCGCCGATGATGGCGGTTACGGGGAGCGATCCCCCGGGCTTCGCGGCAGTGGCGGCCGAGGCGTGGATCTCGTGGGACAGGCGCTTCGGCAGGGTGACGAAGTGCCATCCCCCGGGTCCGTCATAGGCC
The DNA here is from genome assembly GCA_016871015.1 of Acidobacteriota bacterium. GTDB lineage: Bacteria > Acidobacteriota > Terriglobia > Bryobacterales > Bryobacteraceae > SYLY01. The sequence continues at coordinate 1,174 of VFZX01000270.1, read as the reverse complement.
CAGATGGGAGCCTCAAAGGAGACGTCGAACGGCACGCGTCAGTAGGTGAACTCGTCCTTGCGCGCGGCGTGGGTGTCGGTGACGCCGGAACCCGCGCAGTACAGCGCGACCGCCTGCACCACTTTGGTGCGGGTCATGCCGAAAAGGCCGAGCCCATAGGAGATTCCGGACGCGCCGCCATCGTCGCACAGGGTCATCGGTTGAATCGCGTCGTAACCGGATCCGGTCATGTAGGGCGTGCGTTGGCCGTTCACTAGGCGCGACGCCCAGGTGCGGTACTGCACTATGCCCTGCCGCTGGCCGGTAATCCGGCTGAAGTTGTTGTCGTTGCGGGTCCGCTGTGCCTGTCGCTGGAAGACGGGGTAGCCAAATGGGGCCTCGTTGAAGCCGCTCAGGGAAAGGACGGGGCCGTTGAGAAGCAGGCCGCACTCGAGTTGAATGTCGTAGAGGAATTTGCCGTTGTCGCGCGTATAGGCGAGGAAACCGCTCACCATGTACTGGGACGAGCAGACCAGGTCAAAGGCGTTGCTACCTCCTGCGGCGTTCCCGACTCCTGGGCCGTAGGTCGCGCCATTCGGAGGCCAGGCCCAATACTGGCGGTTCCTGTACTTGTGCATCCGCGGCGTGGCGCAGATCAATCCCAGGTAGTCCAGCGCGCTGCCACGCACGACTCTTGCGCCGACGATCGCCTGGTTTCCAGGACAACGCAGAACCCCGACCGCATTCCCTCCGGGGAGACCCCACATCACCAATTGTCCGTCGACGACTCCGCCCACCTGCTGTCCGCCTGTCTCTCCGAAGTGCTGTTCGGCGCGGACGATGTTGGGGTTGAAGGCTTCAACCTCGTTCCGGGTCTTGTTCGAGCTGCCTTGCCCCCAAGCGGCGGCCACGGCAAGCAACGTTCCTACGATCAACTTGCCCATATGCCGACAGTTTAGCGGACCAGCCCCAGCTCCCGCAGACTGTCGATCACGAACTGGATGGCCACTGTCATCAAGAGAATCCCCATCAGCCGGCTCATCAGATTAGAGCATTTTCACGTATAATAAAAAGCTCCACGCGAATCCGCCAACTGAGAATGGCTAGGGCCCTAGGAATTGACCTGCGTAGGCGGGTGATTGCGGCGCGTCAAGAAGGGGACACGGTTGAGGAGACAGCCGAGCGGTTCAGTGTG
>VFZX01000269.1 GCA_016871015.1 Acidobacteriota bacterium | reverse complement strand
CGTCCCATCACTTGCCCGTAGCGGATGATGGTGCCGCCCGGAGCGACGGCGTGGAGCGCCAGTTTGTGCCCCATCGGGATCGGGTCGCGTAAGGTCACCTCCGACCCGTTCACGCGGACCCTCTGGCCGGCGGACAGGGCTACCCGTGCGACGGCAATGTTGTCGCGAGGGCTCAGGTGGATGGCCGCATTGTCCGCCGTTGGCGGCTTGGCGATATCGACAAGACTCATGGTGTCACTTTCTACGCTACCGCAACAAGGCCGTCTCCGTGATTCCCTCGCCGTAATGGACGCGGATTTTTCCCTCCACCCCGTGCACCCACACTCCGGTTCCGTCGGCCGGCACACGGATCTGCGACGGATGGTCGACGTCGTAGAACTTCCCCGGCGCAAGACCCTTGAGCAGCCTTCCGATGTGGACGTGGGCGTGGCACTGGGTCCGGTCTTTTTCACTGTTGTAGGCTACTCCCCACTCGTCCGCCCACAGTTCCTTGGCTCTGGCGACGGCGGCCTCCCACAGCTTGGCCTGCTCGGTTTTGGACATCTTGGCCAGCGGATGCCCACCCGCGGAGTGCGACTTGGGCAGGGCTAGCGTCCGGTTGGCCTTGCGAGGGTTGATGTCCTTCAGGAAAAAAACGTCCGGACCCTGCTGGCGGGCTTGCGCCTCTTTGCACAGACTGCACTCGCGCCCCGCCATGGTCTCAGGTTTTTGGACGTCGCAGGCGCAGTTTCGTACGTCGGCGAATGCGGAAAACAAGAAGAGGGTCCCAGCAAGGATCCGGGGGATCATTCAGACATTGTACCGGGCCTCAGCGGCTGCTACGCCTGAGGTGAGGCTGCGAGAATGATCCGGCGGCTGGAGCACGACGGCGGACGCCTCCACAAGACGGCGTGGTGCGCGCACCAAGACGTAGCATCCCGGCCGTCCACGGCCCGGTTGCCCGAAACCCACCGGAATTCACTCTTGCTCTCGCATTTCAAACGGACCGGTTGCGCGATACTGTCTGCATGAGACTCCGGGCGCTCCTCCCACTGCTCGCGATCCCCGCCCTCAACGCTCAACCGCGCTTCAACCCCGAACTCGAGCGTTACCTGGAACTCACGGCTGCCCAGGTCGACCAACTCGTCCGCAGCAGCCAGGACCTGGACCGCTCGCTCGCCACCCGCCAGCGCCGCACAGCCGATATTCAGAACGAGCTCGCCGCGGAGCGCCGCAAACCAACGCTCGACCCGCTTGCATTCGGCGACCGCTACGCCGAGATCGAGATGCTACGGCGCGGCGCAATAGAGGACCAGGCCGAATGGCGAAAACGGAACCGCGCTGTCCTCAACGCCACACAGACAGCCCGGCTCCCTGCCCTCGAGGCATCCCGCCACTCAGAACATCTCCAGAGCGAGGCCGCCTGCGCCGGTCTGTTGGAGAGGCCGCCACAGATCGCCAGCTTCATCATCAGAGACCCCCTCGGTGCGGGATTCTGCGCAAGCTCCGTTCCCCTTGCCCTGCGCCTGTACCTGGACCTCACCGACGCCCAGGCCCGCGCGATCTCGGACTTGCTGTCCAGCCACCAGCGCTCGGTGCTCGCCACCGAGACCCGCATCCGCCAGGTCGAGACCGAGATCTCCCAGGAGACCGCGCGCGAACCCATTGATCCCTCCGCTTTGGGAGTTCGCTACGTCGAGATCGAACACCTCCGCCGCGAGATTGCGGCAGCGGCCTCCACCGTCCGCGAAAAGGCCAAGGCCGAGCTGTCACCCGCCCAAAACGCGCGCCTCGCGATTGTCCAAGCGAGCGCCGGTTTGGCTCCGGTCACCGCTGCCGCTGAATGCGAAGGCCTGATCGATCCGCGCTCGCTTCCTGACGGGCTGTTCGCGCGGCCCAGCCCGTTGTTCATTTCTCCCCGTTGCACCACCGGCGGACTCGTCCTCGTTCTCCTGCCCAGCGCGCCATGAAGCGCCTGCCGCTCCTCGCGTCCCTTTTCCTCCTCTCCTGGATCACCTACGTCGACCGCGCTGCCATCTCCTCCGCCAAGGACTCCCTCACGCGCGATCTCTCCCTCACCGACCAGCAAATCGGACTCGTCTTCAGCGCCTTCGCCCTCGGCTATGCCCTCGCCCAAATCCCCTCCGGCGCAGCGGCCGACCGCTGGGGGCCCCGCCGCCTGCTCACCGCACTGGTCGCCGTCTGGAGTGTGTTGACCGCTGCCACCGGCGCCGCCACGCAACTCCTGCCTCTCGCCGCCATCCGTTTCCTGTTCGGTGTCGCCGAGGCCGGAGCCTTCCCCGGAACCGCCCGCGCCATCTACGCCTGGATGCCTGAGAACCAGCGCGGACTTGCCAACGGCGTCATCTTCGCCGGATCCCGTCTCGGCGCAGCCCTCGCATTTCCCCTGATGGCCTCGCTCCTCGCGTGGACCTCGTGGCGCAACACCTTCTACGTGCTCGCCGTCCCCGGATTTGCATGGGCGCTCGTCTGGTGGATCTGCTATCGAGACAAGCAGACCGCCCCCCGTGCGGATCTGGCGCCCGCCGCCCCCGTCTCCCTGGTTGCACCCATCATGTTTCCGACGATGCTGCAGTACTTCATCGTGAACTTCACGACCTTCCTGTGCCTGTCGTGGATGCAACCCTACCTGAAGCAGCGTTTCGCGCTCTCGCAGTCCGAGGCCGCTTTCTACACGATGATCCCGCTGCTCGTCGGCGCTTTCGCCCAATGGGGCACGGGGACACTGGTCGACCGCCTCTACGCGCGCGAACACACCCGCCCGTGGTCGCGCCGCCTGCCCGCGATGGCCGGATTCCTGCTCTCCGCCGTGGGCATCGGGTCGATCCCCTTGGTCTCCAGTCCGGGCTGGGCCGCCGCCGCTTTCACGGTCGCCGCGTTCGGAGCCGAAATGGTCATCAGCCCGAGCTGGGTCTTCTGTCTCGACATCGGCGGGACACGCTCGGGCGCCGTCACCGGCACGATGAACATGGCGGGCAACATCGGATCCTTCGTGTGCGCCAACCTCTTCCCGCTGTTCACCACCTGGACCGGATCGGCCGACGCCTACTTCTACACCGTCATGGTGCTCGACGCCATCGCGGCTGCCTGCTGGCTCGCGATGCCCTACCGTCCCGTCAGGGCCTGAGCCTGTAGTGGTAGGCCTTGCGCCGCACATACGGCTCGAACCCGTAGACCGATAGGTTCGATGAAGAGTTCCCCGAGTTCTTCACACCGGTCCACGGAATGGAAGGTTCCAGGTAGTCGCACCGGTTCATGAACACGGTTCCGGTATCAAGCTGGTCCGCGATCTGCCGGATGTGGAACACCTCGGTGCCCCACACGGAAGCCGTCAGTCCATACTCGGAGTCATTCATCAGCTCCACGGCCTGCGCGTCGTCTTCCACCGGCATGATCCCCACCGCCGGGCCGAACGTCTCTTCCCGCATGATCCGCATGCCGTGATGGACATCCACCAGGACCTGCGGTGCCAGGTAGGGTGATCCCGGAGTATCTTGCCACTCCAACAGCGTGCGCGCGCCCTGCGACACCGCCTCGGCGATCTGCCCGCGTACGAAATCGGCGGCGCTTGTCCGCACCATCGGCCCCAGCGTGGTCTCCGGATCCAATGGATTCCCCAGTTTGTATTGCCGCGTGAGCTCGACCGCGCCATCGACGAACTTCGGGTACACAGACCGGTGGACGTACACCCGCTCCACCGCGCAGCAGGACTGGCCCGAATTGAACATCGCGCCATCCACCACGTTCTCGATCGTGAATCCGAGGTTGGCATCCTCACGCACATAAGCCGGATCCTTGCCACCGAGCTCGAGCACCGTACGCTTGAATCCCTCGGCGGCAGCTTTCTGCACAGCCCGTCCGCCCTCCACCGATCCGGTGAACGCCACCAGATGCAGGCGTGGATCGGACACCATTCGCAGCACATCGGCGTGAGTCGCATGAACAAACTGGTACACCCCGTCCGGCATCCCCGCCGCCCGAAACGCCTCGGCGAACTGCTCGGCTACCACCGGAGTCTGCGCGGAGTGCTTCAGGATCACCACGTTGCCCGCCAGCAGCGCCGGGACCAGCGAGTTCACGGCAGTCAGATAGGGATAATTCCACGGCGCGATGATCAGCACCACACCGAGCGGTTCCCGGGTGCTCCCCAGCTCGAAGCCCTCCTTGTCCGTGCCAGTGACGTCGGTCCGCAGCACAGACTTCGCAAGACCCGTCATGTACCGCGCACGCTCGGCGAACCCCCGCCGCAGCTCCATCGGGCCATACCGGACCGGACGCCCCATCTGCCATGCCAGCGGCACGGCGAACTCATCGGCGTGGCTCTCCATGTAGTCCGTGAACCGCTGGACCACCGCTTGCCGGTCTTCGAGCGTCCACTCCCGCCACATCTTGCGCGCCTCCGACGCTCGGTCGAGAATCCGCTCGATCTCCGCCTCTCCGGCCAGCGCCCGCTCCAGGTAGACCGATCCGTCCACCGGCGAAACCGTCCGCTGAATCCTCATTCCGGTGTCGTGTACGCGCTCGTGATTCCGCCGTCGGCCAGGAACTCCGCTCCCGTGGTGAACGACGATTCGTCCGAGGCGAGGAACAGCGCCGAGTACGCGATCTCCTTCGCGAGCCCGAACCTTCCCATCGGAATGTGGACCAGACGCCGCTGCTGCTTCTCCGGCGTGTTCAAGTACTTCATGAGCAGCTCCGTCCGCAGCGGACCCGGACACAAGGCGTTCACCCGGATCCCCTCGCGGGCATGGATCGCCGCCAGCTCCCGTGTCATCGACAGCACCGCGCCCTTGCTCGCCGTGTAGGCAAGCTGTGGCGTCGCCGCGCCGAGGTGCGCGACAAAGCTCGCCGTATTGATGATCGATCCGCCGCCCGCGCGCCGCAACGCCGGAATCCCGTATTTGCACCCCAGGAACACGCCCTTCACGTTGATCTGGAAGGTCAGGTCCCACACGGCTTCCGATGTCGATATTGAGTCGTCATCATCGGCATGGGAGATGCCGGCGTTGTTGAACAGCACGTTCAGTTTCCCGAACTCGCGCTCGGCCGCCGCCACCATCGCCTCACAGTCGGAAGCCCGCGACACATCCGCGTGGACCCCGATCGCGCTGCCGCCCGCCCCCCGGATTGCCGCGGCCACCTCGCCGCAAGCCGCGTCATTGATATCGGCGGCCACTACTGCCGCGCCCTCGGCGGCGAATAGCAGCGCCGTCTCCCGTCCGATTCCACTTGCCGCGCCCGTGATGAGCGCTACCTTTTCCTTCAGCCGCATGGTCACTCTCCATGCTACCGCGGGACGGCGGCCCGGACCAGAATCTCTTCGAGCCCGGAATTATCCCCCCGCTGAAAGCTCAGCTTCGAGGCTTCGCCCATCTGGTCCCGCGTGACCCGAGTCCAGTCCAGCGAGAATCCGTTGCGGCGCGCAAGCTGCCGGATGAACTCGCGCTGGGTCCGGCCATTGCCGTCGCGGAACGGATGGATCGCATTCAGCTCGCCCATGTAGAAGGCGGCCCGGTTGCAGAACTTGCCAGCGGCCAGGCCATCGAGGAACCGCTCATTCGCGAGAGCACTGAACAGCGTCTCCAAACACCCGGCGATCCGGTCGCTGAAGGCGAACGGAAACTGCCCGGACCGCGAGATGTTCACGGTTCTGATTTCGCCGGCCCAGGGATAGACGTCCTGGAAGATGTGCCGGTGGATCGACCGCAGGTGGGCCATATCAAACTTCCCGCCCACCGCGCTTCGCTCCAGCTCAACGAGCCTTCGGACCGTGGCGATCGCCTCGAACTCCGCGAGCTTCTCCAACTCGCGGATGTCCCGCAGGTTCTTAAGGACGTTTGGTCCCGGATAGACGTACGGGTCCATACTCGCGGTCAAGGAGCTGGTCTATCGCGTGGCCCATTCCATCGGCAGTGAGAGCACCATCCGCATACCGCTGAAGGATTGCCTTGGCTTCGTCCGTGGGCTCAAGACCTTCCAGCCGGACGCTGGCGAGCGCGTTGCTGATCTCGCGCGCACGCTCCTCCCGCGCGGGGACCGTACCAATGACAGGCATCTCTATTATCTTATCGGATTCCGCCGTCACTTCCGCCTGAAAATCTGCACCCGCTTCCCATTCACCTCCGCCACGTACAGCCGCCCCTTCCCGTCCACCGACATCAAATGCGGCAACTGCAGCGACTCCGGACCTCCCCACTGCCGGACCACGCTCCCATCCGCCAAATTCAGGTGCACGATCACGTGCTTCTCCCCCTCCGACACCAGCAACTCCCCACCCAGCACCATCACTCCGTACGGATTCCCGAACCCCGTCCAAGCGGCCAGGAACTTCCCCTCCGGCGAGAACACCTGGACCCGTTGGTTCCCCCGGTCCCCTACATAAATCCGCCCATCCCGGCCGATCGCCATCGAATGCGCCAGCGCGAACTCGCCCTCCCCCTTCCCCTTCTTACCCCACGCCCGGATGAGCTTCCCATCCGCTCCGATGTGCACGATCCGGCCGTTGCCCGCATCCGCGACGTAGATCGACCCGTCTTTGGCGAAGACCAGATCATCGGGCGATTTGAACCCCTGCTCGATCGTCTGCACCAGCTTCCCCTCCCGGTCAAACTTCCGGATCAGATGGTTGCCGTTGTCCGTCGTCCAGATGCTGCCGGTCCGGTCCACACGCAACCCGTGCGGGACCTTGAACATCCCCTCGCCCCACCCCGCCCGGAACTTGCCGTCCTTGCCGAACGCCAGCAGCGGCTTCGGCCCGCGGTGTAAGACATATGCCTCACCGGACTTCGGGTCCACAGCCACCGCCGACATCGCGCCGATCTCCACACCGGCGGGGAATTCCATAAAACCCGCGGAGGTGAACACCGCGGCAGCCAGAATCAACATTTTTCCGATGATACCGGATTTTCCAGTGAGATTTTCTCCGCCCGAATTGCACAACTATAGTGGATGACCACCGCTGTCTCCCTTGCAAACGCCGAGGACGAGGTCTATTGGCTCGCCCTCCGCATGGTCCCCGGCCTCGGGGACAAGAAAGCCGTGCCGCTCGTGAAGTCCTACAGGAGCCCGCATGCAGTGTTCCGGGCGTCGGCCTCCGAGCTCATGGCCGCCGGACTCTCCGGAGCCACCGCCCACAGCATCGCAAGCGGATGCACGTTTGATGACGCCGCTGAACAGTCGCGACTGCTCCGCAAGTCCGGCGCGGTCCTCGTTCCGTGCCTCGGCTCCGCCTACCCGGAATCGCTGCAAAGCCTCTACGATCCCCCGCTGCTGCTGTTTTGCCTGGGCGACACCGCGTTGCTGCGATCCGTGATGGTGGGCGTGGTCGGCACTCGCCGGCCGTCGCCATACGGCACTGCCGCTGCCGACCGGCTCTCGGCCGATCTGGCTCTGGCGGGAGCGACCGTGGTGTCCGGCATGGCCCGGGGGATCGACACCGCCGCGCACTGGGCCGCTCTCAAAGCCGGAGGCACAACGGCTGCGGTGTTCGGATCCGGCGTCGATCACATCTATCCCGCCGAGAACCGCAGACTCGCCGCCGAGATCGCAACCCGGGGAGTGCTGATCTCCGAGTTCCCGATGGGAACTCCGGGCCACCCGCAAAATTTTCCTATCCGCAACCGGATCATCAGCGGATTGAGCGCGGGCGTCGTCGTCGTGGAGGGTGCGCAGTACAGCGGATCCGCCATCACCGCCCGCCTGGCGATGGAACAGGGCAAGGAGGTGTTCGCCGTTCCTGGGAACATCACGTCGAAGCTCAGCTTCGCTCCGAACTTATTGATTAAACAGGGTGCCCACCTCGTCCAGGCAGCCACGGACATCCTCGACCAGCTCCCGCTGGACTGCCGCGAGGCGCTCGCCGCGCGCCGCTCCTCCCAGCCCGCCGCCTCCGTCTGTTCGATCGAGTCCGCCATGGGACCCAATGCGGGACTTGGGCGTGATCTGCTAGCCTTGCTACGGGCGGATGAGGCGGTCCATATTGACGGACTGATCGGGAAGTTGGACAATTGGACGTCATCGGAGGTGATCGCCGCGTTGTTCGACCTGGAGTTGTGCGGAGCTATCCGCCAGCTTCCAGGGAAGAACTTTGTTAAAGTGTGGGGTGAGTCCACTCTCGCCACGTCGGCGAATACTTCAACCCAAATTCATAAGGCATACTAATACAAGATGGGCAAGTCTCTCGTTATTGTTGAGTCCCCGGCCAAATCGAAGACCATCGGCAAGTACCTCGGCAAGAACTTCGAAGTCTTAGCGTCGCTCGGCCACATTAAGGATCTCCCCAAGAAGGATCTGGCGGTCGATGTCGAAGGTGACTTCACTCCCAAGTACGAAATCATTGAGGGCAAGCGGAAACTGATCCAGGAATTGAAGTCCGCCGCCAAGACCGCCGACGCCGTTTACCTCGCGGCCGACCCTGACCGTGAGGGTGAGGCCATCTGCTACCACCTGGCCGAGGAGCTTCAAGCCAAGAAGGGCGACGGGCCCAAGATCTTCCGGGTGATGTTCAACGAAATCACCGCCAATGCGATCAAGAAGGCGTTCGAATCTCCGACGGCGGTTAAGACCTCACTCGTCGATGCCCAACAGGCGCGCCGTGTGCTCGACCGTCTGGTCGGCTACAAGATTTCGCCGCTGCTGTGGGATAAGGTCCGCCGCGGGCTTTCCGCAGGCCGTGTGCAGACGGTCGCCCTCCGGCTGATCGTCGATCGTGAGCGCGAGATTCGCGCCTTCGTCAAACAGGAATATTGGACGATCGACGTCTCCCTCAACGCCGCCAAGCCGCCTCTGCTCAAGGTCCGGTTGGCGAAGCGCGATGGCGTAAACCTGGAAATCCCGGACGAAGCGGCTGCCACCGCGATTGTCAGCAATCTGGAAGGAGCGGCGTACACCGTTGGATCCGTCGCGACGAAAGAGAAGCGCAGGAATCCCGTTCCGCCGTTCATCACGTCCACGCTGCAGCAGGAGGCTTCACGCAAGCTGCGATTCTCGGTGAAGCGCACCATGGGGCTCGCGCAGCGCTTGTACGAAGGTGTCGAGCTCGGCAAGGAAGGCGCCGTCGGGCTGATTACCTACATGCGTACTGACTCAGTGCGCGTGTCCAATGACGCGCTCGCTGAAGTCCGCAAGTTCATTCCCGAGCGGTTCTCGCCCGCGCACGTCCCCCCGCAGCCGCACCTGTACAAGGGCAAGAAGGACGCTCAGGATGCGCACGAAGCCATCCGGCCCACTTCGGTCTACAACACGCCCGAGGAGATGGAGAAGTATCTCTCCGAGGATGAGCTCAAGCTCTACCGTCTGATTTGGAACCGGTTCGTCGCCAGCCAGATGAGCCCAGCGCTGTTTGACCAGACCACCATCGAGGTGAACGCGAAAGGCAAAGACAACGCGGCCTACTTGTTCCGCGCCACCGGCTCGGTGCTCAAGTTCGATGGCTTCCTGGCCGTCTACCAGGAGGGCAAGGACCAGAAGGATGAAGAGGACGACGAGCTGAAAGCGAAGCTGCCTGCCGTCAGCCAGGGAGAGTCCCTGCGGTTCAAGGCCATCGATCCGGAGCAGCATTTCACGGAGCCGCCGGCCCGGTTCACGGAAGCGTCCCTCGTCAAGGAGCTCGAATCGGACGGCGTGGGCCGCCCGTCCACCTACGCGTCGATCCTGTCGACCATTCAGGAACGCGGCTACGTGAAGAAGGAAGGCGGCAAGTTTTCGCCTACCGATCTCGGATTCGTGGTCACGGATCTGCTCGTCGCGAACTTCGACGACATCTTCGACTTGCGCTACACGGCGCGGATGGAAGAGGAACTCGACGAGATCGAGGACGGCAAACTCGACTGGCGCCGCGCCATGAGCGAGTTCTACGAGAAGTTCAAAGCCGACCTCGTGCGTGCCGAGTCGGAGATGGAAGACATCAAGCGGATGGAAAAGCCCACCGACTTGATCTGCGACAAGTGCGGCCGTGGGATGGTGCTCAAGTGGGGCAAGCATGGCTACTTCATTTCCTGCTCCGGATACCCCGAATGCACCAACACCCGCGAGCCGTCGGCCGACATGGTCGAGGGTGAAGCCGCCGAATTCACGGAACAGGATTCGGTTGAGTACTGCGAAAACTGCGGCCGCGAAATGGTTCTCAAGAAGGGCCGGTTCGGACAGTTCCTGGCCTGCACCGGCTACCCGGACTGCAAGACGACGCGCCAGCTCAACGCCACGGAGCAGCGCAAGTCCGACGTGCCGCTCGACGAGGATTGCCCGGTCTGCAACAGCAAGCTGGTTCTCAAGTACGGGCGTTTCGGCGAGTTCACGGCATGTTCAAACTATCCCACCTGCAAGTTCGTCAAGCAGAAGACCATCGGGATTGCCTGTCCGAACTGCACGGAAGGCCAGGTGGTCGAGCGGCGCTCCAAGCGCGGCAAGACGTTCTACGGCTGCAACCGGTATCCGGAATGTGATTTTGTGGCGTGGGGTAAGCCCATCAACGAAAAGTGTCCTCAATGCGGATCCCCGTACCTGGTGGAGAAGTACTTGAAGAAGGGGGCATTCGCGGCGTGTCCGGACAAGGAATGCAAGTACTCACGCGAATTGGAAACTGCCGCCGCAACGGTGTAGCAACCCGCCTCTTGCCGCTGTTGCTCGCCGCGGCGCTGGCCGTTGCAGGCGACTCGATCCACGCGCTCGGCCTCGACTGGGATGTGCCCGTCGCGGCGGACTGGAACCTTGATGGCGGCGCACTCCAGTTGCTCGTTCCCCGCCCCTCCACCCAGCCCCGGCGTCCCACTCAATACGCACTGGCGCGGACCGCGCCTTACCGCAAGCTGACCCTCGAGTTCGAAGTGAAGAAGGAGCCCGCCGAGGCGCGCAGCCGCCGGACCTCGGTCATGATCGTCTATGCCTGGCGCGGACCGGATCACTTCAACTACGCGCATCTGTCGGTCGACACGGGCAAGCAGCAGCCGGTCCACAACGGCATTTTCCATGTATACGGCGGTGACCGTGTCCGCATCAGCTCCGAGGAGGGCCCACCCACGCTCAAGGACGAGTCGTGGCACAAAGTGAAACTCGTCTACGACGCGGACTCCGGACGCGTTGACGTCTGGGTCAACGGCGCCACCTCGCCGTCGATGGCCGCGGTGGATCTCAGCCTCAAGGCCGGCCGTTTCGGCATCGGCAGTTTTTTCGACATGGGATCATTCCGCAACCTCAAGGTGACGGGTGAAATCGCCCGCTAATCTCTCAAGCCCAGCCCTGTGCGAACCGGAGACATCCTTGACAAGTGTGCCGGTGGGCGGTTGACACAAACGAAGGGTAACCGGGGGACAGCGGTTAAGCTGGGGGATGCCCTGGCGAGA
>VFZX01000268.1 GCA_016871015.1 Acidobacteriota bacterium | reverse complement strand
CTCTCGCCAGGGCATCCCCCAGCTTAACCGCTGTCCCCCGGTTACCCTTCGTTTGTGTCAACCGCCCACCGGCACACTTGTCAAGGATGTCTCCGGTTCGCACAGGACCGGAACCGCTGCATTGGATCCTTGGCGAGTGCCCGTAGCACCGCGTCGCTCAGCGCCGGAGTGATGTCCTTGTTCCAATGGCTGGGAGGCGTCGGGATCTTCTCGACATGGGCCTTCATGATGCCGAAGCTGTCGTTTCCGTCGAACACCTTTTGCTTGGTGATCAACTCGTACAGGACCGCGCCCACCGAGTAAAGGTCGCTGCGGCTGTCGAGCTCCTGCTGTCCCCGGACCTGCTCTGGTGACATGTAGTGGACCGAACCGACCGCGACGCCCTCGCGCGTGATCTGCACGTCCTTCTGCGTCTTTGCGAGTCCGAAGTCCGTCAATTTCGCCGTGCCGTCCGGCGTGACGATGATGTTAGCGGGTGTGATATCGCGGTGGATCACTCCCCGGCGGTGCGCGTAGTCCAGCGCGTTGAGCACCTGGCAAACGTAGTCCACGCACTTGGCCAGCGGCGGTGGATCCTTGTCGATCAGCCGCTTGAGGGGCTGGCCCCGGACCAGTTCCATGATCATCACCAGGGCGTCCTGCTCCACGAACGCGTTATGGACCGCCGCAATGTTGGGGTGCGTCAGGCTTGCCTGCACCTGGATCTCGCGGATGAAGCGCGAAACGTGCTCCTCGCGGCTCTCCAGATCGGTGGCGTCTCCCCCCGGAAGGAGGAGCTTCATCGCCTCCGGGCGTTTTGTTACAGTGTGCTCGACCTCGTAGACCCGGCCCATCCCCCCGGTGCCGATCAACGAGAGTACCCTGTAGTCACCGATCGTGTCGCCTAATTCGATCATGGTCCAGCGAACTGAGCCGCCAGAATTCTTATCGGACGGAGGGAGATCAGGCTTTACTCTGACAACTGCAAGAACAGGTCTTACGCGGCGAAATTCTCGCCCTTGGCCAGTTGCTCCCAGGTCACTTCCTTGGCCTTCACGCAGGATTCCAGGCACATCACCGCCGTGAGCGTGCTCGACGCGGCATGGAATCCCGCGTTCTCGATCTTGCCCGTCCGCGCCCCGTCTATAAACTCCCGCACCGCGTCCTGGGTGATGTCGTGCGTGGTCCGGACACTCTCTGGCTCCCCCTTCTCGCGCCAGATCGTGTACCCCCGGCGCGACACATTGACCGCCCCTTTTTCGCACATGAATGTCTCGGAGACATCGGAAAATCCAGGCGCCTTGAACTGGTTGGCGCTGTAGCTGAACACCATTCCGTCATCAAATTGAAACGTGCAGGAAATATTGTCGAAGATATCGCCATACTGCCGGACCTGCCGGGAGCCGTATCCGCTGGCGCGAACCGGCTGCTTGCCGGTGTACCAGTTGACGACGTCGATGTTGTGGCAGTCCTGCTCGATCACGATGTCGCCGCTCAGCTCCCTGTAGAAGAACCAGTTGCGGATCTTTTCCTCCTCGGCCGCGTGCCCCGACTTGATCGCCGGGCCGCCGCCAAGCCACGCCGCCCGGATCATCCGCAGCGCACCCAATTCGCCGGACTTCATCACCTCGAGGGCCTTCCGGTAGTCCGCTCCGTAGCGCTGTTGGAAATCGACCGTAATCCGCTTGGACTTATCCGCCTTCCGCGCCGCCCGCAGGACCCGGTGGCACCCCTCAGCGTTGACGGCGGCCGGCTTTTCCATGAAGATGTGCTTCCGCGCGTCAACCGCGGCTTCGAAATGCTCCGGATGCAGGAAAGCGGGCGTGGCAATGTAAACCGCGTCCACGTCACTCGCCAGGACGTCCTTGTAGTTCCGGTAGGTCTTGGCGTCGGACCACTTCCCGGCCGCAGCCTTGATCTTGTCTTCGTAGATGTCGCACAGCCCGGTGACACGCAGGTATTCGTGCTTCGAGAACAGCCCGGTCACGTAGGTCCCGCGGTTCCCGCAACCGATCAGCCCGAGGGTGAGCGCTGAGTTCGCCTGGGATCCGCGGACGGACTCTGGCTTGACAATCATGAACGCCGCCGCCGCGGCGGCCGATTTCCCCGCAAACTGCCGTCTGCCGATCGTGTCCTGCATATAACCTCTACTCCTGGAAGTGCCGATGGAAGAACCACATGGCTCTCTGCCATTATACTGAGTCTTGCCGATGAGATTGTCGATCCTGGTGCCCGTTTATAACGAACGGACCCTCGTCGAACGTAGTCTTGAAGCCGTCATCAACGCCCCCCTTCCGGAGGAGATGGACCGGGAAATCGTAGTCGTCGACGACTGTTCGACAGACGGCACCAGCGCGATCCTGGATGGTCTGGCCCGGCGGTGGCCCCAGATGCGGTTGCACCGCCACGCCGTCAACCAGGGCAAGGGAGCCGCGGTCCGGACCGCGATCCAGAAGGCCACCGGGGACTTCTGCCTGATCCAGGACGCCGACCTCGAATACGACCCCGCCGATTACCCGCAACTGATGCGTCCGCTGCTCGACGGCCGGGCAGACGCCGTTTTCGGTTCGCGCTACTTGGCGGGCGAGCAGAAGCGCGTCCTGCCTTTCTGGCATTCCAGGATCAATTCGACGCTCACCTGGTTCAGCAACATGTTCTGCAACCTGGACCTCACCGACATGGAGACCTGTTACAAGGCTTTCCGCACCGACCTGCTGAAGAGCATTCCGATCCGGTCCAACCGGTTCGGGATCGAACCCGAGATCACGATGAAGTGCGCCAAGCGGAAGCTGCGCATCTACGAGGTCCCGATCAGCTACCACGGCCGGACCTATGAGGAAGGCAAGAAGATCGGCTGGAAGGACGGCGTCAAGGCGCTCGGCTGCATCCTCTACTTCTGGCTGGTCGACGATCTCTACGTTGAGCCGTGGGGCAAGGCGTACCTGAACAACCTCAACGGGACCCCCGCCTACGTCCAGTGGATCACGTCTCTGGTGCGGCCCTACCTGGGCGACCGGGTGCTCGAAATTGGCGCCGGGATCGGCACCGTGTCCGGGCGGTTGATGGGACGGCGGCTGGAATACGTTGCGGGTGAATCGGACGAGTTGTATCTGCACACGCTGCGGAACCGCTTCCTGCGCACACCGCACGTCCAAGTCCGCCACCTGGACCCTGGAAATCCGAAGGACTACGAGGGGCTGACCGGCTTTGACACGGTCTTCTGTCTCAACGTGATCGAGTACGCCCGGGATCCGGGATCCGTCATCCGGTCCGCCGCCGCCGCGCTCAAACCCGGCGGCCGTTTGCTCGTGCTCGCGCCCCTAGGCCCGGGCCTCGTTGGAACGCTGGATGAGGCGATGGGACACCGGGTCCGCTTCACCAGCCGCGGGATCCGGGAGATGATGGAATCCGCCGGTCTCGGAATCGAAAAGGTCCACCAGTTGAACAAGGCGGCGAAGCCCGTCTGGTACCTGCACTCGAAGCTGATGAGCCGCGAGAAGATCTCCAAGCCGATGTTGAAACTGTTCGACAAGACCGTATGGCTGTGGCGCCGCCTCGACGCAGTGCTTCCCGGGGAAGGGCTCTCGGCGGTGTTCGTCGGCCGGAAGCCGGGCGGCTAAACGGCCCCGAGGGTCCGGCCCAGCCGGACCGCCCCCAGGATCATCGCGACCAGATTCCACGCCACCACAACGGCGAACAGGACATTGATCCGGGCCAGGAGCTGGAACTTGCCCATCCGCACGCAATAGATCCCTAACGCCATCGCCGCGGTCTTCACAACCGCCAGCCCGAAAATGGGATTCGGCGAGCTTTCGAGGATCAGCCGCACGAACGGATTGCCCTCCCGGACCCCCATCAGCAGGAAGGCCAGCGTCGTCAAAAGGTCCAACAGTTGAAGGTAGGAATACTGGAGAAAAAGCGTGGGAAACATCTTAGCTTGCCGGATGCTCTCACTCTACCGGGCCGGGCCTTCGCCGTAAATAGTACCCCAGCCCGATTGTGTCTACCAGCGGTTCCTAGGACTACTTCAACATGCTGTCCCGCTTGGCTTTGAACTCGGTGCCCGCACTCCATTCCGGCCACTTGGGATCCTGCGCCACCCGGTAGCCCACCTCGAAGAACAGGCGCAGATCCTCCACCGCCCCGGACAGATCCCAGTCCGCCTTCACCTCATCGGTGACCTTGTGGTAGTCCTTCGCCGTGTACTCGCTACGCTTGGTCTTGGCGTAGCCTTCCGGTTTGCCGATGTACTGCTCCCCGGAGTTCGTGTACAGCGCCGGGACGCCTTGCTTGGCGAACTCGAAGTGGTCGGACCGGTAGTAGTAGCCCTTTTCTGATTCCGGATCGTCCATCAGAACCCGGTCTTGCGCCTTGGCCGCCTCCGCCAGCACGTTGTCGAGCGTCGAGTTCCCACGTCCGATCACAACGATGTCCTTCGTCCGGCCCCACTGGTTGATGCCGTCGAAATTGATGTTGGCCAGCGTCTTCGTCAACGGATAGAGCGGGTTCTCGGCATAGTACTTGGCCCCGAGCAGCCCCTTCTCCTCCGCGGTCACCGCCAGGAACAGGACGCTGCGCGTGGGCTTGGGATCGAGCTTGGCGAACGCCTTCGCCAGCTCGAGCAGGGTCGCCGTGCCAGATGCGTTGTCGAGGGCGCCGTTGAAGATCTGGTCCCCTTGCAGCTTCTCGTTCCGCCCCAGGTGGTCCCAGTGCGCGGTGTAGATGACGTACTCGTCCTTGCTCTGACTCCCCGAAACCTTGCCCAACACGTTGCGCGACTTCACCTTGCGGATCGTGTTCTTCACCCGCAGGTTGACCTTGGCCCCTAGCGGGACAGGCCGGAAGCCGCGGCTAGCCGCCTCCTTCTTGACCGTGGCGAAGTCCTTGCCGCAGGCCGTTAGCAGTTCTTTGGCCTTGTCCAGGCTCACCCAGCCCTGCATCGCGAGCGGCTGGCTCG
Source organism: Acidobacteriota bacterium (assembly GCA_016871015.1). Lineage (GTDB taxonomy): Bacteria > Acidobacteriota > Terriglobia > Bryobacterales > Bryobacteraceae > SYLY01. The sequence continues at coordinate 6,463 of VFZX01000268.1, read as the reverse complement.
CCTGCGGATCGAGGTCGAAATTCTCCTGGCCCCAGCTTCCGATCACCACCTCGAACGGATAGGCTGCCGCCTCGGTCTCATGGATGATGATCGCCGCTGCCGCTCCCTTGGCCGCCGCGATCTCGTACTTGTAGGTCCACCGGCCATAGTAGGTCATCGCTTTGTCGCGGAACAGGCCGGGAACCGGCGGGTCGTTGATGAGCATGAGCAGGGTCTTGCCTTTGACGTCCAGTCCTTTGAAGTCGTCCCACTGGTACTCCGGCGCCTGGACCCCGTATCCCACGAAGACGATTTCGGAATCCTGAACCGTGTTCGACTCTTCGACCCGCTCGGAAACCCCCACGAAATCCTTGAGGGGATTCAGCGCGACAGTCTTTGCGCCCGCCCGGATCGATCCCGTGACATCGGACCGGATCCCCACCAGCGGCACGTTCTGGATGTATGTCCCGTCCGGGTTGCCCGGCTCCAAGCCGAGTGAACGGAACTGGTCCTCCAGGTACTTCACGGTCTTGTCCTCGCCCGGCGTACCAGGACCACGTCCCTCGAACTCATCGCTCGCCAGCCTCTTCGTGTGGGCAAGCAGCCCCTCGGCGGACATCGAATCGCGCGCGGCACCGGTGTCGGGCGTCCGCGTCCCGCAGGCAGCCAGGACCAGGGCAAAGGTGGACAGCGTGAATCTCATCCTTACGAGTCTGGACAAAAACCGGGCCCGATGTCCAGCCGCCGATGGTATGCTGGCAAGGACTTCCATGATCAACCGGCGCGCATTCCTCGGATCGGGCGCCGCCGCCGCGGCCCTGGCGGCTTCAGCCCGCCCCAACATTCTCTTCGTGATGGTGGACGAAATGCGGTGGGACGCGATGGGATGCGAGAAGCATCCCGTGGTCCGGACCCCGAATCTCGACCAATTGGCCAGGGAGGGCGTGCGATTCGCAAGCAGCTATACGGTGTCACCGGTTTGTTCGCCCGCCCGCGCGTGCGTGTTCACGGGCCGTTACGCCCATGTCAACGGCGTGACGATGAACGGCGTTCCGGCACACAACCACGAGATCTTTCTGCCCTCGGTGTTGCGGCACCACGGATACCACACCGCGATCGCGGGCAAGCTTCACTACACACCCACCCGGTTCGCGTACGGCTTCGATCAGTTCTGGAGCTTTTCCTCCGAAGGACCCACGCCGGAAATCGGATACAACGCGTACTTGCGCAACAAGCATGGATCTCCGGCGAAATGGCCGATCGTCCCCGGCACGTGCCCGTGGCCCCATGATGCACTGGGCCGCGACGTGGGGCTGTTCAAGTATCCCAAGGAAGACTTCGAGACCGAGTGGCTCACCGATCGCTCGATCGACTACCTGCGCAGCCGGAAGGGATCCTCGCAGCCGTGGTTCCTGTTCACGAGCTACTTGAAGCCACACTCGCCTTCGGTCGAGCCCGAGCCCTACTTCAACATGTACGATCCGGACGGCATGCCCATCCCCAAGCTTCCGCCGGACGCGAAACAAGCGCGCGCGGCACAGACGGGCCGGTCCCGGCGTCATTGGGTGGACGACGAGCGGATGATGCGGGTCATGTCGGCGAAGTATTATGGCGCCATCACGCACATCGACGACCAGGTGGGGCGGCTGTCCGGCGAGCTGAAGCGGTTGGGGATGGCCGAGAACACCCTTGTTCTGTTCACCGCCGACCACGGGAACATGCTCGGCGACCGGGGACGCTGGTTCAAAGGCTTGCAGTACGAGGGATCCGCGCGCGTTCCCCTGCTGTGGCGCGGACCCAAGGGATCGAAGGAAAACGGCGGCCGCACCGTGAACCAGGTGATCGAGAACACCGACCTGATGCCGAGCATTCTCGAAGCTGCCGGACTTCCCGTGCCTGAAGGCGTCCAGGGACGCAGCTTCCTCAAGCTCGCGCGCGGCGGGGATCCGCGGTGGAAGAACCGCTGCTTCTCGCAACTGCGCAGCGGAATGCTGCTCGACGGCCCGTTCAAGTACATCGACAATAGCTTGGACGGCACCGGATCCCGCGAACTCTATGATTTGGCGAACGATCCGAAGGAAGGGCGGAATCTCGGCGCGGACGCCAAACACCGCGAACGCGTCACGGAGATGGCCACGCAGGTCGCCGCCTGGCGCGCGGACCACCCGGCGCCCGCGAAGGTCAAAGGACTGGCAGCGCCCGACTACTCCCTGATCTCCTCAGCCGAGCGCCAGGAGGCCGTCGCCAACGCGCCCGACACGATCGAAACCGCCGGACGGGCCAGGACCGCGAAGAAGAAACGGTGAGGCTCACCGTCATTGCCGCGTGGCTCGCGCTGTGTCACGCGCAAGAACCTGACCCAACCGCAATTGAAGTCGCACGCGCCCGGACCTTCACCGAGGGTCCGGTTTTCGATGCGGCGGGCAACCTGTTCTTCACGCACAACGAGGGCATCAAGAAACTGTCGCCAACGGGCGGGTTGACCGATTGGCAGACGGATGCCTCCGCAGGCTTCAATGGCCATAAGATCCTGCCGGATGGCACGCACTTGATTTGCGCAGCGAAAAAGTCCGCGGTGTGGCGCATGGATGCTTCCGGGCGATTCCTCGGTGTTGCCGCGTCCGCGTGCGACGGCAAGCCCCTGCGTGCACCCAACGACTTGACGCTCGACACCCACCGTGGTTTCTATTTCACCGACCCGGGCGGATCCCGCGAGGCACCCATCGGAACCGTGCATTACGTGGACCGCACGGGCAAGGTATCGTTGAGCGCTGGATCCATGCGTGTTCCCAACGGACTGGTGCTCGCTCCTGGAGGCGGCCATCTATACGTCGCCGAGACCGTACCCAACCGGATCCTGCGGTTTCGCGTGATCACTCCGGGACGGCTCGGTCCCATGGAGATCTTCGCGGCTCTCCCGTCGCGCGAGGGTCACGAAGCGGCCCCTGACGGACTGGCGGTCGACACCAAGGGCAACTTGTACGTGGCCCATCTCGGAACCGGCCGCGTCCGCGTGCTGGACCGCAACGGCCGAGCCATCCGGGATCTCCCCGGCGGCGTCTACGACGTAAGCAATCTGGTGATCGGCGGGCCAAACCGCAATCAGCTCTTCATCACCGGAAGCGTTGGACACCGCAGCCGGACCGAGGGCCGGGTGTTCCGCGTGGACCTGGAATGACCGCTTACTTCTTCTTCCCAGCCGGACGCAGCGAGTCCCACGGAACCGCACCCACACGGTCCGCCCACGACTGATACATCGCGGTCATCCGCTCCACCCGTTTCCGGTCCCGCGCGGCGAGGTTGTTCATCTCCGTCCGGTCCGATTCGAGATCGTACAGCTCCCAGCCACCCGGATGTCGCGAGACCAGCTTCCACTTGCCCTCGCGGACGGCGCGGTTTCCCTCGTGCTCCCAATACAATGCCGGATGTGGCGCGCGCCTGCCCTTCTCGAACACGGGAACGAGGCTCCGTCCCTCCATGGGCTGGATCGCCGCGCCATTCCGCTCTTTCGGATACGTGGCTCCGCCCGCGTCCACCGCGGTCGCCATCAAGTCGACCAGATGCGAGGGCTCATGCGAGAGCTTGCCCGGCGCCTTAATCCGCGCGGGCCAGTGTGCGATCAACGGCGAAGCAATCCCGCCTTCGTGCACCCAGTGCTTGTACAGCCGGAACGGAGTGTTCGAGGCGTTCGCCCACGGCGTCCGGTAGCTGGTGAACGACTCCACCGGCCCCGGCGCGCCCGGCTGTTCCCCGCCAATGTTCTCCTCCGCGCAGCCGCCGTTGTCGCAAAGGAACAGGATGAGCGTGTTGTTGAGCGCGCCGCGCTCTTCGAGCTTCTTGACCAGCCGTCCGATGCCCTGATCCATGCGGTAGATCTGCGCCGCATAGACGGCCATGCGCAGATCCCATTCGTCCTTTTCCTTGTCCGGGAGGCTGTCCCACTCCGGAACCTTCGCGTCACGCGGCGTGAGCGGCCACTTCTTGTCCACCAGACCCAGCTCAACTTCGCGCTTGTGGCGCGAGGCGCGCATGCGGTCCCAGCCCTGCTTGAACTTGCCGCGGAACCGTGCGATGTCCGCGGGCCAGGCGTGCAACGGCCAATGCGGTGACGTGTAGGCAAGATAAAGGAGGAACGGATCCGCCTTGCCAGCCGCCTCATCCACGAACTTGACGGCATGCTCGGTGAAGGCATCCGTCATGTAGAACTTGCCGTCTGAGGGTGGGGTGTAGGGGTCGTTGCCGTAGGCCATCTTGCGTCCGGCATCGAGCTTCCAGTAGTTTGACGCGCCGCTGATCAGCCCGAAGTAGCGGTCGAATCCGCGGTCGCAAGGCCAGTGCGGGCGATTCTCGCCCACGTGCCACTTGCCCACCATCAGGGTCGTGTAGCCGGCTGGCTTCAGCGCTTCGGCGATGGTGACGCACCGCTTGTTCAAGTAGCCCTGGTAGGACGGCAGTCCGCGGTCGTTGACCATGTGGCCCATCCCCGCCTGGTGCGGATAGAGACCCGTGAGGAGAGAGGCCCGCGTGGGACAGCACCGTGCCGTGTTGTAGAACTGCGTGAATCGCAGGCCGCCCGCGGCGAGCTTGTCGAGATTGGGTGTCTCCAGTTCGGATCCGTAGCAGCCGAGGTCGGAGAATCCCATGTCATCGGCCATGATGATGACGATGTTCGGCTTGGCGGATGCGCCCAGCGCCGGCACGGAGGCGGCGGTTGAGGCGAGGAACTGGCGGCGGGTCATCGGTCCATAATACGCGAACCGGCGAGCGAAGAATCATTTGTGCGGCCAGCGGAACTGAAGCTATAATCTTCGGGTTAGACTCCCTACCACTCTTCCTGAGGTTTCATGAGAAAAAAAGTCACCGTCGTTGGCGCTGGAAATGTTGGCGCCAACGTCGCATTGCGGATCGCGGATAAGGAACTGGCCGACGTCGTCCTGGTGGACGTGGTCGAAGGCGTTCCGCAGGGTAAAGGGCTGGACCTGCTCCAGTCCGGGCCCGTCGAAGGATACGACGTCAATGTCACCGGCTCCAATGACTACGAGCCGACCGCCGGATCCGACATCGTGGTGATCACCGCCGGACTGGCGCGCAAGCCCGGCATGAGCCGCGACGACCTGCTCCACGCCAATTCCGCCATCGTAAAGTCGGCCACCGAGCAAGCCGTCAAGTACTCGCCGGATTGCATCCTGATCCTGGTGACCAATCCGCTGGACGCGATGTGCTGGGTCGCCCAGCAGGTTTCCGGATTCCCGCGCAGCCGCGTGATCGGCATGGCCGGCGTGCTCGACACGGCGCGCTACCGGACGTTCCTCGCCATGGAGCTGGGCGTGTCGGTCGAAAACATCACGGCCCTGGTGCTCGGTGGACACGGCGACACGATGGTTCCGCTGGTCCGCCACACCAACGTAAGCGGAATCCCGGTGACCGAGCTGATCCCCGAGGACAGGCTGAACGCCATCGTCGACCGCACACGCAACGGCGGTGCCGAAATCGTCAAATTCCTCAAGACCGGCTCCGCGTACTACGCGCCTTCGGCGGCCACTGTCGAGATGGTCGAGTCGATCCTCAAGGACAAGAAGAAGGTGCTTCCGTGCGCTGCCCTGCTCGAAGGCGAGTACGGCGTGAACGGGCTGTTCGTGGGCGTTCCGGTGAAGCTCGGAGCCAGCGGCATCGAGAAGGTGTACGAGGTCCAGTTGAACGACGCCGAGAAAGCGATGCTTGCCCACAGCACCGCCGCGGTGAAGGAGCTGGTGGACGTATTGAAGGAAAAAATGGGCGCCTAAGGCCCAGATTTCAAATGGGGGTTCCTCTTGACTGAAGAAACAGTAAGGATCGTAGCCGGCGTGCTCGCGGTTCTATGCGTCGTGGTGATCATTATGCGGCGCAAGGGCAAGAAGCCATCTGGCGGCGGAGACGACTTTTAGAACGGTTGAGCACCAACGGAACCAAACCTAAACTGAATCCGGACTCCTGCGCCTTCCGCTTGCGGTTGGGCAAGTCTAAGATCCACCGGTGGGGTGTGTTTGCGGTTGAGCCCATCCCGGCCAACCGCAAGATCATCGAGTACACCGGAGAGCTGATCAGCCGACGCGAGACCAAGCGCCGCTCCGAGAGCTCGGATCTCATCTACCTGTTCACCGTGAACAACTACTGGTGCAAGGATGGCGCCGTCGGTGGGTCGGGCGCCGAGTACATCAACCACTCCTGCGCACCAAACGTGTACGCGAAGGTGATTCACGGGCACATCCTGTACATCAGCATCCGGGAAATCCGTCCGGGTGAGGAACTCACCGTCGACTACAATTTCGACAGCAAAACCGAACGGCACGAATGCCGCTGTGGCGCGGACAACTGCCGGGGGACGATCAACGTAAGGAATTGTTAGGAAATAACATTTCCACACTGGAATGTTTTGCGCTATCCTGGACGGGATGAAAGACGCCGCTGGAGTGCGCCAGAGATTCAAGGTATTGGCCTCCCTGCT
>VFZX01000267.1 GCA_016871015.1 Acidobacteriota bacterium | reverse complement strand
CTGTCCATGCGGCTCACCTCTCGCCAGGGCATCCCCCAGCTTAACCGCTGTCCCCCGGTTACCCTTCGTTTGTGTCAACCGCCCACCGGCACACTTGTCAAGGATGTCTCCGGTTCGCACAATGTGGAGAACGACAAGCTCTTTATCCGGGGCGCCTGCCCGTCGGAAGACGCCAAGAACGACGTCTGGAACCAGATCAAGCTCATCGACTCGAGCTACACCGACCTGGTCTGCGACCTCTCGATCGACGAGAGCCTCGCTCCTCCGGTGAAGACCTACACCGTCAAGCCCGGCGACTCGCTCTGGAAAATCGCCGCTGAGCATCTCGGCAACGGCGCCAATTTCCCCAAGATCATCGCTGCCAACCCGGACCGGCTCAAGGACGCCAACTCCGTCATCCACCCGGGCGATGTGCTCGTGATTCCCGACTGATCCGCTCCCGGACAAACTCCGCCAACGCGGCGGATTCATAGTCCGGCGGTTCGACGCGAAACACCTGTTTCGCCGAAAGCCAGCGCGCTGGGATTCCGGGCCACGAAGGCTCGGACGAGAGTTCTCCGGAAACCACCAGCGCGCTGGCGCGGTTCAGAAACCGCCGGGCGGACTCCTTCATATCCTGAACCGTGAAATCGAGTACTGGAAGATATAGATCCGGCTGAATGAAGTTCAGCAAGCTGTTGGACTCGAGGATCGTGTTCTCTCCCTCGCCCAGAATCCGCCGCACCACCGGCATCGCGTGGCCTAACTCGCCAGCCCGGGTCCGCAGCCAATAGGAATTCGCCGCACCTGCCGCCAGAAACCGCCCGGAATCGGAACTTGACGGCCCGGTCTCCTTGGTCAACGCGTATGGATGCGATGGATCCGACGGCGCGCACTCGCACTCTTCTCCCTCGCGGGCGCACACGCCGTGGCCATGTTGCGTGATCTTCACCGCCGTCCACCGCGCTTCTGGGACCAGCCGGATGATGCCCGCCGCAACCGCCGTCTTGCCGATATTCCGGCTGTGGCCTCCGACCACGACGATCACGTCTTGTCCTCCAGCCGCTTCCGCATCTCCCGCACCTGTTCCCGCAGCTCCGGCAGCCGCGCCATGTTGGCCAGTGTCTCCAGGTATTCCTTGAGCGGACGCGCGGGGGTTCCCCACATCACCTGTCCGGCCCGGACGATCTTCGAAGTCAAGACCCCCGCCCCTGATCCCAGCACCGCTCCCGCCTCGATCCGCACCTTGTCTCCGATCCCCACCTGTCCGCCGATCACCGCGTGGTCTCCCACCACTACCCCGCCCGAGAGCCCGGTCTGCGCCGCGATCACTACGTGCTTTCCGATCCGGCAATTGTGCCCGATATGGACCATATTGTCGAGCTTGGTCCCCTCGCCGATCCAGGTCACCCCCAGCGCCGCGCGGTCGATGCAGGAGTTCGCGCCGATCTCGACATCGCTGCCGATCCACACACGCCCCACCTGCGGGAACTTCTCATAACGCCCGGCGTGCAAAACGAACCCGAACCCGTCGGCGCCGATCACGCTCCCCGAGTGCAGCACCACCCGGTCCCCCACATCGACATCGTCATAGATGGTGACGTTGGCGTGCAGCTTACAGCCCTCGCCAATCGACGCCCGGCGGCCGATCGCGGATCCCGCACCGATCGACGTGCCCGGCCCGATCTTCGCCCCGGCTGCGATGTTCACCTGCGGACCGATCGCGACGTTCTCTCCGATTTCCGCCCCCGGATCCACTGTCGCCGACGGATGGACTCCCGGCTCGACGGCCGGCTCAGGATGAAACCTCCTCACCGCGCGCGCAAACGCCCCTCGCGGATCCGCGGTCCGGATCAGCGTTCTGCCCGATCCAGCCGGAAAGTCAGGCGCAACGAGCAGACACCCGGCGGCCGACCCCGCGGCCTGTTTTCCGGCCTGGCGTCCGGCGGCAAACGAAATTTCTCCGGAGCCAGCCGAATCCACTGCCGCCACACCTGTGATCTCCCGCTCTCCGTCTCCTTCAAACGGCGCGCCCAGCCAATCCGCCAGTTCCCGGACCCGCATCGTCACCCGGTCAGCTTCCGGATCAGTTCGCCGTGGATATCGGTCAGGCGGAAATCCCGGCCCTGGAAGCGGAACGTCAGCCGGGTGTGGTCGATCCCCAACTGGTGCAACAGGGTCGCATGCAGATCGTGAACGCTCACCGGCTCCTCGACGATGTTGTAGCCGAGGTCGTCCGTCTTGCCAATCGTCAGACCCGGCTTCAGCCCGCCACCTGCCACCCAAACCGTAAAGGCCCGGTTGTGATGATCACGGCCCAGGAACTTGGATCCACCTCGTGCCTCGTTCATCGGCGTGCGGCCGAACTCACCACCCCATACCACAAGCGTCGTGTCCAGCAGTCCGCGCTGCTTCAGATCCCGCACCAGCGCGGCGCCGCCCTGGTCGACTTCCCGGCACAGGAAGTGCAGCTTGTTCACGATGTCCTCGTCCGCCGAGGCTCCATGCGTGTCCCAGCCGCGGTGAAACAGCTCGACCATCCGCACTCCGCGCTCCACCAGCCGCCGCGCCAGCAGGCAGTTGTTGGCGAACGAATTCCGGCCCGGTGTGGTTCCGTACATGTCGTGGATGTGACGCGGCTCACCGTCGATCTCCGCCAGTTCCGGAACACTCGACTGCATCTTGTAGGCAAGCTCGTAGTTGGTGATGCGTGAGGAGATCTCCGGATCCCCTATGTCGGCCAGCCGCGTCTGGTTCAGGTCGCGCAGCAGGTCGAGCGAGCGCCGCCGCGACTCATCCGAAACACCGTCCGGGTTCGAAAGGAACAGAACCGGATCCCCGGCGCGCCGGAACTCGACACCCTGGTGGAGCGAGGGAAGGAATCCATTGCCCCAGCAGCTCTTCCCGCCGTCCGGCGCATTCTTGCCCGACAACAGGACCACAAACGCAGGCAGGTTCTTGTTCTCCGAGCCCAGCCCGTAGCTGAGCCACGATCCCATGCTGGGCCGCCCCGGAATCTGGTGGCCCGAGTTCATGAAAATTTGCGCCGGGGCGTGGTTGAACTGCGTGGTGTGCACCGATTTGATGAACGACACCTGGTCGGCGACCTTTCCCAGGTGCGGCATCAACTCCGAAATCTCCGCGCCGGACTGCCCATGCCGCGCAAACCGGTGCGGTGTGCCCAGCAGATTCGGCACGCCTTTGATGAAGGCGAACCTTTCCCCTTTGATCAACTCGGCAGGACACGGCTTTCCATCGTGTTCGTTCAGCTTGGGCTTGTAGTCGAACAGGTCCAACTGCGAAGGCGCACCCGCCATGAACAGGAAGATGACGTTCTTCGCCTTCGGCTTGTGATGGACGCCCGCGAACGCCGCTTGCGCCAGTCCCAGCGCGGCCGCCGACTGGAAGAAGTGGCGGCGGGTCATGTCGCGAAGATGCAGGTTCAGCATGGTCACTCCTTCGTTAGCGCTTCATCGAGATTCAGCAGGACATTCGCCAGCATCACCCACGGGGCTGCCTCCGACCCGCCGAGCTTGGCCGCCTCCTCGCGGCGGGTCTCGAAGTAGCGGCGCTCGGAATTCAGCCACGTCAGCAAGCGGTCGGTTTCGCTTGCACCCGGAACGCGGCCCGTCGTCAACCGGAATCCGAACGCGGCCCGCTCCCGGTCGCCGGATCCCCCTTCCTGCTGGATCCTCCGGCCCAGTCCCCGCGCGGTGTCGAAGAATGCCGGATCGTTGAGCGTCGTCAGCGCTTGCAACGGAGTGTTGGTGCGGGTTCTGCGCACCGTGCAGAACTCGCGGCTGGTCGCGTCAAAGTTCATCATCGACGGATAGGCGGCCGACCGCCGGATGAACGTGTACAGCCCACGCCGGTAGCCGTCCTCACCCTTGCTCTCTTCCCACTTGTCGCTGCTGTAGGGGATGTCCCAGATTCCCGGCGGCTGGTAGGGCATCACGCTCGGACCGCCCACCGTACGGCTCAGCAACCCGCTTGCGGCCAAAGCCGAATCCCGTACCATCTCCGCTTCCATCCGGAACCGCGGACCGCGCGCCAGCAGCCGGTTCACCGGATCGGCCTGGAGCAGAGCCGGTGTCACTGCCGAGGTCTGCCGGTAGGTGGCCGAGGTCACAATCACCCGGTGGAGGTGCTTGAGCGACCAGCCGTTCTCCATCAACTCGGCGGCCAGCCAGTCCAGCAGCTCAGGATGGCTCGGACGCTGTCCCTGCGAGCCAAAGTCCTCGCTCGTCTCGACGATGCCACGTCCGAAATACTGCTCCCACACGCGATTCACCGCCACGCGCGCCGTGAGCGGATTGTCGCGGCTGACGAGCCACTGCGCCAGTCCCAGCCGGTTCCGCGGAGCCCCGGCGGGAAGCGCGCCGAACAGCGCCGGAACCGCCGGCTCGACACGATCGCTCTTGGCCGCGAATCCACCCCGCACCCGTACGAAGTCGAACGGCTGCTGGCCCTGCTGATCTTCCATCACCAAAGCGGTCGGGATCCCCAGATCATCAATCCGCTTGGTGACCTCCTTCAACTCATCGCGTGCCGGCTCCAGCGACTTGGCGATCGTGCGGAAGAACTCCGACACCTGCTGCCCCTGCTGGCTGGTCCTCGACGCTTCGGCCAGCCACGGACGCAGCTTGTGCCGGACCTTGGCCACCGTTGCCGGATCCTTATCCCCCGTCACCGATAGCCTGAAGCGGCCCATGGACTGCCCGGCGAAATCGGAGATCTGGACCACGGTCACCCGCACCCTCGTCTCACGGTCCACCATGACCGGGCGCGTCGCTGGCAGCACGAGCTGGCGCGGCAGGCGCGGCTCCTCCCGCGAGGCGTCGATCACCCAAAGCTGCCGCTTCACCGGATCATGAACGCGGCCCTCATCGGCTACCGGACGCGTGAAGAACACCGGTTGGCCGCCAACGCTCATGCGCACTGCGGTGACGATGAAGTTCCCGTAGGCGTCACGGCCCGGACCATTGCGAGGCAGTGACGGATCCGGAAACGCCTCAATCCGGAGGCCCGAAATCCGGCCGGGTTTCACGTCCGCCTCGATCACCACGGTCTCTTCGCGTGGATTCGCTCCCGACGCCAGGATCACTCCGCTGCTGTCCGCCTTCAACACCGCCCCGCCTTGAGACTCAAGCTTCACTGGCACCAGGGGCTGCCAGCGCGACTCGGCCGCGCGCACCTCAGCCTCCCACGCCGCCTGCTCCTGGTCCAGATCGGGAGTCTGCGTGGCAAGCTTGCTGTCGAGCTCCTTTTTGCGCGAGCTCAGCTCGGCACGCCGGGATTCCTGGCCGGCTGTGGCCAGATCGATCTGCGGCTCACGCCATTTCGCCATGCCCTCCTCGGCGCTGCGCTTGATGGTGTTCGAGAAGAACGCCATCATCGAATAGTAGTCGCGCTGGGTGACCGGATCGTACTTGTGGTTGTGGCACTGCGTGCAGGCGAACGTGGTCGCGAGCCACACCGACCCGGTTGTGTTGACCCGGTCCACCAGGACTTCAAAGTGCGCCTCTTCCCGGTCCACACCGCCCTCTTCGTTGAACATCGTGTTGCGGTGGAATCCGGTGGCGATGCGCTGGTCGCGGGTGGGTGCGGGCAACAGGTCTCCCGCGAGCTGCTCGATGGTGAACTGGTCATAGCCCAGGTCGCGGTTGAGAGCGCCGATCACCCAGTCGCGAAACGCCCACATCGTGCGCCGGTTGTCTTTCTCGTAGCCGTTCGTGTCGGCATACCGGGCGAGATCCAGCCACGGCCGCGCCCAACGTTCGCCGTAGTGCGGCGACTTGAGCAAACGCTCAACCAGCCGTTCATATGCGCCTTCGCCGCGGTCGGCCAGGAATGCGTCGATCTCGGCGGGCGGCGGAGGGAGACCCGTGAGATCGAGGCTCAACCGCCGGATCAGGGTTTCGCGCGAAGCCTCCGCCGACAGCTTGAACCCGCGCGGCTCGATCTTGGCGAGCACGAACCGGTCGACCGGATTCCGCGCCTGGGCGGCATTGTTCACTGTTGGCGGAACGGGCCGCTCGACGCGTGTGTAGGACCAGTGCTTCTCGATCCGCGCGTCGGCCGGACCGGCATGGGAATCGGGCCACGGCGCGCCCGAGTCGATCCACTTCTTGAGCGCGGCCACCTGCCGGATCGCGAGCGGCTGTCCGTTGAACGGCATTCGCTGCTCGCCGCCCTTGCCTTCGACGCGATGGACCAGACGCGACGACGCGCTGTTGCCGGGTACGATGACCGCGCCGGATACTCCGCCCCGCAGCGCTGCTGCGCGCGAGTCCAGCCGGAGCTGGGCTTTGGGTTGGGATCCGGAGTGGCACTCATAGCAATTCGCCCGCAGGATGGGATGGATGTCGCGCACGAAATCGGCGCGGACGGACTGGCTGGCCGCGGGAAACCCCGGGGCGCCGTTCTCGATCCACGCCTTGATGACGGCAATTTCTGCCGTCGCGAGTCCAGCGGTTGCCGGCGGCATGCGGTGGTCGCGATTCTCCGTTACCAGGCGCTGGTAGAGCGGGCTCGAGGCCAGCTCGCCCGCCACAACTGCGGGCCCGGAGATTCCTCCCGCGGCCATCGCTTCCCAGGTGTCCATACGAAGATTTGCCTTGGCAAGCTGCGCGTTGTGGCAGGCTGTGCAGCGCATGTTCAGGATCTTGCGGACCCCCGCCTGGTCCTGGGGCCAAGCTGCCACGGTGCACAACAACGTGATCACGGATCGCTTCATAAGGCTCCACTCCATTATGCGGCAGTGGGCGGGGATGCTGGTACACTCGAATCATCCGATATGGCCGCGCTCCGCACATGATCTACTCGAAGTCTTCGGAATACGCCATCCGCGCATTCGTCTACCTGGCGTCGACGCCGCCGGGCAAATACGCCATGGTCAAGCAGATCGCCGAGGAGTCGGATATCCCGTCCCACTTCCTGGCCAAGATCCTGCAACAGTTGGCGCGTAAGGGGCTGCTGAAATCGAGCAAGGGGCCGACCGGCGGGTTCGCGCTCGCCCAGCCCCCGGCCGAGACCACCCTGTGCCAGATCGTCGATACTGTCGATGGATTGAACGACTACAAGCGCTGCCTCGGCGGGCGCACGGAGTGCAATGACCAGGCGCCGTGCGGCCTGCACGATAGCTGGAAGCACATGCGGTCGTCTATCATAGAATATTTGGAGCGCACTTCGATCGAAGCCGTGGCTGCGTCACTGGAGCAGAAGCGGCGGGCTCTCGCCCGGGCCTCCGGGATCAAGGAATAACCAATCCACAACATATGTACATTCGCACACCAAAGCGCACTCTGGATCCGTTTCGCGGGTGTGAGCGCCAGGTAGACGCGCTCTCCAACTCGGTCGTTCCCATGGTGGTGGAACAGACTTCGCGCGGCGAACGCGCTTTTGACATCTACTCGCGGCTGCTCAAGGAAAGCATCATTTTCCTGGGCACTCCGATCGATGACGACGTGGCTAACCTGATCATCGCTCAGATCCTGTTCTTGGCGGCCGAGGATAACGAGAAGGACATCTCGATCTACATCAACTCGCCGGGTGGCTCGATCACCGCGGGGCTGGCGATCCTCGACACGATGAATCTGGTGGAACCGGATATCGTCACCTATTGCGTCGGCCAGGCGGCTTCGATGGCCGCCGTGCTGCTTGCCTGTGGAACCAAGGAAAAGCGCTTCAGCCTGCCCCATTCGCGCATCCTGATCCACCAGCCGTCGATGAGCGGACTGGCCGGGCAAGCCGCCGACATCGATATCTATGCCCGTGAGATCCTCCGCATGCGCGAGGTCCTCAACGGGATCCTGGCGAAGGCCACCGGCCAGAGCGTCGAACGCGTGGCGCGCGACGTGGACCGGGACTATATCATGGAACCGGAACAGGCGCTCGAATACGGGATGATCGACCGGATCATTGTCAGCCGGTCGGCGCTTCACCAGTAGGCAATCAGCTCCAGCGGATCCGGCCCCGGGCCCGGACCGTCTCGCCCGGCGAGCAATCCGGCAGCGCCGGGTCCGAGTGCATGCAGGGACATGGCGGGTTGGCCCAGACGCGGTTCACCGGCTCCCACTCAACGCGGATCGTTCTGCCGCCCGAGCGCACGGACGCCTCGGTCTTTGTCAGATCCTTGTTGTCGTTGGTCTGCTGGTCAAATCCCCGCGCGCCCTTGAGCATGATGCATACCTGGGCGCGCATCCGGGTCAACGGCTGCGAGGTGCCATTCCGCAGCCACAACTCCATGTCCGCGCCGTCCGGCGTAGACTTGATGCCCGCTCCGAAGGCTGTCTTGTCGGGCAGCTCCCACGACGATTCCAGGCTGCCGTCCGGCCGGACCGTCCAATCCACGTTGTCGATCACCTTGTTCTGGGCGTCCCATACGGTGGGAATGTGGGTGTGCGCGAGGAAGATAATTCCGCTGCTGGCGATGATCGCTTCCGGGACATCAATGACCAGGTAGCTTTCCGGATCCCACGGCAGGAACAGGCTCGCCTTGGTCCCGCGCATCGGGCCGACAGCGCCGTCCAGAAAGCCAACTCTTGGATGCCGGCCCCCAGGGTATGGCAATAGCGCGCCACCCGCAGGAGGGGGCATCGAGCCGGGCGGCTTGTTTCCCATAACCTGCTCTATTTCCAATGGATTATAGCCATGCCGCCGCATCACGGACAGCCAAAATCCGGGATTTTGGCGTGCCGCTTCCACCTCGGCCGGCCACCTGAGCTTCTCCACCGGGACAATCGGATGCCGGTGGGTGAGCAGCGGATCCTGTGGCTCGCCCGCATACGGCTGCAGGTCGCGCAGGGCCATCGTGCGGAACCCCTGATCTTTCAAGTACTGCATGCACCGCCGGAACAGCTCCGGCTCCGTGTGGACCCACGGATGCGACACGTCCGGTACTCCGTGAAACTGAAGCACTACCGCCTTGCCCTCCGGTGCACGGGCCATCACCGACTGGAAGTGCTCGAACCTCCAGTTCGGATATGCGTCCGCAGTGGTTGGGATCAGCAGCGCATGCCGCCGCGCAGGGTCGTACAGCGGACCCACAGTTGCTCGTCCGTACTCGACCTCCGGCATCCCGCCGCGCCGTGCCAGCTTGTAGCCTCGCGCCCGCAACACCGCCAGCGCTTCGGGACCAAAGCCGTTGCCCGGCCAGGCGAAGCTCTCGGGCCGCGGCACCTTCACCCGCGCCAGTTCCCGCTCGACCAGCGAGAGTTCACCGTCCAGCCGGGCTGCGCTACGCGGCTGAGACATGCCAGCATGGGTCCAGGTGTGGTTGCCGATCTCGAACCCCATCGCGTGCAGCTCGCCGATGTCCTCCCACGTCATGAAATTGGCGCGGTCCTGCATCCAAGCGTGCGTCACGAAGAACGAGGCGCGGAAACCGAGTTCCTTGAGCAGCGGCCCTACGAATGTGCGGTGGGATTTGACAGCGTCGTCAAACGTCAGGACAATCGAACGGGCCGGCAGCGTGGGCACATTCAGCAGGATACAGCAACGAGCGAAGTCTTGTACCAGTCTAGCGTCTGCCGCAGGCCTTCTTCGAGCGAGTACTTGGGCGCATGTCCCAGGATCTTCACCGCGTCCGTGGTGTCGGCCTGGGACTCGCGTACGTCGCCGGGACGGGCCGGTCCGTACCGCGCTTGAAGGGCGGTTCCCTCGATCCGGTTCAGCGTCGTCCACACCTCGTTCAGTGTGTACCGGTTCCCGTTGCCCGCGTTGTAGAAACGGCCGCACGCCGATGCTGGCGCAGCGGCCGCCTTCCGGCACAGCGCTGCCATATCCTCGACGAACGTGAAATCGCGAGTCTGCAACCCGTCCCCGTGAATCGCCGGTGAGACGCCTTCGATCAGGCACTTCATGAAGACCGAGATCACCCCCGAATACGCACTGGTCGGATCCTGCCGCGGACCATACACGTTGAAGAACCGCAGTGCGATTGCCTCGAGGCCGTAGCATTCGTGGAACGCTGCCGCGTAGTACTCACCGATCAGCTTCTGGACCGCATAAGGTGACTTCGGCCGCGCGAGCATTGATTCCGTCTTGGGCAATGCAGGCGTGTCGCCATAGGCGGACGACGAGGCGGCGTACACCACGCGCCGGACTTTGTTTTCCACGCAGGCGTGGAAGACGTTGAACGTCCCGTTGATGTTCACCTCGTGCGACGGGACCGGCTCCTCGATCGACCGAGGCACCGACGGGATCGCGGCCAGGTGATAGACCACATCCGCGCCAGCAACGGCGCGGCTGACGTCGCGAAGATCGCGGACGTCGATTTCATGGATCCGGATCCGGTGGCGGATCTCGTCGAGATTCGCCGGACTCCCGGTCAAATAGTTGTCGATCACGGCGACTTCGGCTCCCTGCTCCCGCAGCAGGGACCGCACCAGCGCCGATCCGATAAATCCGGCTCCTCCGGTTACAACATAGCGGCTCATTCGATTCCCTCGATTATGCTTTCCAAGTACCGCAGAGAGGCGTCGGCGATCGTGACGGCGTCCGGCTTGAAGTCGAACACCTCGAGCGAAATCCACCCCTGGTAGTTGCGGCGTTTCAATGTTTCGAAAACGGGCTTGAACGGATAGTCCGCTGTCCCCGGATAGCGGCCGTCCATTTCGTTCACGTGGATATGGCGGATCACGTCGAAGTACCGGTCCACGACCCGGCTGTGTTCCATCGTCTCGTCCGCCGCGTTATGAGTGTCAAACATCGTCCGGATCGCCGGACTTCCGATCCCCGCGACAATCCCGGCGGCCTCAGCCACGAGGTTCATCACATCACACTGGGCCGACGGCAGCGCTTCGGCCAGGATCGTCACTCCGCGCTGTCCGGCATGGTCTGCAACCGACGCCAATCCCCGCGCGTAGTTTTGAAGCGCTTCGGCCTGGGTGATCCCGCCGGTGGTGCCGCGCTGAAACGGAGACCCGAACACCATGATCCCCTTGTCGGCCTGGCCGTGTGCCAGGTCCGCGCACAGATCCATGAGGTCCCGGATATGCTGCCAGCTCTTGGCCCGCAGTTCCGCGTCCGGGGTGGTGACGTGTAGCCCTTTCGGGGACACCATCAGCCAATGGAGACCGACGAAGTGGAGCCCCTCGCCCGCCATGATCCGGCGGTACTCGGAGCGCTGTGCGGCGGTGATCGTTGCCGGATATTCGTTCAGAGTGAACGGCGCAATCTCGATCCCTTCGTAGCCGGCCTTGCGGATCTCCTTGCAGGAGGTGGCAAAGTCCCAGCCCTCAAAGACTTCGTTGCAGATCGAATGCCGGAAGCGGAAGCTCATCACCCTACAGTGTAATTATTCCTCAGGGATTCACACAACTGAAGGCTCTGGTGCAAATTCCGAGTCGAGCCAAATTCGGTAACGGCCGACGTCTCGATCGAACCCGACTCCGATCACGCAGCCAACGCGGCTCGCCAGATCTCCGG
>VFZX01000266.1 GCA_016871015.1 Acidobacteriota bacterium | reverse complement strand
TGTCTCGATGGTTTCCGGTGCCGGTCTCGGTCGCGAGACGCTACTCGAGGCCTTGTGCTGAGCAGCGCTGCCCAAGTGTCGCGGATCCCACGACACGAGCCCGCTGAGTCAAAGGGATATCCACCAGGGAGCAAATTCAATGGAAGTCGGAGTAATGTTCTGGGCGGGTCGCGACCCGCTTGAAACGGTCCGCGAAGTGAGGTCTTTGGGAGTGAGCCACGGACAGATCCTCATCCCCGGAGACGTAGCCATGGACGGCGCCGCGATCTCGGACTGGCGGGCAGCAACCGAGTCCGAGTACTTTACGCTGGTCACCTGCTTTGCCGCCTACGACGGCGAGGACTACGCGGATGCGCCCACGATCGAGCGGACCGTCGGCTTCATCCCCCGGGATACCCGGGCCGCACGCGAAGCCCGCACCATCGAGCTCAGCGACTTCGCCGCCGCGCTCGGAATCCCCTCAATCGCCTGCCACGTCGGATTCGTACCGGAACACGCTGGAGACCCCGACCGCACCGCCGTCCGCGACATGGTGCGCCGCATCTGCGATCACGCCGCGGCGAACGGGCAGACGTTCGCCATGGAGACCGGCCAGGAGCCCGCCGATGTCCTGCTCGAGTTCCTGCGCGAGGTGGACCGCCCGAACCTCAAGATCAACTTCGACCCCGCCAACATGATCATGTACGGCACCGGCGATCCGATCGAGGCGCTGGGTGTCCTGGGGCCGCACGTGATATCGGTGCACGCGAAGGACGGAGTTTGGCCGCCCGCCGGAGTCCCGCGCGGACTTGGCAGCGAGCGTCCACTGGGCCAGGGCGACGTCGGCATGGAGCGTTTCATCGCCAAGCTCAAATCGATCGGATATGATCATCCGGTGAATATCGAACGCGAATGCCACGATCCCGGGGAGCGCCTGCGCGACATCCGGGCAGGCGTCCAGTTGCTGCGCGCGATCATCGCGTCATGAGCATCACCCGCCGGACTCTGTTCGGCGCCGCTCCGGCCGCCGCGCTCGCGCAGCAGCGCCGCAAGCCGAACATCGTCTGGATCATGGCCGACGATCTCGGCTGGGGCGACGTCGGATGCTACGGACAAAAACTGATCCGGACGCCGAACATCGACCGCATGGCGGCGGAAGGAATGCGGTTCACCGACGTGTACGCGGGATGCTCGGTCTGCGCGCCCTCACGGAGCGTGCTGATGACGGGCATGCATGCGGGCCACACTTCGATTCGCAGCAATCCGGGCGGAGTCCCGCTGCTTGAGTCCGACGTAACCGTGGCGGAGCTGCTGCGGGAACAAGGCTACACGTGCGGGCTGTTCGGCAAGTGGGGACTCGGTGACGTGGGCACGGCCACCACCGCGGTGAAGAAGGGATTCGACGAACACGTGGGGTTCCTGCACCAGGCGCATGCCCACTTCCAGTACCCGCGGTTCATTTATCACAACGATCGCGAGTATCCACTGGAGGGCAACAGCGACACCTCACGCAAGACCTACGCAAACGACGTGATGGCGCGGAAGGGACTCGAGTTCATCCGCAGGAACCAGAACCGGCCGTTCTTCGCCTACCTGTCTTACACAATTCCGCACTTCGAGCCGCATGTGCCCGAGGACTCACTGTCTGAGTACCGCGGCAAGTTCCCGGAAACCACGCCTTTCCGAGCGCCGAACGGCAGGCTCGCACCGCAGACGGAGTTGCGCGCCGCCTTTGCGGGAATGGTGTCGCGCGTGGACCGCTATGTGGGTGAGGTGTTGGCGCTGCTTCGTGAGCTCAACCTTGAACGGGACACGCTCGTGTTCTTTACCAGCGACAACGGCGGCATCAACGCCGGAGACAACTTCTTCAAGAGCTGCGGACCGTTCCGCGGGCAAAAGGGCACGATGAATGAAGGCGGACTGCGCGTGCCGATGATCGCACGCTGGCCGGGCCGCATCGCCGCGGGCAAAGTCAGCTCATTCGCCTGGAGCTTCCACGATTTCCTGCCGACGGCGCTCGATGTTGCCGGAAGCGGCAAGACGCACCGCTGCGACGGAATGTCGTTGCTCCCCACTCTGCTCGGCAAGAATCAGAAGCCGCACGATTCCCTCTACTGGGAGCTGCCGCGCTACGCCAAGGGTGAGTTCGTGCAGGAGACCCCACAGCAGGCGATGCGCAAGGGCCACTGGAAAGCGGTGAGGCCGAAGCCCGGCGCGCCGGTGGAACTCTACGACCTTCGTAACGACCCGGGCGAAGAGCGCAACCTTGCGGCCCAGCATCCCGACGTGGCGGCCGGGCTTGAGGCCGCGATGAAGGCCGCCCGGGTTCCGCCCCGGCCGCAAAAGGAGCCGCCGCATCCCTGGTGGGATGCGCGGAGCTGACCCGGATCAGTGAGCGCGGACGGCGAGGACCGTGAGCAGGTCGCGAGGCTCGCCGTCGTGGCGGAAGGTGTAGCCGTCGAGAACCGCACCCAACTCATCAGCGAGTTCCTGGTAGGACTCCGGGATGTTCGGCGCCAGCAGCCGGTCGTTCACGCTGATTTCGATCTCGTCGAAATCAAATGAGAGCTTGCCCGCGAACTCGGGTTCCTGCACGAGCTTCTCGCAGGCTGCCCGCGCCGCTGCCAGCGCCGACCGCAACCGGTCCGCCGTGGAGCCGTCCTGAGCGGTCCGGCGGATGTACAGCAGACCCAAACGGTTCTTTCGCAGATCGAGCCCATAGTGGGAATCGTGGCCGGCCAGCAGGACACCGGGCCCTCCCGGAACGTGACTGTAGTCGGCGACATCAATGAGAAGCTCCGGCAGAGCATTTGTCTGAATCCAGCGGTGGAACACCGGGATCGCCTGGTGCAACTCGAAACCCTCCGCCGCGCGGCCGAAAACCTTGACACGGAAATGCTGCATGCGCCTAAGCCTTGGTACTCACTGGCTGCTGCCGCATGCGCGCATAACAGGCATGGCTCGCCTCAATGAACAACTGCGCCTCCTCGATCAACTGGTGGGCACGGGTATCCGTCACTGCCTCGTTCCGGCGCTCGTGGGCCTTGAGGAAGTAGTGAGCGAACTTGGGTCCGGCGAACGGATCATGGAAGAGCTGGGTGTCGACGAGCTGTTCCCGGAACAGGCCCGCCACTTGGTCGGGATCGTCGCTGAACATGGGCATCCGCTGCTTGAGCAGCGCCGAAGCGCCGTGAAGCATTGACTCGTAGGCGAGCATCCGCGCCCGCGCCGCGTCGCCGGCCTCAAGGGCAAGCTGCGCCTCAAAGGTCTCGCGCTCACAGGCGGCGAGTTGGAAGTCGATCGGATTGACCACTTCGCCGGCACACTCGCCGATACCGATGTCGCCGATCGTGTACTCGCGCGCGTCGGCCCAATCAACATAGAACTCTGGCGACGTGTCGTGAGCGGGAACGGCGGTCAGATCGTCGATCATCGACTTGCACGCGGCCTTGCCGATCCGCTTGATCCAGGCTTGGAACCGCTCGCCCGTCTGCCGTTCCGCAAGATAACGTCCGGTGATGCGCTCCACCGTGTCGGGGATCCGCTTGGAAGGCACGGCGCCAATCGCCAGCCCATAAGCGCCCGCGTTGTTGTCCCACTGTCCGCCGAGCACAACCTGGAAGTGCGGCACTGTGTATCCGCCCTTGTTGCGGCTCACTCCGTAGAATCCGAGATCGGCAACATGGTGCTGGCCGCACGAATTGAAGCAGCCGCTGACCTTGATGCGCAGGTTGCGGATGGCTTCGTCCATGACGAACTGCTTCTCCGCCAGCCGCCACCGCAACTCGCCGCTCAATCCCCGCGAAGAGGAGATCCCCAGCTTGCAGGTGTCCGTGCCCGGGCACGAAACCACGTCGGCGATTGTCCCCGCGCCCGGCTCTCCAAGACCCGCGGCTTTCAGTTCCCGATAGACTGCTGGGAGGTCACCGGAACTGACCCAGCGCAGGACCATGTTCTGCTCGACCGTCGTGCGCACCGTATCCTTGACGTACTTCCGCGTGACATCGGCCAGCGCGCGGAGCTGATCCGCGGTGATATCTCCCAGCGGCAGCGCCACCGTGACCGTCGAATAGCCTCCTTGCCGCTGCGAATAGACGTTTGTTTTGTACCATTCGTCGAATCCCGGGTCGCGGACCGGCGCGATCTGAAGCAGCGATGGCGGCTTGAGCGGCGCTTCGTCATGGGTGCCGAGGTCACTCAGAAACGCGGTCCAGCGCGGATCGGGGGTAAGCGTCTTGCGGTCCTCGCAGACCAGCCGCTTGAACTCGTCCAGTCCCAGTTTCGACACCAGGAACTTGAGCCGGGCGGTGTTGCGGTTCTTCTTCTCGCCCAAGCGCGCAAACACGCGGCAGATCGACTGCGAGATGGGCAGCAACTCCTCTTCCGGAAGGAACTCTTCGAAGAGCCGGGCCTGCTGCGGGACCGTGCCCAGTCCGCCGCCGATGTAGAACTCAAACCCGCGCTTCACCTGGCCGTCAATTTCGCGCGTTGCGGCGACGGCGCCGATGTCGTGCATGCGGGCGAGTCCGCAGGCCTCGGTCCGGCAACCCGAAAACGCGATCTTGAATTTGCGTCCGAAATCCTGGCAATCGGGGTGTCCCAGCAGAAAATACGTGAGCGCGTGCGCGTAGGGAGTGACGTCGAACGTTTGTGTGCGGCAGACGCCCGTGAGGTGGCAGGCAGTCACGTTCCGCACCGAGTTTCCGCAAGCCTCGCGGGTGGTGATGCCCACGGCGGCCAGCCGCCGCATCAACGCGGGCGTGTCTTCGATGTGGATGAAATGAAGCTGAAAATCCTGGCGCGTCGTGATATGCGCGATGCCGTCGGAATACTCCTCGGCAAGCTCGGCCATCACCTCGATCTGTTCCGCGTTCATGCCCCCATACGGAATCTTGATCCGTTGCATGCCAGGGGCGTCCCAGAGCGTGCTTGGGCCCTTGGTCCCCGCAGTGGGAAACTCCAGCTTCCGGGCGGTGATTCCGTCGTGGCGCTGGCCGTTGTCGTAGCGCTGGCCGTAGGCGCCGCGCCGCAGCCGGGTCTCGGCGAAGACCTTCTCGTCGATCTTCCCTTGACGCCGCAGGGCGACTTCGTTTTCGTACACGTCAAGCTCGGATGCCAGGGGCTCGGCGATACGGCCGGCGAGCTTCTGTTTCCACAGGGAATTCGACGCTTTCATTGAATCTCCCTAAACTATATCGGAATTAGGGTGTCTGCCGCAACCAACGGCGGCGGAGGGGGCAAGCTGGTCCAAGGAGTAGGGGCGATGAACATGGACCCGGCATGCGGGGCCAGCCTTTGGATAGGGTCCGGCATACCCTCAACCGCGGTGGTAAAGAGGATCCGGATCTCGCCGTCCAACTCGATGATTTCAGGACAGGTTACGCGTGGCGAACCAGGCAGTTCCCACTCGGCTTCAGGTTCTCCGGTGATCAGGTTGTACTGGCGGGCGTAACCCCGGTCCGACGGGCGCGGATCGTAGAACGCGACGACCAGTGCACTGCCGTCTGGCACCGGCTTCATCCCGTCCGGAAAGACGCCGCCGGCAGTGAAGTCGGCGATGACACCGTCATACACCAGGGACCCGGCAGCGAGATCGGCCCGGTACCGGGAAACCACCTTCGACATCGAACAGATGTCGGCGAGATAGGCGGCCCCGTCTTGCTGATAGAGGTGCTTTCCGTTGGAACAGACTTGGCCTCCGGCCAAACGGTGGATCCTGTGGTGGGCAGCCTCGAAATAGTAGATTTCAGCGATGTGTTCGCTGAAGGCGAGATGCTTGGTGCCGAAGATCACTCCGCCCGGAACCGGGAGCCCGTCATTGACGATGCAGCGCTCATCGGCTGTCGCGATCCAGCCGGGATCGAAAACCTGCCCTGTGAGTGCGTTGTAGAGCACCAGCCGGCGCTCCAGTCCGATGAGCAGCACGCCCGGTTCCACGGTCTCGCAGAAGAAGCCCGGCCGCCCCGGGAGCGGATATACGGTATTCTCCATCGTGCGCAGATTCAGGATGTTGAAGCTTCCCGTTTCGTCCGCCGCCGAGTGTTGGATGGCCACCCAGCCGAGCAGCGGCTCGCCGCCCGGGAAATTGATCAGACGCCGCGGACACTCCGGCAGGAACCGGAGCGCCGCCGAGGGGGGCTCAAAGAATAGCGATGCGGTAAACTTTCTCATTCAAAAGGGGAGTCTACTAATGTAGCGTGCCAGCGGCTGGTACAGTTGAAGGTGGGAGACATTCCCGCCGAAAGAGAAGTTGTGAAACATTTTAGTATAGGATTGTTCCTAGCCGCCGCTGTTTTCGCTCAGGCTCCGGCTCCCGCGCCGGCTGCCGACCCGGCGGTTCTGACGGTGGGAGAGGAGAAGTTAACCCGCGCGGATTGGGAAAACCTGATGCTGGCGCTGCCGGAAGGGGCCCGCGCGCAGGCGTCGTCGCCGGAGGGCAAGCGGCGGTTGGCCGAGCAACTGGGGGAGCTGAAGGCGATCGCGCAAGAGGCTCGAAAGCAACAGTTCCACAATACTCCGAAGACCAAGGCAATTCTCCAGGTTCAGTCCGATCAGGCGCTTGCGAGCGCGTACATGCAGCATCTCAGCGAGTCCGCGCCAAATGGCGACGCGGCTCTTCGCGAGATGTACGAGAAGGAAAAGAACCAGCACAAGCAGGTCGACGCGCGGCACGTCCTGATCCGGTTTCAGGGGTCGCCCGTGCCCGTCCGGCCGAATCAAAAGGATCTGACCGACGCGGAAGCGCTCGCCAAGGCGGAGACCGTCCGGAAACGGCTGGTGGCGGGAGAGGACTTCGCTACGGTGGCCAAGGCGGAATCGGACGACTCGGGTAGCGGCGCGGCGGGCGGCGAACTGGGCACCTTCGGTCCCGGCCAGATGGTCCGGCCGTTCGAGGAAGCAGCGTTCAACCTGGCGCCCGGCAAGCTCAGCGAGCTGATCAAGACGCAGTTCGGATATCACATCATCCAGGTAAAGTCGCAGACCACAAAGAGCTTTGAGGAAATGAAGCCGATGCTCGAGCAGCGGCGCAAGCCCGAGTTCGCGCGAAAGACGGCGGAAGGGATCAAGAGCCGGGCCGCGATCAAGCTGGACGAAGCGTTTTTCGGTAAGCCCGCCACCGCGGTCCTGCCGGCTCCACCCGCCGGGTCTAAATAGCACTATACTCTACTTCTATGAGCCGTCCCTCGCTTTCGTTGTTGTTGCTGCCCGCCCTGGGAGCCGCGCAAACCGAGACCAAGCCCCCGGCGTTGACCTTCGATGAGTACCGTCCGAAGAGCACTCTGGTCGTTCCACAGAACCCGAAGACCCGCGCGAAGTTCCCGTTCGTTGACGTGCACGGACACCCGAGGGGGATGTCCAGCAACGAACGGATCGACCAGTTGACGAAAGAGATGGACGCGCTCAACATGCGCCTGATGGTGAACCTCGACGGCAGGCAGGGGGATGCGCTCAAGTCCACCGTCGCCCGGCTGCGGGCCAAGGCGCCAGACCGCTTCGTCGTGTTCGCCAACCTCGACTTTGCCAACATCGACGATCCACAGTGGAGCGCCAAGGCGGCGGCGCAGCTCGAACAGGACGTGAAGAACGGCGCGTCCGGCCTGAAGATCTACAAGAACCTGGGCATGGACCTCAAGGACACCAAAGGCCAGCGCATTAAGGTGGATGATCCGCGTTTCGATCCGGTATGGGCGATGGCCGGCCGGATGAAGATCCCCGTGTTGATCCACACCGCCGAGCCAGCGCCCTTCTTTCAGCCCTACGACAAGAATAATGAGCGCTACCTGGAGCTGACCGAAATTCCCAGCCGCCGCCGTCCGCCGGACCGGTATCCGTCCTGGGAAACCATTATCGGAGAGCAGCACCGGGTTTTCCGCAAGCATTCCAAAACCAACTTCATCAATGCGCACCTGGGCTGGTACGGCAACAACCTGGGTGAGCTGGGCCGCCTGATGGACGAGATGCCGAACATGTACACGGAAATCGGTGCGGTGCTCGCCGAGCTCGGCCGCCAGCCCCGCTTTGCCCGGAAATGGTTCATCCGCTACCAGGACCGCGTGATGTTCGGCAAGGACACCTACGCGCCCACCGAATACCACGCGTATTTCCGCGTGCTGGAGACGGGCGATGAGTACTTTGACTACTACCGCAGGCGGCACGCCTTCTGGCAGATGTACGGGATGGATCTGCCCGACGAGGTCCTGAAGAAGCTGTACTACAAGAACGCGGCCCGGATCATCCCTGGTATCAATCTGGCGAACTTCGAGAAGTAGATGCGCGCGGGCTGATCCTTTCTTCCCGCCTCCTCCGCGTACCAAGGTGGAGGAGATCTGGTAATGAATTCACGCTTGGTTCGCGGCGCGGTCTGGTCAGCCCTGCTATTCGCGCCTTTTTCGGTTCAGGCGCAACGCCTGGCCGCTCCGGCCTGGATCCCTGAGACGGAACGGCTCCGGCTGCGGGCGCAGCGTCCGCAACGGCTGCAGAAGGCGGCTGAGCTGTTCCAGCATGAGACCGCCCGGGCCGGACTTGCCGCAGGCGATGCGTTCGAAGCCAAGACCGCCGCCGAAGATACCCTTGGACGGCTGCATGTCCGTTACGAGCGCCGCCATCAGGGACTCCGGGTTCTCGGCGGTGACGTGAAGGTGTCTCTGTCCCACGCCGGTTCGTCGCTCTCGGTCGCGCGCACCAAGGTCCGCCCCCTGACGCACGGATCGATCGGACCAACAGTCGCCAAGACAGACGCTGTCGACATGCTGCTGCGAGAACTCCGGATCGATCCATCCAAAGCCGAGACGAACGCAGAGCTGCTCATCGAGTCCGCCGAGCGCAACGGGCAAAGGGACCGTCTGGCGTGGCTGATTTCGGTCCAAGCCCCAGACACGGATCATACCTACTACCTCACGGACGCATCCACGGGCCGGAAATTCGACTCCTGGGCCGCAGTCCAGACCGACAGCTATACCGCACACGACGGCTGGGGCACGGGTTACTACAACAAGCGGGTGGTGATTCCAACTGCCTTCAACGAATCCACCAACAAGTACGAGCTGATGGACCCCACACGGGGCAACACGCGGGTCTACGACTTCAGGGACCGGGCTCCTTCGAACAGCTTCAATGGTGAACCCTACGAGAAGACGAACAATGATTGGGGCAACGGACGGGACTGGGAGGTTGGCGACTCAACTTCAGGTCTCACGGGCCAATCGGCGGCTGTTGACGCGATGTATGCCGCCAAGATCACCTGGGATCTATTGCTCAACGTGTTCGGGCGGGAGTCCCATAACGGCAATGGAAGCCCGTTCCGGCTTCGGGTGCATGCGAGAAAGGACTCCGGCAGCCTCTACGGCGATGCGCACTGGAATACCGATTGCGACTGCGCCACGTTCGGAGACGGCGCCGAATCTGAGAGCGGCCACCGCGCGGATTTCGCTACGGTCGCGCACGAGTTGGGGCACGGTTACTTCTACAGTGGAGTGGGAGGAGACGACAATTCCGGCGAAAAGGCCGGGCTCAACGAAGGGACCGGCGACATTCTCGCTGCGATCGCGAATCACTACCGGGTGTTGGCGAACGGGCAAGGCACCGTCGTGCCAGATGGACCGGACGTCTCCCTCTTCCGCTGGCGCAACGTGAATCCGTGGGGCTACAAGCGGGGATTCGGAGGCTACATCAGCGGCATGCAGTACGAGGAGGAGCATGTTCAGGGCAATGTGTACGCACGGATGTTCGCCATCCTCGCGGCCGGCGCTCCTTCAAGAGCTGAGTACGACCAGGGCCCCCCTTGCGAGTTGAGCGACCGGTCCGTGTTCCGGTGCCTAATCAGCCTGCCGCAGGGCGTGGCCGGGATCGGGATTCAAAAGGCAGCCCAAATCTTTCATCTGGCAACCGTGGCCAAGATGGACTCCTCGCCGACCTTTCATGAGGCACGGCAGGACTGGCTCGCCGCCGCGGAGGACTTGTATGGCGAGAACTCCCCGGAGTACCGCTCGGTGATGACCGCCTTCGCCGCGATCGCGGTTGGTGAAGCGCCCGCCGACACCCAGACTCCCACCGTCTCGATGGGACTCCCGGTTGTGGACGACGGCGAACAGAGCGTGTTCGTCTCGGTCAGCACCGACGACGATATCGGCGTGCGGACCATGGACATCCGGCGTAACGCGTTCCTGATGAAGGGTCTGCATGGGGACGGATTCGTGGGGTTTCTGGACTTGCGCGGGGCCTCCTTTGGCTCGTTCGCGCTGAACGCCACAGTCCGGGACGCGGCGGGCCGGAGCGCGGCGGCGCAACGGAACATCACCTACCGGGGCGCCAACTATCTCATCCGCGACGGTGGGTTCGAGTTGGAGAGTTCCGACTGGAACTGGCACACCAACGCGGATTTGCTCGACGAGGACAACCAGGCGTTCCTTGGATCCAATTACGCGGCGTTCACCGGGGATTCCTGGATTCGCCAACGGGTCAGCGTGCCGGCAGGCACAACCAAGCTGACGCTGGGTTTCCGGGTGGCGGTCAACCGCAAGGTTCCCGCGCCGGTCTCGAGCACCCTGGCGGTGGAGATCATGAATGAAGCCGGAACCCAGGTCACCGACCTGGTCGCCTCCATCCCGTCCACCGTCAACACCTACGACTTGAGTTCGAACCACTACAAGAAGTACACCTTCAACCTCACAGGCTACGCCGGCAAGACGGTCTGGGTGCGGTTCCGTTCTGACGGGTCAAGCTCGGACCCGAGGCGCTTCCGGGTCGACAACGTATTTCTGACCTACGAAGGGCCAGTCTCAGCGCAGTTCACGGCTGTGGTGGATGAAGCTGACCGCAGCGTCACCTTCCGGGTAAAGAATGTCACGGGAACCAATCTCCTGGACCGGATCGAGATCGGCTCGCCTGGATTCCCCGGACGGCGGATGCCTGCCTCCGGCGTGATGGCGGTGGACACCTCCGAGTTCAATGAGAACATTACCTATCAGGTGACGGCCCGGCTGTTGTCCGCCGCGGGAGTCAAGCTCGCCGAGATCGGACCCGTGGCGGTGCGGGTGAAGCCCTCCCATCACCGGCTGTCAAATACCGGGTTCGAAGCCGCCAACGCGCTGTTCTGGACCACCACCGGGAACGCGGCCATCGTGAGCGACGCGGGCCAGGACAAACATTTCGCATACATGGGCGGCAAGTATGCCCGGATCGGCGGCCGGGGCGTGAGCCACGTGGCCACGCTGTACCAGCGGGCAATCATGCCTGACGACTTCCATAGCGCCAAACTCTCGTTCCGGCTGCGGATCGAAAGCACTGACGTGTCCGGGGATTCCGGGGATTATTTGAACTGGATATCCGCTTCACTCAGCAAGACCGTCTGAGGCGCCCGCGAAGCGATCGTGTTGTCTCGATGGTTTCCGGTGCCGGTCTCGGTCGCGAGACGCTACTCGAGGCCTTGTGCTGAGCAGCGCT
>VFZX01000265.1 GCA_016871015.1 Acidobacteriota bacterium | reverse complement strand
GGTCGAGTACACGATCTTCCCGGAGTCCCCTTGCGAACTGTTTCTCCGGGTGTTTGACGCGCCCTCGAATGGCCGCCAAATCTCCGGTTCATCCGCCGTGGTGGTGCCCGCCTCGGCAGGCGGCGGGGCGGAGCAGCGCCTGAGTCTTGCCGCCGTCTTGCCCCCGATCGGCGAGGTGTACCTGAAGGCGCAGATGGTCTGTGACAATCCGGCCTTGAACCGGGAGGCGATGCAGATCGTGCAGATGACCGAGGATCGGGATCCCCGTCTGCTTCACCTGGAGGCGGTCCAGGTGGTGCAGACCGTCACGAATTCGATCCCGCTCGTCGCGGGGAAGCAAACCGCGATCCGGGTTTTCCCCGGCGAAGGGGTTTCCGGACGGGTCCTTCGAGGCGCCACGATCCTGGTTTACGGAGACGACGCCAATGGCCCGCTGCCCGGATCTCCGCTGACGCGCCCGGGCGTCACGATCCAGCCGGGCGTTACCTTGCTCCGGGACCGGTCCGCAGGCGCGGTTCATTTTCCAGTGCCGCGGAGCTGGGTCGCCGCCACCGGACCGCTCCAGATCCGCGCCGAGATCCAGTTGCCGGACCGCGTCAACGACCGCAACACGGGCAACAACTCGATGACGATTACGCTCGCCCGGGTCCGGGGCATGGGGGATGGGGGCAGGTTCCGCGTCGGCTATGTTCCGCAGTGTATCCAGGGCCCGTCCGACACCGAGCCGCGTTGCCCTTCTGGCCGTGAACCCGGCTTCAGTGCCCTGGCCCGGAAGCTGTTCCCCGTGGCCGACGAGGCCTTCTCCTACATCCTGGCCTGGCGTCCCGCCCGCAGCGCGAACCTGCTGTTCGACTTCGAAGGATCGTCGCGTTTCTTAGCGGGCCTTAGGAGGAAGCTGCTCTCGAGCAGTGAACTGCAGGCGTCCGTGGATCACCTCGCCGCGTGGATTCCTGGCGTTCCCGCGCCACCCAACACCACGCCGCCAGCGCCCGGGTCCAGGTCGGCCGCCGGAGCAAGCCTCAGCCGCGACCGCACACAGCAGGCTTCGCGCCCGGTGCTATCCTCCGCCCGGATCCTCGCCCATGGGATCGCGCGGAGCCTGGGGATTCAAAATGTCGGTCCGCGGGACCGGTGCGGATCGACGGCGGCGCGTCCCACCTGGCCCGCTGAGTACCTGGACGAAACCATCCAGGAGCCAGGCTTCGATCCCTACCGCATGCGCCTCATTCCCCCCGGCCGTCCCGACTTGATGAGCTATTGCGGCGCCGTGGAGGGAACTTCGTGGCTGTCGCCGCACAATTTCACGAACCTGCTGAACGCCAACCATCGCGCCCCAGCCCCGGAGCCCGGGCAATTCCTGATTGTGTCGGGTTTTGTCGGATTAGGCCGGACCAGCGGGACGATCAGTTCGGTATTCAGCGCGGATCACGGTCCGGCGGATACCTTCGATCCGGCCGGCACACACTGCCTGGTTCTCGGGGGCCAGCGGTCCTGCTTCACGCCGTCATTTGTGAACGAGGATACGGACGAGGGCCCGGCCGAACCACAGAATGTTCATTTCGTGTTCAAGATCCCAGCCGGTCCCGGCCGCCTGTCGCTCACCAGCGGCGAGACCGATTTGGCCACCCTCGATCCGGGTCCGGCGCCCACCGTCCGGATCCTGACGCCTTCCGCGGGCCAGAGCCTCCGCGGACCGGTGCGGATCACATGGGAGGCGCCCGATCCTGGTGCCCGGCGCTTGCAGTTTGCGGTCCACTACAGCACCAACGATGGCAGCACGTGGCTGCCGGTCGAAGATGAGTTGACTGACCGGGAATTGACGATTCCCGGATCGAGCCTTCCGGGAGGCCAGCCTCTCCGGTTC
This sequence comes from Acidobacteriota bacterium, assembly GCA_016871015.1. Taxonomy (GTDB): domain Bacteria; phylum Acidobacteriota; class Terriglobia; order Bryobacterales; family Bryobacteraceae; genus SYLY01. The sequence goes on along the minus strand of VFZX01000265.1, from coordinate 9,557 downwards.
CGCGTGATGGTGTCGGCGGGCCGCGATACGGCTGAGGCGGCCGTGGGCCCCGTGACCATCGACCAGGCTCCAAACCTCGAGGCCGCCACCGATGTCACCCTCCGCAAGGCGATTGTTGGAGGCGAAGGGTCAGAGGGCATGGTCACGGTCCGGAACCGGGGCGACGCGCCCGCGATATTGGGCCCCGTTTCGATTGACAACGAGCGGTTCCGGATCGCGGAAGGCGCGGTGCCGGGCGTGGTTGGAGCGGGAGAAACAGTCGAAATCCCAGTGGCCTACGTACCCACCGGGGACGGCGTTCAGACCGCCAGGATGCGCCTGGGCGGCAATCTCGAAGCGTTGCTTCGGGGCAAGGGGATCCTGGAGGCTGAGCCCGAGATCGCCGTGAGCCCAACGGCGGTTCAGGCCGGCACGGCGGCGCGGACATTCGCGGTGACCGTTCGGAACCTCGGACCCGGGCGGCTCAGGGTGGAATCGGTCTCACTTGTGGGATCGGAGGCATTCCGGCTCGCCGCGGCGAGCCCGGCGTTTGATCTCGACCCGGAGGCCCAGCGCGACGTTCAGATCCAATTCGCACCCACCGGAACCGCCGAGGTGGAGGCGCGATTGACTATCGTCAGCGATGACCCTGACCGCACTTACACCGACATCCCGTTGCGCGGAGGCGGCTCGGCTCCCGCGCCCGTGATCACGGTCATTCCCACCATACTCGAATTCGGCGACGTTCTTCTGAATGAAGCCCGTGAGCTCGAGGTCACTGTGCGGAATTCAGGGAACGCGGCGGCCACGCTCCCGCTTAGTGTGACCGGAGCGCGGTTCAGCGTGGCGCCCGCTTCAGTGGCTGTCGCCGCCGGATCGCAACGGACCGTGGTGGTGCGGTTTGCTCCTGATGCAGTCGGAGTCTATAGCGGAACTCTGACCGTTGGGACAGCCGCCGTGGTCGGGCTGCGCGGATCCGGACGCGGTGCGGGCGGCGAAGGCGCAGCCACCGTGAGCCCCGCCGGGTTGACATTTGGCGACGTCCAGGTGGGCCAGTTCCGCGAACTCTCGGTGAACGTGACCAACTCCGGACCTGTGGTCGTGACCCTTTCGGTGTCAAGCGACAATCCCCGGTTCTCGGCCCCGCCTTCGATTTCTCTTCAGCCAGGTTCGACCCAGGGGTTGGCAGTCCGGTTCACGCCCGGCGCGCTCGGACCCCAGAGCGGGAACTTGTTGGTCGGAGTGCTGCGCGTTGCCCTGAGTGGAAGCGGCGTCGCTCCACCCGTAACGGGCAACCCGGTTCCAACCGTCACCAGCCTTTCGCCCCAGACGATTGTTGCGGGCTCGGGAGCACTGACGTTGCGTGTGACCGGGACGAACTTCACCCCGGCCGCGTTTGTTCAATGGAACGGTTCGGTGCGCGAAACGCGATTCGTCTCGACATCGCCCCTCGATGCATCGATTTTGCCATCCGACACATCGGTGGCGGGGATCGTGGAGGTGACGGTGGTCAATCCTCCGCCGGGCGGAGGGACATCGGCCGTGGCGAGACTTACGGTCGAGGCGGCGAAGCCGCTGGCTTTGATCTCGCAACTTGCGACCGCCGGATGTCCCGATCTGAAGGCCTACGTTTCAGTGGTGGATAGCCAGGGAGTAGCGTTCGAGCGGCTTCGTGCCGGATCGTTTTCCTGCGCGGTCGACGGACGCGCAACCCCGTGCCAGGCATCGGAACCCGAGACTCCGCTATCCGTGATGCTGGTCATCAGCCTGCAGGGAGCGGCCGGAGAGGAACAGGAGGCAATCAAAGGAGCCGCACGCGCAATCGGGAACCAACTCCGCCAACAGGACCGGATGGGCGTACTTTTCGTCGACCGGGGCATCAATCCGCTGGCCGACTTCACCACCGACCGCACGCGTGTGAGCGAAGTGATCTCTTCGCTGCGGGCCACACCCGAAGGAAATGCGCTCTACGACGCCATCAACGCGGTTCCAACACTCTTCGTACAGGAAGGGGGACGGCGCCACGTTGCCGTGGTCCTGACCGCGCAGGGCAACGCCGGGGGTTCGGTGAGTGAGCAGGCGGCGCTTTCACGGGCGGTCCAGGCCAACATTCCGTACTTCTCGATTGGGGCCGGAGCGGGCGCACCTCGAGCGCTGCTTCAGCGGCTGGCATCCGATACCCAGGCCGTCTCGTTCGTCGAAAGCTTCGGCGGGCTGATTCCGAGGGTGGGGCCCCTGGCACGGATCTTCACCGCGCAATGGGAAGTGTTCCTTCTGGCACCGAACGACATCCAGACCCGGACTCTCGCCGTGACCGTGAATACAGGCACGGATACGGTGACTGCGACGCGGGCGTTCTCCTGCCGGTGAGCCTGTTAAGATAGCGCATATGCCACTCACCCGCAGGACTCTCTTTCAATCGATTCCGTTCGGGGCGCTGGCCGTGCGGAGCCTCGATGCTGGCGTAGATTCCAAGTCCGGCATGCCCATGCGGGTGCTCGGCAAGACTGGAGCGAAGGTCTCCTGCGTAGGGCTCGGCTGCGGAAGCCGGCTGCTGTCCTACAAAGACGAGGACAAGGTCGTTGCCGCCATTGACAAAGCGTTGTCAATGGGCGTCAACTATCTCGACTCGGCGTTCGGCTACGGTGGCGGAAAGAGCGAAACCTGGGTGGGCAAGGCGATCCAAGGCAGGCGGCAGGGATTGTGGCTCGTCACGAAAATGGGCGAGCGCAATGGCGGCAAGGCGATGCGGATCATCGAGGAGAGCCTGAAGCGCCTTGGGGTGAATCAGATCGACTTGATCCATGTCCACTCGCTGCTGTTCGCCGACGATCTGGCAGCCGTCGAAGCCAAGGGCGGCTTGCTCGAGACCCTGTACAAGGCGCGCGACCAGAAGCTGTGCCGCTTCATTGGCGTCACCAGCCACACCGATCCCGAGACTCTGAAGACGGCGCTCCAGCGCCATGATTTCGATTGCACGCAAATGGCGCTCAACGCTGCGCTGGTGGGCATGAAGAGCGGCACAGGCGGAATGGTCATCAACCCCGAAGTGAAGACCAGCTTTGAGACCGTCGCGCTGCCGGTGGCGCTCAAGAAGAAGATGGGCGTCACTGCGATGAAGATCTTCGGCCAGGACGGACTGGTGAACGCGGCATCGATCGACACGCTGATCCGGTACTCGCTGTCGCTACCGGTGGCATCCGCGATCCTCGGCATGCCGAAGCTCGAGCATATGGACCAGAACCTGGCGGTGGCGAGATCTTTCAGGCCGATGAAGAAATCCGAGATGCGCGATCTCTCCGGGAAGCTCGCACCCCAGTACAAGGCCAAGCTCGACGCCTTCTTCCGCGATCACGTGGACGCGTAGGTGGCGGCGGACAATCAAACCTACATTCACGGAACGGAGCCTGAGGAGCAGGCGCGGCTCTCGCTGCTCAACGAGATCCTGAACACGCGCTGCTTGCGCGAGCTTGCGCTGCAGGGCGGAGAGAGGATTCTCGACGTCGGATCGGGGCTCGGGCAGTTTACGCGCGCGATGGCGGAGACGGGCGCGAGCGCGGTCGCCATCGAGCGGAGTCCGGCCCAGCTTGCCCGGGCCGTGCCGCATCCGCGCATCGACTTCCGCCAGGGTGACGCGAACCAGTTCCCGCTGCGAGACGAAGAGTGGGGAACGTTCGACTTGGTTCACGCGCGTTTCGTTCTGGAGCACGTCCACGATCCGCTGGCGGTGGTACGGCAGATGGCGCGCGCGGCCCGGCCGGGAGGGCGCCTGGTGCTGGCCGACGACGATCATGACATCCTGCGCCTGCATCCGGAGCCGCCCGGGTTCGCGCCGCTGTGGATCGCCTACATGCGCTGTTTTGACAGGCTCGGGTGCGATCCCTGGATCGGGCGGCGCCTGGTGACTCTTCTGCATCAGGCCGGGGCGAAGCCGTCGCGCACCACGTGGATTCAGTTCGGAAGCTGCGCCGGGGATCGAGCGTTCCCCGCCTACGCCGGGAACATGATTGGTGTGATCGTGGGCGCCCGCGAAGAAACAATCCGCCAGGGACTCATCACCGGCCAGGCGTTTGACCTCGCCGTCGCGGAGCTGCGGAGCTGGGCGCTGCTGCCGGACGCGGCGCTGTGGTACGGAATGAGCTGGGCGGAGGGCGTCGTATAATCGCACTAATGCGAGTGCTGATTTTGCTGGCCGCGATGCTGGCGAGCTGTAGCAAGGACATCAACAACCAGACGGCCATCCGGCAGGCGGTGATCGACCATCTGTCGTCGCGCAAGGGCTTGGATTTGAACTTGTCAAATCTGACCGTCGAGGTCACGTCGCTCAACATGCGCGCGACCGAGGCCGATGCGACCGTGTCGTTCGTACCCAAGGGCGGCGGTGGCGGTATGACGATGAAGTACTCGTTTGAGAAGTCCGGTGACAAGTGGGTGGTAAAGAGCAAGCCGGCTGGCCACGGCGAAGCGAATCCACATGGCGAGGCGAATCCGCATGGAACCACCCTGCCGATGCCACCTGCCGGCGAGCTTCCCCCCGGACATCCGCCGATGCCGGCGAAGAAATGAAACACGTCGCGGTGCTTGGCGGCGGCCCCGCGGGCTCGATGGCTGCCGCGGAGTTGGCATCCGCGGGCATGCGCGTCTCCTTGTTCGACGAGAAGCTCGCCTGGGAGAGGCCGTGCGGTGGCGGCGTGACGTTCAAGGCCTACCAGCAGTATCCGTTTCTGGCGGACACCCCAGCCGAAAAGAAGACCATCCAGCGGACCTGGATCAGCGCGCCTGGCACCACGCCCGCGCAACTGGATCTCAACCGGCCGATCCTGATCTATTCGCGCCAGGAACTGAACGGACTGCTGCTCCGGCGCGCGGAAGCCGCCGGCGCCGCGATCGAGAAAACGCGGGTCAGTGAACTGTCCCGTCATGGCGCCGGATGGCGGATCCGCACACGCGACGGCAACCTGGACGCCGACTTCTGTGTCGTGGCCACGGGCGCCCGCAATCCGCTGCGGGACGCAGGGACGCAATGGACGCCCAGTGATACGATGATCGCGCTTGGCTACTACATGCCCGGCGACCAGCCCGACATTACGGTGGACTTTCCCGAGGGGCTCGAAGGCTACATCTGGGTGTTTCCCCGCTGCGGCCATCTCTCGGTGGGGATCTGCGGCAAGGGAGAATCGGCGCAGGCTCTGCGCAAGCGGCTGGAGTCCTACATGGCCGCGCAGGGCATGGACCCGCGAAAAGGCGCCTTCTACGCGCATATGTTGCCGGCGCTCGACAGCGGATCGTGGAAGCGCAACCGGCTCTCGGGCGATGGATGGGTAGCGGTGGGCGACGCGGGGGGACTGGTGGATCCTGTCACGGGCGAAGGCATCTACTACGCGCTGCGATCGGGCGATCTGGCGGCGCAGGCGATCGCGGCGGGACGGCCAGAGTCTTACCGGACGCGTGTGGAGCGCGAATTCATGCACGACCTGTATCTCGGCTCGCTGATGGCGCGCCGCGTGTACGTGGGCCGGTTCCTGTCTGGCGGGATTCCTACACGCATGGTCCAGTTCACGCGCCACAGCCCAAGGTTCCGCTCGATGATGCAGGATCTGTTCGCCGGCACGCAAGGTTACGCGGACCTGAGCCGGCGGCTGTGGCGGAACCTGGGCGCCACACTCCGGGAAACCGCACTAAGCTATCTGACATGCACCTTCCAAAATCCGAAGCCTTACTCGAACGCGCCCGGCGGGTGATCCCCGGGGGCGTCAATTCGCCGGTACGGGCGTTCCGCTCGGTCGGCGGAACTCCGCCCTTCATCGCCCGCGGCGACGGACCGGTGATCACCGACGTCGACGGCAACGCCTACATCGACTACGTCTGCTCGTGGGGACCGCTGCTGCTCGGCCACCGGCATCCGGCGATCCTGGACGCCTTGCGCGCCGTGCTTGACGTGGGCACCAGTTTCGGCGCGCCCACCGAGCGCGAGATCCGGCTGGCGGAGTTGATCCAGGCGGCGATGCCGTCGATGGAGATGGTCCGGCTGGTGAACTCGGGGACTGAAGCCACGATGAGCGCGTTGCGTGTCGCGCGCGGGTTCACCGGGCGCGAGTTGGCGATCAAGTTCGAGGGCTGCTACCACGGACACGTGGATTCGCTGCTGGTGAAGGCGGGGTCGGGCGTGGCGACGCTCGGCCTTCCCGACACCGCCGGAGTCCCCCGCGCGTTCGCCGACACCACGATCGCCCTGCCGTACAACTCGATTGAAGCGCTTGAGGCGGCGTTTAGCGCGCACGGGGACCGGATCGCGAGCGTGATTGTCGAGCCGGTGGCCGGCAACATGGGCTGCATTCCACCGGCACCCGGATTCCTGGAAGCGATGCGCCGGTTGTGCACGGAACACGGCGCGCTACTGATCTTCGACGAGGTGATGACTGGATTTCGGGTGGCGCACGGAGGTGCGCAGCAGTTGTACGGGATCCGGCCCGATCTCACGACGATCGGCAAGGTGATCGGCGGCGGGCTTCCGATCGCGGGCTACGGCGGTCGCACCGATATTATGAGCCACGTCGCGCCTGTGGGTCCGATCTACCAGGCGGGGACGTTGAGCGGAAATCCACTGGCGGTGGCGGCGGGGATCGCGGTGCTCGAGCACTTGGCCGGCCACCCGGAGGTGTATGCGGGAATCGAGGAGCGGACCGCTGCGTTGTGCGCGGCGCCACCCGAGGGAGTGACGGTGAACCGGGTGGGCTCGATGTTCACGTTCTTCTTCACGGATCAGCCGGTGACGGACTACGAGTCGGCCAAGCGGAGCGACACGAAGAAATTCGCGCGCTTCTTCCACCATATGCTGGCGAGTGGCGTGTACCTGGCGCCGTCGCAGTTCGAGGCGGGATTCGTGTCAGCGGCGCATTCGGCGGAGGACATCGCAAGGACCGCGGCGGCGGCAGCGGCGTTCCCCGGATGAGCGCACGGTTCAAAGTCCGCGCGGGGAAGAGCCGGATTGAGGGGACGGGGGTGTTCGCTGTTGAGCCGATCCCGGCGCGGAGGAAGATCGGGGAACTGGCCGGGGAGATAATTTCGCAGCGCGAGGCGCGAAGGCGGGCGAAGGTCCGGGAGCGGATCGCGATTGTCGAGTTTGGGGATGGCAAGGCGCTGGACGCGGATTCCGACCGGCTGATGCGGTATATCAACCATTCGTGCGATTCCAATTGTTATATCCGGCTGGCGAACCACCGGGTGGAGTTTTACAGCCGAAGGGCGATCGGAGTGGGCGAGGAGTTGAGCGCGGATTATGGGGAGACGCATCATGTCAACACGCCGTGCCGGTGTGGGGCGGTGAATTGCCGGGGGATGTTGTAGTACGCCGTTCAAAAATAAATTTGAATTTTGGTGAGAACAACAGTTTCGACGTTACGACGAAGCTGATCCTTGGACGGCGGGATGGGGCGGTGGTCCGCCCGATTTTTGGTGGCCGTGTGGTCCACTGTCACAACATTGAGATGCCGGTCATCGAAAACCGGCGGGCCGACCTGTTGGCGGAGACCCAGAACGGCGACATCCACTACCTGGAAGTCGACACGCAGAACCACGTGTCGGTTCTCAGACGGATGGGGCGGAACTACCTGCATCTGGAAGAACAATTCCCGGGGAAGCGGATCCGTCCGGTCTTGTGGTAGATCTCCGAACGCGAAATTCTCAAAACCTTGCTCATCGAGCGCCTCGGCGAACTCCCCGACTCGGTGGCAGCGCGTCTCGAAGCCGCCGGCCGGGAGGACTCGCTGCGATGGACACGGTCTGTCCTGACTGCTCCCGATGTGGGTACTCTGTTCGGTTAATCTTGTCCAGTCGTCCTGCCCCGTATCGGCGCTCCGGCCTCAGTTTGAAGGAACGAGAGCCGTCCTCCGAGACATTACTTCAGGCGCACGGTTATACCGTGGGGATCGCTCTCCTCACCGTTGTTGATGGGGTTCGTGAAGGCCGTCCTGCCGATCGCCGTTAGAGAGCCCCAGACACCGGCGTGGGTGATAGTGAAGATGCCGAGACCAGGAGTGACTCCGGCCGAGGCGTGAGCTCCAGTTTGGGGATTTGGACCACGAAGGGCAACGTAGATTCGATTGCCCATTGGCGACAGAGTCGCAATGTCGGGCGTCGGATCGGAAGAAAGCGGTCCGGCCAGCGGAATCGAGACGACGTGAGCGAGGTCTCCAGCACGGTGAACCTCCACCTCGTTCGCAAGCCGGTCGAATGAATACAGGTAGAATCCCGCAGGCCCGGCAACGAGACCGTGAGCGTCCCTGTTATTGGCTGAATTCCCCGCGAAGTGGCGCGGCCGCAGCCGCTCGTCGTTGGCAGGCAGGAAGGCTGGCGCGGAGGGGAACCGGTCCTCAATCTCATAGAGGTTGTACCCGGACTCGTTCGTTGTCACGGTGCCAGCTCCGGCATTGACAAAAACGCGATTGCCGACCTGCACGCCTCCGCACCCATCCCGGCCGTAGAGCGCGTTCCCGTATTCGGCGACAATAGCCATCGGCGTGGCTGCCGGATCGGCAACCAGCATTCCGCCACCCCGAAGCGTGATAATGACGCGGTTGTTGAAGGTGACGATCGGGCAGATCGGGGCGTTGTCCGGACGGTTGTGCGGCCCGAAGAACCGGGCATCGCTCTCGTTGACCGGCGTCTGGGTTTCGCAGGGAAGCCCGTTCGGGGTCCGGCAGCCCGCCAGATTCAGGGTGGCGGCTGTGTCGTGCCGAAAGCTGTCCGTCGCGCGATCATAATTGATTCGCTCGAAGAGCTTGCCATTCTGATTGGCGACGACGATTGCGCTGCCATCCATCGTCCACTGCGCCGCATGTGCCTGCCGCGCGCCCCCGGCGCCCGCGGACATTCGGAAAAGGGCCTTTGGTCTCCGGGTCGCAGCCTCGATCACCGCTACGTGCCCGCTTGCGACAAACGCAAGAGCCATGTACTTGTGATCCGAACTGACCGCCAGCATGTGCGGTCTCACCACTTCCGCACCAGTCGTATTGTTGGGGCCCCCGCTGGCGTAGAGTTGGGCCAGATCAATGATCGTGGGCCGGTTGAGGATAGGGCCGCCCGGGTCCTCAATATCCGCGCTGTCCCAGATGATCAGCCTGCCCCCGTGCGTGCCACGGGGCGCTTGAGCTGTATACCCTGCCGTGTTGTTCTGGTCGGTCAGCCAAACCTCGTATCCTCCCCAAAGGTGCATCGAGAATACGAAAACTCCAAACATTGTGCGAACCGGAGACATCCTTGACAAGTGTGCCGGTGGGCGGTTGACACAAACGAAGGGTAACCGGGGGACAGCGGTTAAGCTGGGGGATGCCCTGGCGAGAGGTGAGCCGCATGGACAGCAAGGTCGAGTTTATCGAAGATTGGCAGGCAAACGACCTGTCATTTTCAGAATTGTGCCGGAAACACGGGATATCGAGGCAGACCGGGTATACGCTGGTGGACCGGTTCCGTGTGGAGGGCTGGGATGGCCTGCAAGAGCGGAGCCGTGCCCCCCACCACAGTCCGGCCGCCATGGAGGAGGGCACGCGTGAGGAGTTGATCGAACTGCGGATGCAGCA
>VFZX01000264.1 GCA_016871015.1 Acidobacteriota bacterium | reverse complement strand
GCAGTTGACTGCTTATCAACGATGGTGCCGCATCTTGCGCTCGATCTTCCAGCAATTCGCCAAGATCCCCCTCGATCCGCCTGCTCCAGTGCCCCTTCCAGCCGCTTCCAACTGCCGGATTTAGGATAAACGCCGCTAGGGGCCGGCGAAAAGCGTCAGGAAGGCATCGCTCGATCCCGCGTAGCGTCCGAGGACATTGTTCACCACCGGAAGGTTCGCGGAGCTGGAACTCCCGGCGACCACGACTTTTGAGCCGGCCAGGGTGACGGCGGCCGCGGTGTCGTTGGCGCTCCCGCCAAGGTAGGTGCTGAAACTGACGGAGGCTCCGGAACTCTCGACCCGCGCAAGGAACGCGTCGTAGACTCCCCCGTGAGCCGGCTGCACGGGCGACACCGTGGGAAAACCGCCGGAGGTTGATCCTGCGATCCAGACCCGTTGGGCCGCGTCGGCTGCGATGGCTGCGCCGGCGTCCATCCCCCGGCCTCCCAGATACGACGAGTACTGGCGCACACCGGTGGCGGAGAATTTAGCAAAGAACGCGTCCTGGGAGCCTCCCGTTCCCGGCTGGGCGGCGCCCGACACCGGGAAGTTCGCTGAGGTGGTGGTACCCACGGCGTAGACGTTGCCCGCGGAGTCAGTGTCGAGTCCGGCGACGCATTCGGGGCTTCCCGCGGATCCACCGAGGAGCGTGGCAAACGTCTGCACGGGTCCGCTGAGGGCATAGCCCGCGAGGAACCCGTCTTGCGCGCCGTTGCGTGTTGCTTGGAAGGCGTTCTTCACGGGAAAGTCGGTGGATCCCGCGCAGCCGCCGATGAAAACCGCCGACGCCGTCAGTCCGATGGCCGTCGCGCGGTCGTCTCCGGAGCCGCCCAGGTACGTCGAGAACTGGATCGTACCACCAACGATCTTGGCGAGGAACGCGTCGCGCATCCCGCCCAAGTGCCGCTGGAGCGGCGATGCGGTGGGGAAGTTCGGCGAGTTGGTTTCACCGGCGAGGTACACGGCGCCTGCGGAGTCAACACGCATGGCCGTCACCGTGTCCTGCTGGCTTCCGCCGAGATAGGTCGAGAACTGCAGCACCGTTCCGGAGGAGCTGAAGCGTGCGAGGAACCCGTCGCGCGTTCCGCGGCGCGTGGCTTGGAGTGCATTTGCGATCGGAAAGTTGCGGGAAGCGGTGGCGCCGGCGACCCATAGATCGTTGCCCGGAGCCGCGGCCATAGCAAGGATCCGGTCGTCTCCGGCACCGCCCAGGTAGGTCACCCATACGGGACTCGCCCCGTCGCCCTCGAACTTGGCGATGAAGCCGTCGACTGACCCGCCGAACGGGAACGTGCGGGACAGGGGCAGGATCGGAGAATCGGTCCACCCGGCGAGGTAGATAAACCCCTGGCCATCCACGGCGGCGGCCGTGGCGCTTTCACCGCGCGGGCCGCCATAGTATCCGCTGGCCACGATCTCGGGGTCGATCACCAAGTCATGCTCCGGATCGTAGGCGCCAATCTCAAAGCCAGCTTCGCGCTCACCCAGGATCACGAAACGGCCCGCGACCGGGATCCGCTGCCCGCCGATGTCCTGGTAGACTTCCGGCGCAGACTCGCGAAGCTCCCCCTCACTTGTTGCCGCCGCCAGCGCGCCGTCCTCGTCGATCCACAGCGCTTCTGCGTCAGGATAGCGAAGCCGGATGGCACGGGGATCCGCGCCCGGATGGACGACATAGTCTGACTTCATCCGGCGCGTGGAACTGCCATACAGGATGTCAATGCCGGGATATGCGCCGCGTATCCGGACCCGGCCGTAGCTGCGCAACCCGGTACGCCACTGGCGCGGGTCGCTGCCGGCAATGAAGTTGACCACCGTCTCCATCGGGTCCACGCCTTCGACGGCTGCCGCGGGGTCCGCACCCGCGTGCTCTACCCGGAACCGGAATCTGTGGTCCGCAACGGTGATTCCGGATGCCGATAGCTCGGCCCCAACTTTTCCTGAGTAGGCGAACCGGTCTTGGCCAGCCTCTACAAATACCGAGGGAAGGTGCGATCGAGGCTCCTGGCGTGAATTCGGATTCTGCGCGGCGGCGAATGCCCCGGCAAGCGCGACGGCGGCGGCTGCCGGGATGGGCCAGGAGATCCACTTGTGCCTGATGAGCATCATGGGTCTCCGGAAAATGGATCGGGCTTAGGGCGAAGGCTCTATATAGGCCTGTGCATTTTCGAGGGATATGTAGGGCCGGATTCAGGCGCCGATATAGCGGGCGTAGATGCTGCGCGCGACGCCGGGATCGGTAGTGCCCTTGATGATCGCGCGCCCGTCGGGAAAGACTGTCATCTCGTATGTCTCAAAGAAGAACCGCAACGCGAACTCGTTTGACATTACCCGGCCGATTCCGGCCAACTGGCGGCCGAGCGCCTCCAGATCCACGGGGCGGGACCTTTCATGGATCTGCACTGCGTTGCGGCCGCACAGGCTGACCGGCGCGCGCCTGCTGCCGTTCAGATGATCGAACTGGCGCAGCCCACAGCAAGGGCAGCCGGACTGCTTCGGAGGCTGGCCGATCTGCCGGATCGCGCCGGTCCACACGTCGATGCTGGTGATCTTGCGAGGCACCGATTGCGGATTTCCCGACAGGATCTGGATCGCCGCCGTGACTTGCGCCGCTGCGATCATTGACGTAATCGTGTTGAGCACACCGGCGGTCTCGCACGTCGGTTGTACACCGCCTGGCGGCTCCGGGTAGACGCAGCGCAGACACGCGGTCTCACCCGGCAGGACCGGCATCGACACGCCATAGCTTCCGACTGCCGCTCCATAGATCCAGGGTATGCCCTCGCGCACACAGTAGTCATTGATTAAAAAACGGGTCTCGAAGTTGTCGGTCCCGTCGAGCACCAGGTCTACATCAGAGAGGAGATCGGAGGCGCTCGCGGCGGTCAGGTCAGCGGTCTCGGGCTCGACGCTCACGGTGCTGTTGATCCGGCGGATGCTGTTCGCCGCGGCGGCAGCCTTGGGCAGTCCCTGCTCGGCGTCCGACTCGTCAAACAGCCACTGGCGCTGGAGATTGCTGAGCTCCACGTAGTCCCTGTCGATAATCCGGAGGTAGCCTACCCCGGCGCGGGCAAGCGCCGCGGCGTGGAAAGTACCGAGCGCTCCGCATCCCACGATTGCGGCCCGGGCCGTGGAGAGCTGTTGCTGCCCCGCCTGGCCGAGCGCCGTGAAACGGATCTGCCGCGAGTACCGGTCGTTGAAGCCGGAGTCCAAATCACCATCGTATCAGCCGCTGCTATGATGGCTCTCAGTGCTCCTGCCGCTGATTGTAGGACTGGCGATGCTCGCGCACGGGGCCACCGGAGACTTCGAAGGCTTGCCGGTCGTCTCAGTCCAGTTCGACCCGCGGGACCAGCCGATTCCGGCCGCCGAACTGGAGTCGATTGTGGGGATAAGGCCCGGCGGCCTGCTCCGCCTGATCGAGGTCCGTGGGGCGATTGAGCGCCTGTTCGCCACCGGCCGCTACTCCAATATTTCCGCCGACGCCACCAAAGATGGATCCGGCGTGGTAGTGATCTTCCGGACGTCGGGCACCTGGTTCGTCAGCCGGATTTCGGTCGACGGTGTCCCCGAGCCCCCGAACGCGGGCCAACTTGTCAACGCCACCAAGCTGATCCTGGGGGCCGAGCTACGGACTGAGGACTTGCGCGCGGCCTCGGAGTCTCTCCAAAAGAAGCTGGAGGCGAACGGATACTTCGAAAGCCGGGTGGATCCCCGCATCACCTACGACGCTCGAACCGAGCAGGCATTCGTGGACTTTCGCATCGACCCTGGGCCACGCGCGCGGATGAGCGTACCGGCGCTTTCCGGAGCCGTCGAGGAGCACAAGAGCCGCGTCATCAATGCGACGCGATGGAAGCGGTTCGGCGGGTTCCTAGGGTGGAAACCAGTCTCCGAAGCCCGGATTTCCCAGGGCCTGGACCGGATCCGGCGCTATCTTGCCCGCAAGGACTACTTGCAAAGCAAGATCACGCTGGAGAACTTGCAGTATTTTCCCACAGAACAAGCCGTGCAGCCCCAGATCTCGATTGACCTGGGGCCGCGGATCTCGGTCCGCACCGAGGGCGCCAAGGTCTCAACAAGCCGGCTCAGACAACTTGTGCCGGTGTTCCAGGAGCAGTCGGCCGACCGTGACCTGGTCGTGGAGGGCATGCGCAATCTCACCGAGTATTTCCGCGCTTACGGCTACTTCGACGCCACCGTCGACTTCGCCACGGAAGCCGGTCCGGGCGGGACCAACGCGATCGTGTACACCATCAACCGCGGCGACCGCTTCAAGCTCGCCGGCCTGAGCATCCAGGGCAACAACTATTTTAATCGGCAAACGATCCGGGAGCGAATGCTGACAACTCCTGCCACCCGGATCCGCTACCGCCAGGGCCGGTTCAGCGACTCGATTCTGCGTTCGGATCTGGACGCGATCCGCGAATTATATGTGTCAAACGGGTTCCAGGAGGTCCGGTTCACATCTGGCATTGATAAAAACTATAAAAATAAAAATAACTGGCTATTTCTGCGGATCGAGATCGAGGAAGGTCCGCAAACTACGGTCCACAAGCAGGAAGTGAGTGGTGTTTCGATCGAACACCAGGAGCACGTTCAGGCGCTGATCGGCTCCACCCCCGGACAGCCGTACAGCGAATCCGGCCTGGCCAACGACCGCGACACCATACTCGACTATTATTATAATAATGGCTACCTGAACGCGTCCTTTGACTGGCAGGTGACCCCCTCGGCTCAGCCGAATCAGGTCGACTTGCGGATCCTGGTGAACGAGGGCCGTCCCCAATTCGTCCGCGACTTCCTGATCGGGGGCCTCGAAACCAGCGACCTTGAAATGGTGCTTCGCAGGATCCGGCTGCAGCCCGGTGAGCCCCTGTCGCAGGCGCGGATCGTCGAAAGCCAGCGCCGGCTGTACGATCTCGGAGTCTTCGCGCGGGTGGATGTGGCGGTCCAAAATCCGGACGGACTGGAAACCGGTAAATACCTCATTTATCAGTTCGAAGAAGCGCGCAAGTACTCGCTCAACCTTGGTTTCGGCGCCGAGATCGCACGCATCGGCAGCGGCACGCCGAACTTCGACGCCCCGGCCGGGGAACCGGGATTCAGCCCGCGTGCTTCGTTCGGCATCAGCCGCTCGAATCTGGCGGGCACGGGCCATACGCTGAGCCTGCAGTCGCGCCTGTCCAATATCCAGCAGCGGGCGCTCGTCAGCTATCTGGCGCCGCAGTTCAAGGGCCGGGATGACTTCACATTGATCTTTTCCGCGCTTTACGATTCCTCGCGTGACGTGCGGACTTTCCAGGCGAACCGCCTGGAAGGATCAGTCCAGTTGGGGCAGCGGCTCACGCGCGCGGTCACTGTCCAGAACCGGTTCGCCTACCGGCGGAACACGATCTCCGGCTTGCGGATTGAGGACTCGCTCATCCCGGTGTTCACCCGCCCTGGCAGGGTCGGGATCATCTCAACGACACTGATCCAGGACCACAGGGACAATCCCATCGACTCGCGGCGCGGATACTACAACACGATCGACCTGGGCCTGGCCTCCAAGGCTTTCGCGTCGCAGACCGACTACGGCCGGGTGCTGGCCCGCAACTCGAGCTATCATCGCGTCTGGCGCGACGTGACCTTCGCGCGCAGCGTGGCGGTCGGCTGGTTGTCCAACTTGCGTGATGGCGGCCCGCAGGCAATCCCCCTGCCGGAGCGGTTCTTTTCGGGCGGCGCTAGCACCCACCGCGGATTTCCCGATAATCAGGCCGGTCCGCGCGACCTCCGCACTGGATTCCCGCTGGGCGGAAGCGCGTTGGTGACGAACAATCTGGAACTGCGCTTTCCTCTTCTCGGCGACTCCGTCGGTGGTGTACTATTCCATGACGCGGGCAACGTCTACTCAGGTTTGAAGGAGATATCGGTTCGTGTGAAGCAGCGCAACGTCGCGGACTTCGATTACATGGTCCACGCGGTAGGTTTGGGCATCCGCTACCGGACCCCGGTGGGACCCGTGCGCGTCGACTTCGCCTACGGGATCAATCCTCCGCGCTTTGAGTTCGAGCGGCGTGACGGTTTCGTTCCCGTGGTTCCCCAGGTGCTGGTCAGCCAGCGAATCAATCCGTTTCAATTTCACTTCTCGCTGGGACAAACGTTTTGAGACTGCTGGCCCTAATCCCGATCGCAGCCGCCGCTGGAGCGGAGACGATCGACCGGATCGCGGTCGCGCTCGGTAATCGCGTGATCACCCAGGGTGCGGTTGTGGAACAAGTGCGCGTGGCTGGCTTCCTGAACCGTACGCCGCTTGCGCTTGATCCCGCGTCGATGCGGCGGATGGCGGAGCGGATGATCGAGCAGCAGCTTCTGCGGCGGGAGATGGAGTCCAGCAGGTTCCCCACACCTTCCGAAGACGAAGCCAAGCCGATGATCGAAAAGATCAAGCGCGACCAGTATCCGTCAGAAGCGGACTACCGGGCCGAACTGGCCAAGTACGGGATCGGTGAAGAGGCGCTGGTCCGGAACCTGGTGGCGCAACTGGTGACGCTGCGTTTCGTCGAGCTTCGCTTCCGGCCGAGCAACACGGTGACCGAGGGCGAGATCGAGATCTATTATCGGGACACCTACACGCCGCGATGGGAGAAGACGCGGCCGAATTCCGAGGTGCCCGTGATCGAGGATGCGCGGGATGAGATCGAACAGATCCTGCTGCAGGAAAAGATCGACCAGGCGATGTCGGAATGGCTGAAGGCGGCGCGGGGATCGGCGCGGGTCCGGTACTTCGACGAGGCGTTTCGATGAAGTGGGTGCTGCGGATACTTGCGGTGCTGCTGCTGCTCCTGTTCCTCGCGGGTGTTGGCGCATTCTTCCTGGTCCGCAGCGATTGGTTTTCGCGGCAGATCCGCTCCGCGGCAGAACGCGAGCTGTCCAAAGCAACGGGCGGAAAGGCAGAGATCGGCGAGTTCCGGTTCGATTGGCGGACGCTCACCGCGCGCGCGGGCAGGATCACGGTGCCGAATCCGGGCGGCGGACCTCCGCTGGTCAAGGTGGAGTCGGCCACGGTGCGGCTCAAGCTGGTGTCGTTGATTGACCGCAAGGTCAACGTTGCCTCGATCGACCTGCAAGGCGTCGACGCCGATATCCGCACTGACACGCTGCCGCGGCGTACACAGGGCGCGCCACTCGACCGGTTGATTGACCTCGCGGCGGAACAGTACCGGATCCGGGAGAGCACGTTCCGGATCGAGTCACGGCGGATTCCGGTGGAAGCCGAAGGCAAGGATCTCAGCATCGTGCTCGACCGGTCGGGCAGCGACGCCTACAAGGGAAAGATCACGGCGGCTGAAGCCTCGTTCCGTGGTCCGATTGCGGTACCCCGGGTCACCGGTCTCAGCGCGGAGGTCCAGTTGGAGCGAAACCGCGTCGTGATAAGCCGGTTCGAACTGCGGCCTGGATCCAGCCGGTTGTCGGGCACGGGCGAGATTCCAGCGCTCGACCAACCCAGCTTCAAAGGCAGGATCGACGGCACGCTGTCGCTTGCGGAATGGGACCAGCGGCTTTCCGGAACCGCCCAAGCCGGAGCGGCAGTCACTGTGGATGCGGCTGGGCGATGGAAAGCCGAAGGCAAGTTCGCTGCGCAGGGCCTGACACTGCGCCATTCAGGATTGACCATCACCGGCGCCAGCGCGGCCGGGCCCTTCCGCGCCACGCCCGATCACCTGGAGTCGGATCAACTCGAAGTTTCGGCGAGCGGCGGGCACTTCAGGGGAACCGCTTCTGTAACGCGTTCTGGTGCATTTGCGGTTCGAGGAAACATCGAGGGATTCTCCTCGATCGAGCTGGCCAAGCTGCGCGAGATGGAGCTGCCGTGGGGCGCGCTGGTTTCGGGCGCCGTCGAAGCGAGCCCGGCCCGGATGCAGGCGGACCTGGCCCTTGAGCCGCTTCCAGGCAGTCCACCGGCGCGTGGCAACTTGTCGGTGTCGTATGATCTCGAACGCCGGGCGCTTCTCGTTTCCAGTTCTGTGATCGAGCTGCCCAAGACCCGCGTGACCGCCGAAGGGACCTTGGACGAAGTGCGCTTCGGCGTATTCTCGCGCGATCTCGATGAACTGCTGCCGGGTCTCACCCTGATCTCAAAGGAAGCGCCGTCAGCGCTGCCGTTGAAGCTCGATCCACGCGGGGTAGCGCGCATCGACGGAGTCTGGTCGGGCGGCGTGGAGCGGCCCCTTGTCACAGGCACCGCCCACATCGAGCAGGCAACCTCCCAGGGCGAGCGCTTCGAGTCGCTCAAAGCGCGATTCGAGTTGACGCCCTCCTCGGCCCGGTTCCAACAGGCCGAAGTGCGGCAGGATGGAGTCACAGCGGCAGGAGACTTGAGCGTCGCTCTCAACGCGTGGCGGCTGACAGACGAATCGGCACTCTCCGGGAGTTTCGCCACCACGGGCGTTCCAACCGGGACAGTGCTGAAGCGGCTGAAATTGTCCTATCCCGTGGCGGGCGTCGCGGCGGCAAACGTAAGGGTCGCGGGAACGGTGTCCCAACCGGCGGCGTCCGGAACCGTGTCGGTGGCGAAGGTGGTAGTGGGTGAGGAGCCGTTCGACTCGGTGGAGGCCTCGTTCGTCTACCAGGGCGGCGCGATCCGCGTCGACAACGGGAAGCTCCGTGAAGGCCGCGGACTCATGACCTTCTCCGGAGAAGCCGGCGCAAGCGGGGCGGTGAAGTTTGAGGCGGCGGGCGACGGATTTCTGCTCAGCCAGTGGAAGGCGGTGCAGGAACGGCGCGTTCCGCTCGATGGCCGGTTGTCGTGGAGGATGTCGGGCACTGCCCAGCGCGATCCGAACCAAACACGGCTCACGTCGCTCAACGGTGACCTGCGGGTGATGCAGGCCGCGGTCTCCGGCCGTCCCATCGGCGACGCGCGGGTCCTGGCGCGGACCAAGGAGTCGCTCGCGGTGGTTGAGGTGAACGCACAGGTCCGCGAATCCAAGCTGTATGCATCCGGCGAATGGAGCCTGGGGGGGAACTCTTATGGGCTGGGCCAACTGCAACTGACGCACCTGACGTTCGCCGACCTGCAGGAGCTGGGTTTTCTCGGCGATCCGGATCAGCCGCTGGCGTTCACTGGATTCCTGGACGCGGAGGTCGGCTTCTCGGGTCCGATTCTGCGGCCCGAAACATGGACGGGAGTCGCCAAGATCACGACGCTCGAAGTCCAGCCCAATCCTCGCGCGGCGGGCCGGGCCGAGCGGCGGCTGGTGTTGCGGAACCGGGAGCCGATCGTGGCTTCGGTGAATGCCGACGGCGTGCGGTTGCAGGATGCAAACCTGGTGGCGGAGGGAACCGAGATCCAGGCGGGCGGCTCCGTGGCGTTTCGAAGCCGGAATCCATTCAACCTGCAGGTGAAGGGGCGGCTGAATCTGCCGGTGGTGAGCATGTTCGAGCCGGACCTTGTTGCGACTGGAGTGTCAACAGTGGATGCCGCCGTGCGCGGTTCGCTCAACCGGCCGCAGGTCACCGGGCGGATGGAGATCCGCGACGCGGCGTTCAATTTGCGCGGGCTCCCGAATGGACTGGAGCGCACCAACGGCGTGATCATCTTCGACCGGACCCGCGCCAACATTGAGAAACTCACGGCGCAGACCGGAGGTGGCGATCTGTCCGTCGGTGGATTCGTCGGCTTCGGTACCGGCGAGCTGATCTATGGATTGACGGCGGCGGCTCAGCGCGTGCGTGTCCGTTATCCGGCTGCGGTGAGCACCACGTTCAACGCGAACCTCACAGTTTCCGGCACGGGGCAGCGGAGCCATCTGGCCGGAACCGTCGTCATCAACAAGATGGGAATCGTGCCACGGACCGACATCGGCACGCTGCTCGCCGAGGCCTCGCGCGCTGCCAATGCTCCGGCGGCCGCGCCGAACGATTTCCTGCGCGGGATGCAAGTGGATGTCAGCATCCAGACCGCGGCGGATGCGGAGCTTCAGTCCTCACTTGCGCGGGATCTGCGGCCGGACGCCAAGTTCCGGTTGTATGGCAGCGCGGTGAAGCCGGTGCTGATCGGGCGCGCTTCGCTCAACCAGGGGCAGATCAACTTCTTCGGCAACCAGTATTCGATCGCCCGCGGCGACATCTCGTTCTACAACACCGCGAAGATCGAGCCGGTGCTCGATTTCGACATGGAGACGCGTGTCCGCGGCGTGACGGTCAATATCAACTTCACCGGACCCGTGAGCCGGCTGGATGTCTCCTACCGCTCCGATCCGCCGTTGCGATCCTCGGATATCGTCGCGCTGCTGGCGGTCGGGCGGTCACCCGATTCCGGCATCACGCCGGGTGTTCCCAGCGCGGCCCAACATCAGAGCTTTCTTCAGAGCACGAACAACACGTTGCTCGGCCAGGCGATTTCGGCGCCCATCTCGGGGCGTCTGGAGCGGCTGTTCGGAGTGAGCCGGATCAAGATCGACCCGGAATTGACCGGTGTCACGAACACTCCCCAAGCACGGTTGACTGTTGAGCAGCAGCTCTCGCGGGACCTGACGGTGACCTACATTACGAACCTCAACCGCACGCAGCAGCAGGTGGTCCGGGTGCAGTGGGACTTCAGCCGCGACTTTTCCGTGCTCGCCGTGCGTGACGACAACGGAGTGTTCGGGGTAGACTTCTTTTACCGCAAGAGATTCTGATGAGGCTGCGAACCGCCGGCGACAAGATCAAGATTGAGCACAGCATCATTGATGGGGTGCGCCCGTTCCTGGAGCGGCTGACGGCGAGCGCGGAGATCCGTTCGGTGATTCCGGGGGTGATCCGGCCGGTGCGGGACGCCAAGGGTCCGGTGCGGGTGCGGATCACGGTGCCGACGCCGAATGGATGGAAGGCGATCGCGCTCAGCGCCGGCGCACGGCAGGAGCTGTTCATCAGCACGGGGTTGGGGAAGCAGGAGCTGGAGGCACTGATCGGGCGGGCGCTGGGGGATTGTTAGGCTTTTACGGTGCTTTCGGAGGCGTTTTGGTGCTTCCTGGGCTCGTTTTGCGATACCCACGGGCGTGGGTGGCGATCGTGTAACGGGCTGAGATTTCAATTACATGAAGGGACGAGGCCGGTCCGGGCTTGGGTTCGTTTGTGCAAATTTTCTTTTTCCAGAGCCCGGACCGGTGTTGAAGCGCCGTTTTTGATTCGATTTTTCAAAGAGCTGGGGCGGGGCGCAGTGTCCTCCGCCGATTGTGATTTTCGCTTTGGGGCAGTGGAGGGGATGCGAGGGAGTGCTGTAAACTGTTGATATTGAATGCGAAATTTTCTTGATCGGCGCGCGAACGGCTTGCGCGGCTGGCCACGGGCCGAAAAGTAGCCCTGTGCCTGTAACGCCCGGGACTTATACACGCAAGCGGAATCCGCCTGCGCATGAAGGTCCACAGTCTGGCGTTCGAACATCTCGTTGACTACCTCGTTGCCGGGCCGTT
>VFZX01000263.1 GCA_016871015.1 Acidobacteriota bacterium | reverse complement strand
CGCGGAGAAGGTGTAAGGTGAAGATCGAGCCGCACCCGCCCTTGATAAGTGTCAAGCAAGAATCCAGGCTAAAGTGTCAAGGATGTGTCCGGTCGCGCACCGCCGGATGCTGAACGTCTCCGTCACCTGCCCCCCCGCGGACTTCCGCTCGATCACCTGCTGCTCACGGAGTTGAGCCCCGGTCCCGGCCGCCCGTCCCGGCTGCGAGTTGCCGTAGACGTCGACCACCTCCACTTCGCTTCCGTCAGGACGCTTGGAGACCGTGCTGAGTTTTTGAGTGGCGAGTTCGAGCTTCCCGGTTGAATTCGTGCTGTAGACCGCCGCGGACGAAGTCGTCACCCCATTGGCCACAGTAGTTTGCTCAACCTGCCGCTCGGCCTCGTCGAACCGCCCGTTCGCCGCGCGGCGGTACACCGTGGTCTCCTTCTTCCGGTTGGCCTCGGGACCCTGTACAACCGATTCGGTCTTCTCGGCGACCTCCACCGTCCCGTTCAACGTCGGCCGCTCTAGCGTCGCGGTCGACCGTTCGACCGTACCCGACTTCGCTGACTGCACCGTCGACCGCTCGCGCAGCACAAACCGTCCATTGAGATCGGCCTCGAATGCCGAGGTCCGTTGCGTAACGGCGCCCGAAGCGTCCTTGCTCTCCTCGATCAGCAGCTTCTCGGTTGTCGCCGGCCGGCCGCTTCCGTCAAACCTGCGGACAATGCGCTCGACCACCTTGCCGCCCGGACCGCTCGATACGACGCGCTCCTCGATCTTCGATAAGGGAGCCGTACGGCCGTTCAAATCGGTGCGGGACTCCGACGAGCCGGATCCCGATCCTCCGCGGACGCTAGATGACCTGCCGTCGAGCACCCGGCGGCCATTCGGATCGAACGTATAGGTCGCGCGCTCACTCGACTTGTCCTGAGCGCTGGCCAGCGCCGCCAACAGCAAACAAATCGGCTTCATGACCTTTAGCCTAAGCGGTCTCCCATGAATTCGCAATGGGCGGAACACCTTAGAACCCCCCTCGCATCCAGCCCTCTATCGGGACGCCCCCGTGCCACCGATGGACCTTCTGATGCTCAGCGGACTGTTGCGCCACCTTGACGCCAGCCGGCACGTTGCGTGCCCGGAGGCGCGATACAACGCTCTGTTATACGCCCGTTCGCGGGACCTCCCGCATCTTGAGGCGATTGCCAATCCGGAGGCGTCCGGAGGCGCGGTCGAGGCCGAGATCGCTGCGGTCGACGAGGGCTTTGACCTGGTCGATGGCTCCTGCCTGCTGCAGGTTGGAGACTACGTGGCGGTGAACTCCGAGGGGTTCGTATCCAAGATCGCGGTCCGGGCCGCGTGTCCGACAATGGCTCACCAGTGGCTCTCCCAGAAAGACGAACTCGGTTACACGGCGGAAGACTTTGCCATGTGCGCGGTCAGCCGCTACGAGATCTCAGTGGACCTGTTGACTCCGGTCCGGCGGCCCCGTGCTTGCGCGGCGGTGCTGTTCCAGTCGGCGATCGTCGACCGGCTGGCGATCCTGACCAAGGCAGTGATCTTCGACGTTGACGCGTGCCGGTTCACTTCGCCGGTCCGCCGGCGCTTTCCCGACGCAGCCTGGCCGGTGGATATCCGCGAACACGTTGGCTTCCAATTGACGCGTGCAGGCGACGGGATGCGCGTGCGGACACGCGGCATGGTCAAGTTCGGGTGTCCGGAGCTCGAAGCTGCCCAGATTCCCGAGCAGTACGAGACGATCCAGCTTGTATCGACGGCGC
Organism: Acidobacteriota bacterium; assembly: GCA_016871015.1. Classification (GTDB taxonomy): domain Bacteria; phylum Acidobacteriota; class Terriglobia; order Bryobacterales; family Bryobacteraceae; genus SYLY01. Next base: position 9,743 of record VFZX01000263.1, on the reverse strand, counting down.
TCGCCGATCTGGCCCAGCAGATCGCGATCGGAAGCTCGCTCGATGACGGGGAGCCGGCAGCCACGGCGAACCGCCTGGCGGACCAGCCCGTCTACGTGTTCTAAGCATTTTGCTAGACTACGTTTGCCATGATGCTCAGGGCAGCCGTAGCATGTATCTTATTCGCGGCCTGGCTCCCGGCCGCGGATTGGGTCAAGATTACCAGTCCGAACTTCGAGTTATTCACGACCGCCGGTGAGCGGACGGGCAAGAACACGGTCCGGCACTTTGAGCAGGTCCGCCAGTTCTTCATCGAGCAGACGCGCGGCCGGGTGTCCTCGCCGAACAAGGTCCGCCTGGTGGGCTTCAGTTCGGACAAGGAGTGGGCGATCTACCGGCCAAACGAGGGTGCGGCGGCCTTTTATCTTCCAACACCCGACCGCGACTACATCGTCATGAGCCGGCTGGATGAGAACCTGTTCAAGGTCGCGGTGCATGAGTACGTACACTTGCTGGTCAAGCACTCCGGCGCCAAGATGCCGGTCTGGCTGAACGAAGGGACCGCGGATTTCTACTCAACGATCACCCAAGTTGGCAAGAAAGTCCGCGTAGGGCTGTTCGAGCCCAGCCGCCACTACACGTTGATGAATGCCAAGTGGATGCCGCTTGAACGCCTGTTCCGCGTCACGCACGATTCGCCCGACTACAACGAGAAGGACCGCTCGGGCTTGTTCTATGCCCAAAGCTGGGCGCTCGTCCACATGTTGACACTGGGTGAACAGTACCGGGCGAACGGCAGCCAGGTTACGGCGGCGATCTCAGACGGCAAGCCAGCCGCAACCGTCTTCCAGCAAGCCTACGGAAAGCCGCTCGATCAGGTCCAGAAGGACCTTCAGGGCTATGTCCGCTCAAGCTGGCAGACCGTCGTGCATCTCGATTCGCGGCTCGATGCGAAAGTCGAACAGCCTCTCGTGGAAAAGGCCAATCCCGTGGACACCCGCCTCACCCTGGCTCACCTGCTGAACACGGAACCGCACCGGGACCGCGCCCGCGCCGAGTACGAGAAGGTGGTCCAGGAATTCCCCGGCAGCATCGAGGCGCGGGAGGCGCTCGGTTTTCTACTGTTCCGCGCCCATGACGAAGATGCGGCGGTGAAGCATTTCGCGCAGGCCTACACCGCGGGGTCAAAGAATCCACAGGCCCTGCGCACCTACGCCTACTTGCTGCAGACCCGTGGCGAGGGCGAAGCAGCTCTTCCCGTGTTGAGCCGGGCCGTGGAGTCCGAGCCAGAATTCCTGGAGGGGCGGCTGCAGTTCGCCGGCCTGCTGGTGAACCTGAGGCGTTACGGCCAGGCGTACGGAGTGCTGGCCGAGGTCAAGTCGATCAAGCCGGACAAAGCGGGCGAGACGTTTCGCATGATGGCCTACTGCCTGATGCGGCTGAACCAGCACGAACAAGCGCGGTCCTACGCCAAGCGTGCCCTGGAACACACCGACGATCCGGCCTGGCGGCAACAAGTGATGTCGATGATCAGCCACATGGACCGGGCCAAAGCGGTGAAGGAAGAGCAGGCGGCAAGGGTCGCGGCAGAGGCAGAAGCCGCGCAGATCGCTGCGCTTGCACCAGTGGCAGCCCCCAGCCTTCGCGCGGAGCTGGACGACCAGTTGAGCGGCGACCTGGTGGCCAGGATCAAGTGGCGCAACGAGGATTTGTTTGCCGCCGGGCGGTTCGAGGAGTTGATCTGCCAGGGAGACTCGGCGATCCTGCGGATCAACACCGGGTCGCGCCAGATGCGGTTCCTGATGCGCGATCCCGACCAGATTGTCATCAAGGGATCGGCGGCGGGCACGATCGAGATGGCGTGCGGGCCGCAGGCCAAGCCGGTGGAGGTGGTGGTGGGGTATGGTGCCAAGCCCGAAGGGGTGGCGGTCGATGGAGTGGTCGGAACGCTCGAATTCAAGTAACGCGGTCCGGCATTCGCCCGTCAGTTGTCACGAAGCGCGGCCAGACAGGTAAACTAGAAGGAGACCTCCCATGCGGATTCCTGTTGCACCGTTATTGCTTTGCGTGGCGCTTGCCGCCGCGGATTTGAACGTGCTCGAAGAGATCATCGTTAAGGTCAACGGGGATATCGTCACCCGGACCGAGATCGAGAAGTCGCGCGGCGCTTTGCAGGCCGAACTCACGGCCCAGCGCAACGCCAAGCCGGAACAGTTGGCAATGTTGCGCGAACGCGAGAAGGACATTCTGCGCGACCGGATCGACCAGCTTCTGCTCATCCAGAAAGGCAAAGAACTCAGCATCAACGTCGATCCCGAGATCACCAAGCAGTTGGCCGAAATCCAAAAGCAGGCCAACATCGCCGACCCGGACAAGTTCCAGGCCTACGTGAAAGAACAGACGGGCATGGCTTTTGAGGACTACAAGGCGGAAATGCGCAATTCCATGCTGACCCAGCGTGTGATCCGCCAGGAGGTCGGTGGCAGAATCAACATTCCCCGCTCCGAGCTGCAGGCCTACTACGAGCAGCACAAGGCCGAGTTTGTCCGCCAGGAACAGGTGTTCCTGCGGGAGATCTTTATCTCAACCGAAGGCAAGGACGCCACCGGTGTCGCCGCCGCGGACAAGAAGGCGAAGGACCTGGTGGCACGCGCGCGCAAGGGAGAGAAGTTCCCGGAGCTTGCCCGCGACAATTCCGATTCCGACACCGCCAAGAGCTTCGGTGAGCTGCCCCCGTTCAAGAAGGAGGATCTGCGGGCTGACCTCGTGGAAGCCATCTGGAACGCGCCGCGGAACTTTGTCACCGAGCCGATCAAGAATGACAAGGGATTCCTGATCCTCAAGGTGGAGGAGCATCACCAGGCAGGGCAGGCGCGGTTTGAAGAAGTCGAGCAGGAGATCATGGAGCGGCTCTACATGCCCCGGTTCCAGCCGAAGATCCGCGAGTACCTGACCCAGCTCCGGCAGGATGCCTTTCTCGAGATCAAGGAAGGCTGGACGGACTCGGGCGCCGCTCCGGGCAAGGGCACTCGGTGGACCGATCCAGCGCAGCTCAAGCCGGAGACCATCAGCAAGGAGCAGGTTTCGCGCGAAGCGGGCCGGAAGCGGCTGCTATGGGCAATTCCAGTGCCCGGCACGTCGCGCTCCTCCTCGAGCGTTTCCAAGTGAAGTCTCCTTACGTATCTGAGCTCGTTCCGAATCAGCAGACCACGGCCACGTTCCTGGTCCAATACAAGGAAGTACGCCAGAAGAAGACAGGCGAGTCCGTTCTCAACCTGACCCTGGCCGACCGCTCGGGCGAGGTCGACGCGCGGATGTGGGAGAACGTGGACAAGATCGCCGATACGTTCTCCAAGGACGATTTCGTGCGCGTGAAGGGGCTGCCACAGGTCTTCAGCAACCGCATGCAGCTCACGGTGCACTCGATCACACGGGTGGATGACCGCGAGGTCGACCTGCTCGATTTTCTGCCAGCGTCGGCACGCGATCCGGAGGAGATGCTGGCCGGGCTGCGGGCCATCATCGCGGGCATTGGCAACGAGCATCTGCGTGGGCTGCTCGAAGCCATCTTCGAGGACGAGTCGATCGCGGGACGGTTCAAACTTGCGCCGGCGGCCAAGACGATCCACCACGCCTGGCTTGGCGGGCTGATCGAGCACGTGTTGTCGCTGTGCGGACTTTGCAAGCTGGTGGCGCCGCACTATCCGGGGATCGACCTCGACCTGATGCTCACCGGCGCGATCCTCCACGACATCGGCAAGATCGAGGAGCTGACCTACGAGCGGAGCTTCAACTATTCCGACGTGGGCCAGCTTCTGGGCCACATCCACATCGCAACTTGGATCATCGGTGACAAGCTGCGGCAAGTCCCCGAATTCCCCCCCAAGCTCCGCATTCTGCTCGAGCACATGATTCTGAGTCATCATGGAGAATTGGAATTCGGTTCCCCCAAGACTCCGATGTTCGCCGAGGCCATGTTGCTCCACCATCTCGACAACCTGGATTCAAAGATGGAGACCGTGCGCGGCGCTGCCGCCCGCGAGCCCGTGGCGGGTGGCAGCTTCTCGGGATTTATTCCGTCGCTCGACCGCCAGATCCTGCGCAAAGAGCGGTACCTGAATCCACCACCGGTTGAGGCGGCGGCGGTGAAGGCTCCGGCTGCGGAACCGCCGGGCCAGCGCCCGCGGCAGCCCGTCAACAACGCGTTGGCCGATCAATTGAAAAAGGCGCTGTCGGGGGCATAGTGAGGAAACGCGGTCCGGCGCGGGAGATCCCGCCTCCGTTGGAGCTCGAATGTCTCCGCGCGCTGTGGCGGAACGGACAGGGGTCCGTGAAGGAGATCCAGGAGCGGCTCTCGCCACGGCGTCCGCTCGCCTACACGACGGTGATGACACTGCTCGACCGGCTAGCCAAGCGGGGATTCGCCGAGCGTCGCAAGAATGGCCGCGCGTTCGTCTACGGTGCTGTTCTCGACGAGGCCCGGGCGCGGGACCTCGCCGTGCGGGAGCTGGCCGACAACTGGTTCAACGGGTCGTGGGCGGAATTGCACCGGTACACTCAAGCTGCGCCTGCGGAACCGGCGGCTGAGCCAGAAGAGGAATCCAGCGGCGCGATCGACACCGCGCTGCTCTAACCTAACCGGAATCTTCTACCGCGCCGGCCGTTCGGCGCCGGATCGCCGGATGTAAGGCCCGTTCGAACCGTTGGGAAGGATCGTCGACGTGTCGGTCCGCACCTGGCCGAGTTGCTCGGGCGTTAGGCCGCGGGCTCTTTTGAGGTTGGCGCCACGGAGGTCGGCGCCGAACATTTGCGCGTCGTCGAAGCGGGCTCCTTCAAGGAAGGCGCCGCCAAAGTCAGCCGTGGTGAGCTTGGCGTTCCGGAGGTCGCTGTTGCCCATCCGGGCACGGACGAAGGCGGAACGGGTCAGGTCGCTGGATTGGAACCGGACGCCGTCGAGCTCGGTCTGGGTGAAGTTGCAGTCCTGGATGGCGCTGCCGGAGAAGTTGGAGTCATTCAAGACCGCCCCGTAGAACCGGCAGCTCTGCAGGCGCGAGCGGTGAAAGTTACTGGCTTCGAGGTGCGCTCCCGAGAAATCACAACTGAAGGCCCTGACCTGGAGAAACTGGGCCCGGTTCAAATGGCTGTTGTTAAAGTTACAGGAGTGGAGCACTGCCTCGGCCCATCGGGACTCCTCGAGGTGGGCGTTGTGCAGCGCGCTCTCGTTCATCTTGACCTCGGAAAAGTTCGCGGACAACATCCAGCAGGCTTGCAGACGCGAGTTCTCAAACAGAGCGCCGGTCAGGTCGGCACGGTTGAGCGTGGCGCCACGGAGATCAGCGAATTTGAGATCGGCCCGGCTCAGATCGGCTTCCGTCAGATCGGCTTCGATCCAGGACGTGTAGTCGAGCTGCGCCTGGCTCAGGTTGATCCTCTGCCACTTCACGTCGCTAAACGTGGATCTTGTAAACACGGCACGCATACCACCTGGCATCCGGTTGAGCCAGGCAGCGTGGTGGTCGATTTGGCGCTGAACCGGAGATACGGCGGCGCTCGCGGCGGGTGCGGTTCGCAATGCAGTCATAGGAACTCCTCGCTGGTCTCATCGGATGGAACTGGCGGGCCTTGAGTGAGATATGATGGCGTTCATGGCGGTGGTTACGGTCACGGGTCCGCCGGGCTGCCGGGTGGATGAGCTGGCGCGGGAGGCGGCCAGGCGCCTCGGCTACGAGCTTGTCGGCGAACACCACGTCAGAAAGCTGGTTTCAGAGGCCTACGGATCTGAAGTCGCGGTGCCGGATCCGCTATTTGGCGCGGTCCTCGCCGAGATTACCGCGCAGCTCGCGGCCAGGCACCACCTGGTAGTCGTGTGGCCAGGAGCGGAGCTGGCGCTCGCCGGATTCCCGGCGCTTCTCCGGGTCGGCACTTCGGCGCCAAAGCGCTTCCGGGCTGGCAGCCTGATGGCCGACCACGCGCTGGACCGCCGGTCGGCCGCCTCGCTCCTGGCCAGTCTCGACCAGCAGCACGCCGCGCTCCGCAAGCGCCAGTGCTCGCGCGCCGTGCCCCGCCCCGAGGACTTCGACCTGATCGTCAACACGGCCACCGCCGGCACCGGGGAAACAGCGGCGCTCATTGAGCTCTCCGCTACTTCACGAGGCATCGATACGTTCGGGCTGCTGCGGCCCGACCAGCAGGCCACGATCGAATTCAAAACCCGGATGGCCTTGTCCGGGCACGGGATCACCCCGGCCGGACCGCCGTCGATCGAGCGGCGTCCGTTCGCCAACCGCAGCGAGCAGATCTTCGCCAACCTGCTCGACTTCTACCGGATCGCCTGGGAGTATGAGCCGCGCGCCTTTCCGCTGCGCTGGGAATCCGACGGGAGGATCGCCGAATCGTTCACTCCGGACTTTTATCTGCCAGAGTTTGATACCTACATCGAGCTCACAACAATGAAACAGTCGCTGGTGACCCGGAAGAACCGCAAGGTCCGCCAGCTCCGGTCTCTTTACCCTGGCGTGAACATCCAGGTGCTCTACCAGCGTGACTTCCAGGATCTGGTCTTCCGTTTCGGGCTCTCACCCGCCACGCCATGATCCCGCCCGCGCTGCTCGACCGGGTGCTGTTCACCGAGGAGCAGGTCAATACGCGCGTGGCCGAGGTGGCGGCCGAGATCAGCGCCCGCTACCGCGGCAAGGATCTGAAGTTGATCGGCGTGCTCAAGGGATCGATCTATTTTCTGACGCACCTGTCGCGCCATCTCACCATCCCGGTGAAGATCGACATCCTGGCAATCTCCAGCTTTTCCGCGCGCTGGCAGAGTCCCGGCTTGGTGCGGATCGAGAAGGATCTCGACGAACCCATTGAAGGCCAGGATGTCCTCATCATCGAGGACATCGTCGATACCGGTCTCACGTTGCGCTACCTGCTCCAGACGCTCGCGGGCCGCGGTCCGAACTCGATCGCCATCTGCACCCTGCTGGACCGCACGTCGAAACGGCTGGTGCAGCTTCCGGTCGAGTACCGGTGCTTTGAGATCGACGACTCGTTTGTGGTCGGCTGCGGCCTCGACCACCGCCAGCTCTACCGGAACCTGCCCTACATCGCGGCGCTACGCCGTCCCGAGTAGGCTCCGCACTGCGCGGCCGGCGTCGTCGGTCCACTCGTGGGCGAACTCACCCGAGCGGCGGAATCCAGCCGCCGCGACAGGACTCCGTACTGCGATGCCGGCGCAGGCACTCGAACAGCGCGGGCCACAGAGCCTGCTCGGCGAACAGGTCGAGTTCGGTGTCTTTCCCCTGCCGAGGTGGGGAGCGATGTCCAGACAGGTAGACGAGGTCCTGCACTTCGCCCGGAATCAGCATCGTGACGATGTCGGCGCGGGCGGCCGCTTCGGCAATGGCCACAGGCTGGAACGCGTCAGCACGCGCCTTTTCGGTTTCCGTATCCGATCGCGGCCACGGTCTTTCCCGCGAGCGGCTCCAGGCTTGCGTCGCGTTCGTAGAAGACCTTCACTTGGCGCCTACGCGTTTCATCACCGACCGGATTCCTGTGAACACCCGCTCCTCCACGTCCTCCGCGAACGGACCGGGCTGGCCGTAATAGATCATGCTGAAATCGGCTTCGTAGCCGCCTTCCTTGAGCACCCGCTTCGACGGGATGTAGCACATCACGTCGTTCGAATACCCGGCGACGACCAGCTTCTCCTTCGGAAACTCCTTGCGCGCGCGGTTGGAATAGTCGATCACGACTTCCCCGCCTAGGGCCAGCAGCGCGGGACCGCGATCGAAGCGGATGGCCTGTACCGGATAGGCGAGAGTCCGCACCGGATGCCCGGCGTCGTACTTCGACAGGTTCAACTGGGCCCGGCGGCGGTTGAACGCACTCGTATGCTTAAGCTCTTTCTCGAAGTCCTCCCGCGTGTGGACCCGGAACGCCAGGTCGACGAACTGGAACGCGCTGCGGATCCTTCCGCTCACCGGCTCTCCAGGACCGTCGAGCGCCTTGGCGACGCTCCCGGCCAGCGAGCGGCCGTGCTGCATCGCCAGCTCATCGGTCCCGCGCGGGTTCGGATTCTGGTCTCCGCCGCAAAGCAGGACGAACAGAGCCGTCGTTCCGGGCATGCGCTGTTCGATCTCTGACTGCGCGAATCCGGCATAGTCGCCACTGACCTTGTAATGGCCGAGCGTCGTGTTGTGGCAGGCGTAGCCGAACAGTACCGCCTTGACACCCTTGGCGCCGCGGATCTCAAAGACCGGCACCCGGTGATCCTTCGGCCCGTCCGGCTGGACCCCCAGCTTCACTCCATCCGGCGTGAACTGACGCCGGTTCACCGCGAATCCGGTTTCGCCCTCGGCGTAGCGCAGCGTGGCAGGCTCCAAGTTCCCGAGGGCGCTGCCAATGACCGTCAGCAACTGTTCGTTGAGCCGGGTCCGGTATTCGTCGATCACCTTGGCGTTGTCCGGTGAGAGCTCGAACATCGTCTGCTGCACCCGGATCAGGGGACCGGTGTGGGTGTGCGAAGAGTTGAACAGGATCTGCGGCCGTTGGAGATCCCATTGCTTCAGCGCCTGCGCGGAAACGTGGTCGGTAACATCGCGCGTGAGGCCCAGCAGGTCCGTGGTAACGATCACCACGCGATGTCCCCGGCGGTCTTCGATGGCCAGCGCCTTGGCCCACAGGTCTTGCAACGTGCCTTCTGACGGACGGGTGCGGTGGCCGTAGCCGGACATCCAGATTGGTTTGTCCGGGGTGATCTTGACGGCGGCCACGCCGGCGCGGAATTCGGGTTTGGAAGCCGCGGGCAGCACGGCCGCGGCGGCAAGGAGCAGAATCGCGGCGCGCATGTTACACCCAGATCCGGACCGGCTCTTGTCCGGGAGCGAGATTCGGCCATTGGTCTTCGGTCCCGTAGTAGATCGAGTCAATAGTGGCCAGATGGAAGCGGGGCAGATCGCCAAAGTCCACCGTGTCTGGATTGGGCTGCGACACGATGGTCGCGATACCCATGACTTCGGCGCCGCTCTCCTCGCACAGCTTCTTGATATGGGCGAGATTCTTGCCGCTGCGCATCACGTCGTCCACCAGCAGGACTCGCTCGCCCGGCACCTGGTCCAGGAACTGGCGGAAGCGCGGCCCTTCGCCGTTGATCCGTTCGGCCCAATAGACCTGCCTGGCGCGCAGAGCTTCACAGACTCCGTAGGCAACCGGAAGACCAGCGACGGCGGGCGCGACGATGGAAAGCTGCGAGATCGACGCCCGGATCTCGCTGTGACGCCGGACCAGCCGGCTCAGCGCGACGCTCAGCAGCCGCTGGTGAGAGTAATGGCGCAGTGCAAGCGCCATCTGCAGGTACTGGTTCGAGTACAGACCGTTCGGATAGGCGAAGAAGCCGTCCCGCAACGCACCGGTGTCGCGCAAGAGCTGAATGACCTCGTCCTGGGTCGGAATTAGCTGCATCTAATGGGCTCCTTTGCCAAGCAAAACTCGCGGAATCGTCCTCAGCATGATCTTCCAATCAAGCGCGAGGGACCAGTTGTCAATGTACTCCATGTCTTTGCGCATCCAGGTGTCGAAGTCGAGACTATCGCGTCCTTCGAGCGCCCACAGGCACGTCAGGCCCGGACGCATGCGCAGCCTCCGCCGCTGCCATCGCTGGTAGCGCTCCACTTCGCCGGGCACGGCGGGACGCGGACCGACGATCGACATGTCGCCGCGGAGAACGTTCCACAATTGCGGCCATTCGTCGACCGAGAACCGCCGGAAAT
>VFZX01000262.1 GCA_016871015.1 Acidobacteriota bacterium | reverse complement strand
CCATCTGGAGCCAATACGGCGCGAAGAAGGAAGAGTTCCGCCGCAGGATGATCGATGATCTGCCGATGCCCGAGCCGCTGCGGCGGCTGATCCTTGAGCTTGAGGGTCCGAGGCTGGCGGTGGTGAACTCGAGCGGCCGGCTGGAAATTGAACCGGTCCTCGAAGCGGCTGGAATCAGGACGCGGTTCGCAGTGATCGTCACGGGGGAGGATGTCGAGCACCGCAAGCCGGCGCCTGATCCGTATCTCAAAGCAGCCGCGCTGCTCGGAGCCCGGCGGCCGCTGGTGGTCGAGGACTCGGTGGCGGGCATCGCCTCGGGGCGCGCGGCGGGATTCGACGTGGTGGAGATTCCGCATCCGGACGAGACCGCGCGTTTGGTGATGGAGCGGCTCAGGGACCCAGCACAGGTTCCGTGCTCGACACCAGTCCGTCCGCGTCGAACAGGTTGACGTAGTAGGCGGTCGCATCTGACGGAAGCTGAGCGGCCAGGCGGCCCCGGCCGGCTTCCACGGGAAGTGATTCCCAATTCCGTTTCTGCCAGGGGCCGGAGTCCTTGGTGAAGTTCAGCTCCGCCTTTACCACTGGCTTGGCGGCCTTGTAGCGAACCGCGACCTCGCCGCCGCCGCGCGTCATCGAGAGGACGCGCACGGGCCTCGCTCCCCCGCGCAGGATTGCATTGGCATAGGCGTGGATGTCCTCCGGCAGCGCGCCGTCCGGGTGGCTGTGCTTCATGCGGACCCGGACCGCCAGGGTCCGCCGTCCCTTCGTGAGCAGCAACGACTTGTGCCACGAGGGCAGGGGATAAGCGAAGTCGTTGGTGCCGTTCACCCAGAGCATCGGCATGCGTGCATGGGCGAGGTAGACGCTGGGATCCCAAAGACTGAGCCAGCGTGCGGCGCGCTCTTTGCCCAGCTTTTCGAACTGGGTGAGCCAGGCGGAGTCCTCGCCCAGGAAGCCGCATCCATAGACGGGAGCGGCGAAGCGGAACCGCGGGTCGACACCGGAGACGATCGAGGTGAGGTATCCACCCCACGAGATGCCGGTGACGCCGGTGCGTTTCGAGTCGACTTCAGGGAACGAGCGGAGCAGCGAATGCGCCTTCACGGCCGCGGCCACGGCGTGGTAGGTCCACTGATCTCCGGGGGGCAGGTCCACGTTGTTAAAGTCGCCCCATCCGGCGGGACCTGAGTGCTCGTGGCGCTCGCGGTCCGGATTCCACAGCTTGTTGCCTTCGCCGCGCTTGGGAATGGTGCCGACCGTGTCCATTGCGATGGCTGCGTATCCACGCTTGTTCCACAGGCGTACCCATTCAGCGAACGCGGTCCCGCCGCCTCCGTGGATGAGCACCATGGCCGGGACCTTGGCGCCCTCTTGCACTTCGGGCGCACCGTAATAGGCGAACACCCGCGTCGCCTTGCCTTTGTAGGGGACACTCTCGATGAATAGGGTGCGGACTCCCGGCTCGCCGGTGTCCGGCGCGCTGTAGACGGGCGGGACTTTGTAGAGCTCCTGCAGGTTCCATGGCGTGCCCGGATCCTTGGCGGCGGCGAGTCCGGCGGCCAGGATGGCGATCCAGATGCGGCGGTTCATGCTGCTAGGCTATCAAAGCCCAAGCGGGTGGACCTAGAAGTGGACGCGGAAGTTGTACTGCATCTCGCGTCCCTGCGTCCCCGCGGCCATCGCGTTGACGCGGCCGAACGAAGAGCTTGTCACCGAGAGGTTCGGATCCGCGCCGGCGAAGGTGTTGCTCAAGTTGTAGACTTCCATCTTGAACTCGAGCTGAACGCGCTCGGTCAACTGGAAGAACTTCGCGACATTGAAGTCGATCGCTTTGTACCCGGGACCCTGCACACCGGAGTACGACTTCGGATTGTTGCGCACTTCGAAGTTCGCATTCGGATTGAACCGGAAGGCGGCGGGATCGAACATGAGTCCCCATTTGTCTGGGTTGCCGATGGCCGGATTCCCGTTCACGAATAACTGCCCGAAGCGAAGCCGGTTGCCGGCGTAGTACCAGAAAATGCCGCTCGTGGTCCATCCGCCAAGCACAGCCTCTGCAACCGGATGCATGCCCGACAGGAACCGCCGGCCCTTGCCCAACGGGAACTCGTAGGTGCTCGCCAAGGTCATCCGGTGGCGCGGACGGGTGCCGTCCTCCCAGCGGAAGCGGTTCGCGAATTCCTCTTCCTTGTTGAAGAACTCCTGCTGCCGCTCCTGATTGTAGTTGTAGGCGAGCAGGAAGTTGAAGCCGTTGGCGAAAGGACGCTGCACGCGCATCTGCAGCGAGTGATAGCGCTCACCGACTCCCTCCGTATTCAACTGCTGGACTCCAGTGTAGTGGGGATAGGGCCGCAACAGGCTTCCAAGCGAGACGGTCCGCTGTGTGCGGAGCTGTCCGCGCATCTGGCTTGGGTTCAGGAGCTGGAAGAACGGATTGGCCACCTGCTGGCTGAGGGTGGCGCCAAGACGGTTGGTGATCTCCGGATTCACCTGGTTGAGATTCAGCGTGTAGTTCCGGTCGCGGCCGTGATTGAAGAAGTACGTCGCCTCCACCAGGAACCGTGCAACCGTTTCCCGCTGCAGCGTGATGTTCATCCGGTCATTGACGCCGGTGATCAGGGCGCGCTTGTCCCAAACCGCGTCAGCGCCCATCTGCGTATAGCGCCCGTCTCCCTTGCCGACCGGTGGGATCACGGGATTGATCGCCGGCGGGAAGGGATCGCTCAGGCGCTGCTGCGGCACTCCCTCGAGGTTCGGAGCCATCGGCGTATTGGCGCCGAAGCCGGGCACGGGCGTGCTGCCCAGCACGTCGCTATTGCGCTGGAGCGCGGAGGGCGTATTGAACCTCGCGAATCCGACCCGCAGCGACGTCCGGTCGTTGATCCGCGTCGCGATTCCAGCACGCGGCAGCAGGATCAGCTTGCGGGGATCCCACATGCCGCGGTTGCCCTGCCCGGTGAATTCCCATGCGCCGTTCCACACATAAGGACGGTCCATCAGCGCGGCAGCCTGTGGGGGGATCCTGGGTTGCCCGGCTCCCTGGAACTCAGGAATCGGATTGCTGAGATCCAAGCCGCGGGAGTACCGGTCCGGCTCGAATGTTGAGGACCGGTAGCTGCCGCCCCGGTCGTAGATCGCGCTTTCGTACTCGTAGCGCAGACCGAGGTTGAGCGTGATGTTCCGGCTCAGCTTGTAGTCGTCCTGGATGAAGCCTCCGTAGTAGTTGACGGTGTCCTTCTTGAACGGGACATGGCGCCCCCACGAGTCGCCCGGATTCATGGCGCCGAGCAGGAAACTCGCCCAGGCGTCGCCGCTGAGCCGCGTGTTGGGATTGATGAACGTGTTCGCCGTCTCGTCATCCCGGAACGAGAACCGGAACGTCTCCGGCCGGATCGCGTCGACGCGCAACGTGCGGTACTCGAACCCGAACTTCAGGAAGTGGCTGCCCGCCTGGCGCGACAGCTTCACCGCGTCGTAGTAGGCCTGCGGATGCTGGAACCACCAGTTCGGCTTCCCGTACCCTCCTCCCGGACTGCCGCCGCCGATGTTGATGCCGGGATAGTAGAACGGCGCTCCGAAATCCAGGTAGCGCGAGTAGAAATCGCCAGCATTGGGGAAGAATTCCTTGTAGTCTTCCAGCTTGGCGTACTGGCCGGGAGCGTCATAGTCGTCGACATTGGAGACGTAGTTGCCGCGCACGTTGAGCACCGTGCGCGGACTGAGGGTCCAGACGAGGTCGGCTGACACGTTCAGCGCGTGCATCGCGCCGCCGTTCGGATTTGGGAATAGGCGGGACTTGTTGGGCGTGAAGTCCTGGTCCTCCAATTTTGTCCGGAACCGGCTGAAGCGGAAGAACGCGCGCACGCTGTTGCCGAGGACGAAGTCCGTCCGGTTGCTGATGTTGTGGTAGAAAAGCTGCCGGGAGTAGGTTGCGGCGAAATTGTTCAGACCGGTGATGTCGGTGCCGGGCCGGTTCGACTCCCAGATCTCGCCCAGGAACTTGATCGCCGAAGGATCCATGCGTGTCCGCGGAATCACGTTTCCGGGGAATGGCGACCGCACGGCATTCGTTCCCTGGAGCTGGGAAGTCCACGGATCGAAGATCGTCCGCTGTCCACCGTTGATGTTGAGCGACCGGGAAAAGTCGCCCTGCCGCTCGGCGGAAGTCATCATCCTGCGCTGATCAAACAGCGGATTCCGCTGGCGCCATTGCTCGTAAGCGAAGAAGTTGAAGATGCGGTTCTTCTTCCAGGCGTTCCCCACGGTGCCGCCCCACATGTGATTGCGCACCAGGTTCGGAGCGCGGGTCAGAGGATTCGAAACTGCGTTGAGCGACGGATTGCGGCCGAAGTAGTAGGCCGATCCGTGGAGATCGTTGGTGCCCGATTTCACCGAGACGTTCAGGATTCCGCCCGAGCTGTGACCGTACTCGGCATCCACGCTGTTCTGCTGGACGGTGACTTCGGTCGTGTTGTCCATGGTTGGCGCGTAGGAGCTCTTGGGGCCGAGCATCACGGGCATGCCATCGACGAGAACATCGCCGCTCGTATTCTGCGACCCGCCCACTTCGACCGAGCTCGCCGCCCACATGAAGAACGGATTCTTCTGCGCCGTGTACCGGCTCACCACCGCGGGATTCAGCAGCGCGAGAGTGAACGGATTGCGCGCGACGATCGGCAGATTCTTGACCATCGTGTTGTCGACGGTCAGATCCATCGTGGTGGTGTTGAACTTGACCGCCACCGGAGAATCTGTGACCGTGACCGTCTCCGTCATCCCGCCGACCTTGAGCGCCGCGTTCACTGTAATGTCGCTACGGTTCTCGACGCGGACATTCTCCTGGACGTATTTGGTGAACCCCTGCAGTTCAACGGCGACCGTGTAGACGCCGGGCTCGACGAGGTCGAACAGGTAGCGGCCCGTCGCGTCCGTGTGCCGGGTAACAACGACCCCGGTGTTGGTGTTTCCCAACGTGACCGTCGCGCCAGCGACGACCGCTTTGCTCGAGTCCGTTACCGCGCCTTGAATCCGGCCACGATATTCCTGGGCGCTGGCGGCGACGCTCAGCATCAACAACGCCACCCGAAGATTCGTCATGTTCGCCTCCTGGGGCAGACTTCAGAAGCCTACTCCCCGGAGACGCCGGTGTCAAGGACCCGCCGCGGGCTACATCCTTCTTGGGAACGCGTCGCGGTAACCGGCCGCGCCCAGCTTGCCTCGAGCATCCCGCGATTCATCGTCGGACGCATAGGGTCCCACCAGCACGCGGTACGTTTCAGTGTTCGGGACTTGCACCGCCATTGCGGCAAACCCCTGCCCGGACAGCCGGCGCACGAGAGCATCGGCTTCACCCTTGGTCGTCGCTGACACTTGCCAGTAGCGTCCAGCGCCGCCGGTGGAAGGCTTGGCGGGCGCCACCGGCGCGGGCTTGGGCTCGGGAGCCTTCTTGGTCTCGCCCTTGGCGGTCTTGGCCGGCTCGACTTTCGGAGGCTCGGGCTTCGGAGGTTCAGGCTTGGGTAAGGCCGGCTTGGGTGGCTCGGGTTTCGGAGGCTCAGGCTTTGGTAGGGCCGGCTTGGGTGGCTCGGGCTTCGGCGGCTCAGGCTTCGGCGGATCCACGCGGACCGGATCCCCCGATGACGACGGCCGCCTGGGATCGCTGAGTCCGGACTTTGTTTGAGCCGGAGGCGTTTGAGTGTTCGGCGGCGTGACATCGATCGAGCGGGGCGGACGGTTAGCCGCCATGTCGGGGCTCGGTCCCGTGATGCGGCCGGCGATCCAGCCCATCAGGAAAAACACGAACAACAACACTACGATGATGAAGAGTACACTCAGCAACTGGCGGTTGCCGAGTACTAGTTCAAATTCACCTTCTTCGTTGGTTGGCATCAGACTTCCTTGACGCTGCGGCCCAAGTACCGCCGGTCCGCGATCTTCCATTCTCCTAAGATGATCGGCAAGGGAACCGAAAGCCTTTAGGGTAAAAATCCTACCCGCCGGGCCTGGTCCCCGACCAATCCCTAAATAGTACCAATTCCCAACTGGTCCCGTGCCCTAAGCCGGCTCGAACGGCCAAACCCGCGTCGTCGAGTACCCGCCGTCGACCGCAATGCATTGTCCGTTCACGTAGTTCGAACCCGGACTGGCGAGGAACACCGCAAGTGGCGCGCAATCCTCAGGCGTCCCCGCCCGCGGATCTCCCTGGACTCCACGCAGCCAATCCCGCATGAACTGTGGCTCCCACATTTTGCGGTTGAGATCGGTGATGATGAATCCGGGCGCGATGCAGTTGACCTGGATGTTGTGCCGGCCCCACTCAGCGCACAGAACACGGGTGAGCCCCCAGAGTCCACTCTTGGTGATGGCATAGGCCGCAAGGTAAGGAAGTCCGAGGATCGACATCAGACTGCCGATCATGATGATCTTGCCGCCTTCTCCGCGGTCGACCATCTTCTGTCCAAGCCCGCGGGTCAGCTCGACGATTCCATGGAGGTTGGTCTGCAGGATGCGGTCCCATTCCTCCTTGGTAAAGTCCTTGAAGCGCTTGCGGACATTGGTGCCCGCGACATTCACCAGAATGTCGACGCGCCCCGCGTTGGCGATGCAGTTGTTGATTGACTCTTCGCTCGCCATGTCGAGCGCGAGGGCTTCCGCCGAGCCGCCATCCGCCTTGATGGCATCGGCTTCGGCTTGCAGCTTGTCAATGGACCGGGAGGCGAGAATCGTGTGGGCACCGGCGGCGGCCATGGCCTTGGCGATGGCAAGTCCGATGCCGCGTGAGGCTCCGTTGATGAGCGCGGTTTTCCCGGATAGGTCGAAAGGATTAGTTGGCATGAATTTCCTGAAGTGTGGGATCAGCCGATGAGGCCAGGAATCATCTGTCCACCGTTGACGATGCGCGACGGGCGGCCGATCGAGGTGTGGTATTCCTTGGCCGGGTCGATGCCGAGCATTGTGTAGAGGGTGAACATCAGATCTTCGGGCTCAGCCGGAGTGCTGGTGATTTCGGTGGCGGTCGAGTCCGTGGAGCCGATCACGCGCCCGCCGGTGAGTCCGCCGCCAGCGAAGGCAACCGTCCACGCCTTGTTGTGGTGGTCGCGGCCCGCGTCGTTGTTGACCTTCGGCGTGCGGCCAAACTCGCCCATGGCGATCACCAGCGTCGAGTCAAGCATTCCCCGTTGCGACAGATCCTCCACCAGTGTAGCGAAGGCGGGATCGAACTCCGGCAGCAGCACCTTCTTCATCGTGTTGAAATTGTCGCCGTGGGTGTCGTAGTTGAGCCATCCCTTGGCGACGGTGACAAAGCGCACGCCGCTCTCGACCAGCCGCCGCGCGAGCAGACAGCCTTGTCCCACCGGGGTCCGGCCGTAGCGCTCGCGGAGCTTCTGCGGCTCGGACTCGATGTCAAACGCCTTCTTCGCCACCGGCGAACTCAGCAGATCATAGGCGCGATGGTAGAAGCCGTCGAGCGCCTTAAAGTCCGGCGAAGCCTCCACGGCGCGGAACCGCTTGTCCATTTCGTTGAGCAGGTAGCGGCGGTTGCCGACGCGGGTCCAGTCGACATCGGCGGGCAGGGTGAGATCGCGGACTTTGTATCCGGTGACGTTGGCGTCGCCCGAGATGAACGGATTGTGCTCGCCCCCCAGGTATCCGGCGCCGTAGGAAGGGAACGTGTTTGGCACCGCGACATATGGAGGCAACCCGTTGCGCGGACCGAGCTCCTTCGAGATCACCGATCCGATCGACGGAAATTCGATCGTGGCCAGCGGCAGATATCCAGTGAGCAGGTAGTTGATCGCGCGCTCGTGGTTGTTCTCGCGCGACTTCACCGACCGCAGCAGCGTCACCTTGTCCATCACACGCGCCGTTCGCGGCAGGTGTTCGCAGACCTGGATTCCGGGGACATTCGACGGGATCGGATTGAACTCGCCGCGGTACTCCTTGGGCGCGTCCGGCTTCATGTCGAACGTGTCCTGCTGCCCGCATCCGCCGGACTGCCAGACCAGGATGACGGACAGCTCCTTATTGGGCTTGGCCGTGGCCGCGGCCCGCAGGTATCCCGGCAGGTTGATTCCCAGCGCCCCGAGTGAGCCGATACGGAGAAGATCGCGGCGGCCGAAGATGTCCGTGTGGTTGTTGACGCGCATGCCCGTATCTGATTCTATAGCAGTCAAAACCAACCCGCGTCGAGCAGGTAGGCGCGCAGGACCGGGTGGGCCTTGGGTGGATTCGAAGACGTGTAGTCAGCAACCACGATGCGGCCGTCGCCGGGCAACTGGGCCCAGGCGCTGTAGCCGCTGTTTCCGCTGCTGAAGGATCCATTCGGCTCGAGCATCAGAACGCGGTCGCGGCGGAACTGGTCGGGGAATCCCTGGGCCGGTGTCCACTGCCAGTCGATCGAGTGGTCGCGGCGGTTGATCACGCGGACATGGATGCGCCGCCATTGCGTGACGCCCGCGTTGCCCGCGTACAGCGCCGACACGAGCGGACGCTTGCCTTCGTCTCCTTTGCGCGCAGGGCGGGCGCGGGCGCGATTGCCGAACCGCACGTAGCGCTCGTGGATCCCTTCGGTGGAGGCGTCGAGTTTCTTACTGCCATCGACGAACACCTCGACGCGCGGACCGTGGTTCACGATCCGGTAGCTGTGCCAACCGGGTGTGATCGCGAATCCTTCGGCGGGGCGTGACGCAAGCTCGACACGCTCCGGAGTGAAACGCAGGTAAACGCCCGCGCCGATCAGGCAGGCTTCGGGCCGGGCCTCGCGCACAAGGAGCTCGGCTTCGAACTCGACGCGGCTGTCATCGTCCTCAACTGGATAGAGCGTGAACTCGCAAGCACCTTCGTTGCCTTCGCGCGAGGCGATGGTCATGTGTCCGCGATCGAGCGTGCACACGGACTCGTCCCACAGGAAGCTGTTCGGCTGGAAGGTGAACTGTTCGTCCGCGCCGAATGCGAACACGCTGGTGCCCGGAGTTCCCCAGGCATTGCGGTAGCTCATGAACATCCGTCCGTTGGCAAGCTTGCCCACGATGGGACGGTGCGCGTAGACGGGCATCAGCGTGGGCTTGGACCACGTGCGTCCGCCGTCGCGCGACACGGCGCGGCGGCTCGGCTGTCCCAGGCGGGATCCCGCGTCGCCGATACGCGAGATGGCGAGGATCTGGCCGGGCGCGAATTCGGCGAGTCCCACTTCGCAATCGCCCACGAGCGGATCGTCGAAGATGGGGTGTGTTTCGTTCCAGGTGACGCCGTTGTCGCGCGAGATGACGGCGGTGGAGCGGTAGTAGGTGGGTCCCCACGGCATGGCGGGGTGCTTCTTGGCCTGGGTGGGCTTGGAGTCCGTGCGGGTGTAGATCAGCGCGCCGGAGGCGAGCTCGATGATGTAGCTGGGCTCGCCGCCCCAGTCATCCGTTTTGCGGGGAGCGCTCCAGGTGCGGCCGCGGTCGGTGGACACGAACAGGTGGTTCGACATGCCGCGGGGAGGCTGTTGCCACTGGGCAAGCATGGGCCAGTCGAACGCGCTGAGCTTGTTGCCACGGTCGGAGAGCAGCAGCAGGCGGCCGCCGCGGGTCTTGCCGAGCTGGGGAGCGATCCAGCAGGCTTTGTCCTTTTCGAAGGAACTGGGGGAGATGAGCTGGTGGCTGGTCCAGGTGCGGCCGCGGTCGGTGGAGAGGCAGGACCAGATGTCGGAGATGGAGGCGATGTGCTCGTCGGTGCGGCGGTAGGTGCAGATGAGCTCGTTGCCGATGGTGGCGAGTCCGGCGGAGTGCATATACCAGCCGGGGTCTTCGCGGATGGTGACGATGCGGGAGGGATCGAGGGTCCGGGGGAGGCGGGCGGGGCGGGCGGGGCGGGCGGTGAATGCGGGTCCGGCGATGGTAGCCAGGGCGGACCGGCGGGTGATGGGGCTGGGCATCGTTTGATCCATTGTGGGGGATTGGAGGCTGCCGCTGGGAGGTTGCGGCGCGGCGGTGGAATCTGTTGAAGGATCTGCTGGCTCGCGCTGTGCTCGCCTGACTACTGCCCGCTCCTGCGGAAGATGAGCCTCACCCTTAGGTGTACCGGAACAGCGGTGGAAATACGATAACGACGATCGCCGCCCACACGGCGTAGACCGGCAGGTAATTGGTCTGCCAGCGTTCCAGGTCCGTGAAGGAACCGCGCCGGCGCAGAAACCGGACATAGAGCACCGCGGACCAGGCGAGATTCACCAGCAGAACCACGTTTTCCCCCAGCGCCGCCACACGGTTGGGCGTGAATCCGAATCCCGTGATCCGCGCGGCGACGGCCCACAGCGCGACCGCATTCACCAGCAGCGCGCTCACCACCAGCACCACCTGCGCGATGTCGAAGGCGTCGGGCGGCGCCTGCGGATCGCGCGCGGAAGCGGCGTAGAGCAGAAGTCCCAGGACCACCGCCAACAGCAGGTCGAACGCGATGAGCATGTCCCGCTCAATATTGACGCCCCGTCCGGTCAAAACCACGGCGCCCAGGAACAGGATCATCAGCGCGGCGAACAGCGGCGTGAACAGGCGCGTGAGGACCGGAGCCATGTTTTCAATCACACTCTGCTTGGCTTCAACCAGCCAGGACGCGATGATCACACCGGCCGCCGCGCCGCAGGGCACCTGCCACGACCCGATGAAGTGGGAGGCGTTGATCCCAATGGCCTTGAAGATGGTCCCGGTGAACCCCGTGAACACGATGCCTCCGAGCGCGATCAGAACGTAATAGATGAACAGCTCACCGGAAAACCGGATGAAATCCATGCGGCCGGCAACCTGGCTCCAGCGTCCTCCGGCGTAAACCGCTCCCACGGCGATCCACAACGCGATCGGCAGGTGGATCGCAGTCAGAATTTCGGTGGAACCCTGGGAGACGAACGGATAGACGTTGGCGAATATCGCCGCCACGGCGAAGGCGGCGGCGATCCAGCCCAGGGTGCTGGCCGCGGTCCGGCGGGTCCGGGCGAAATAGGCGGTCAGAAACGGCAGCACAAAGAAACTCACCTGACGGACGTAGAAGCCCTCGTTGTTGTCCGGATTGATTCCGAACAGCACCGGCACCTTGACAGCCAGTGCCGCCCCGAGCGCGAGACAAAAGGCGGTGACCGCATTCGATGAACCGCCCGTGCGTGCCTCTCCCGAGTCCGGTGGCACAAGCACGAGCTGTTTCCACAGGCGGTCCGAGTGCTCGCGGGCGAACTCGCGGGACAGCGCGTCGAGGTTGCCCATCCGCTTCACGGCCACGAGAAAAGCCTCATCCTGCGCGAGTCCGGCGTTGACGAGGCCAGTCACCTGTTCCCGCAGGTGGTCCTCAAGCTCGGCGACATCGACGGCGTGGACCGTCTGCCGGCGAAGCAGATAGCTGCGCCACTGGCCGATCTGCTCTTCAAGCGATACCGGTTGACCTGGATTTGCCATTAGACTCCTTCCAGCAACAGTGCGATGCGCGCGCTCCAGATGCCCCGCAACGTCGAGTCCACCGCCTGCCACTGCTTGCGCTCCTCGGCGAGATGGGTCCGGCCCTCGGACGTGATGCGGTAGTA
>VFZX01000261.1 GCA_016871015.1 Acidobacteriota bacterium | reverse complement strand
GCACATCGCCACCTCACGGGTCCGGCTGGGTCCCGGAAAGCTTGACGGTAACCAGGCCAATCAATTCTGTGGACGCTGCCATCGCCCGCCGGCGAGTGATCCCGCCAAGATCGACTGGAGCTACGCCTGGAACGTGCGCCACCAGCCCATCTACCTGAGCCAGAGCCGCTGCTTCATCCAGAGCCAGGGCAGGTTGAGCTGCCTCACCTGCCACAGTCCGCACCAGGCGATGGAATCGAGTCCGGCGGCGTACAACAAGACCTGTGCGTCGTGCCACGCCGCACCTCCCACGGCCTGCGCGGCCAACTGCGTCGACTGCCACATGCCGCGAGTCTCTCCGCAGGCCGGACTTCGCTTTTCCAACCACTGGATCGGCGTCTACGGGCCAGGATCCCGACTCAAGCCCAAGAGCCAAGCTACACTGAAAAAATGAAGTACGGACTGCTGCTCACCGCCGCGCTGGCACTGCCTTTGACCGCCGCCGAGGTCCCGCGGCCGGCGCCAAAGATGGTGTTCCCCACCACCGACGGAGGCAAGATCGACACCTCGGAACACAAGGGCAAAGTGATCGCTCTGGCGTTCATCCTGACCACCTGCCCCCATTGCCAGGACACCTGCGCCGCCCTGCAGCGCGTGCAGAATGCCTTGGGGCCGCGGGGAGTGCAGACCTACGCAGTCGCCACCAACGCCATGTCGCACATGTTGATCCCGGATTTCATCAAGAACTTCGGCGTCCGGTTTCCGGTGGGGTACGCCGAGGGCGACAAAGCGCATGAGTATCTCCAGCACCCCTCGATCCACATCATGTACTATCCGCAACTGGTCTTTATCGACAAGAAGGGGATGATCCGGAAGCAGGTGGGTGGTGGCGACGCGTTCTTCGAGAAGAAGACTCAGGAGATCAATATCCGGAACGAGATGGAGAAGCTGCTGGCCGAACCCGCCGGCGCGGCGGCAAAACCGGTAACGAGCGCGCCCAAGCCGGCGTCCAAACCGGTGACTCCCGTGAAGAAGGCAGGTTAACCGGCTGATGAACATTTTGAAATCGAGCGCGCTCGCGGCGGTGGCCGCTGTTGCGTTGACCGCGGAGGTTCCACGCCCCGCCCCGAAGATTCTCTTCTCCTCGCCATCGAGCGAGCGGCTGGATACCTCCAAGTACAAGGGCAAGGTGGTTGTCCTTGAATTTCTGTTGACCACCTGCGAGCATTGCCAGAAGACAGCCCGGATCCTTGATGGCTTGCAAAAGGATCTCGGTCCGCGCGGGGTCCAGGTCTTGGGGATCGCGGCTAACACGGGCGAGCCGGCGGTGGTGGAGGATTTCCGGACCAAGTACCGGATCTCGTTTCCGGTCGGCTGGGGTGACCGCGACTCGATCCACATGTACTTGCAGCACTCGATCACCAAGATGATGTACTTCCCCCAAGTGGTGATGATTGACCGCAAGGGGGCCATTCGAGCGCAATTCGAGGGCGGCCACAAGATTTTCGAGGAAGCCCGGCAGGCATCGAATCTCCGCGCGGAAATCGAAATGCTGCTGAAGGAACCCGCGCGCTGATGGCGGAAACGCACCTCCTGCTCGACCCGGTCTTCAAGCAGCACCTCACGGGGAACGGACATCCGGAGCGGCCGGACCGCTACGACGCGGTGACGAAGGCTCTCGAGGCGACCGGCTTGGCCAAGCGGCTCCCGGCGGTCCCGCTGCGGACGGCGTCGCGCGAGGAACTGGCATTGTGCCACACGGGCCCGTATCTCGACACCGTGTACCGCGAGATCGGAGCGCTGGAGAAGCTGGGCGGGGGCGTGGTCCGCGATCTTTCCACGGGCGACACGGTGGTGAGTCCGCGGAGTCTTGAGGTCGCACGCACCGCGGCGGGCAGTATCTTGAACGCGGTGGACCTCGTGGTCACACGCAAGGCGAAAAACGCCTTCTGCGCCGTCCGGCCGCCGGGCCACCATGCGACGCCGAACCGTGGCATGGGATTCTGCGTGTTCAACAATGTCGCGGTGGCCGCCCGCTATGCGCAGAAGAAGCACGGGCTCGGACGGGTCATGATCGCCGACTGGGATGTCCATCACGGCAATGGGACACAGGACGTCTTCTACACAGACGGTTCGGTATTCTTCTTTTCGACGCACCAGTCGCCTTGGTATCCGGGCACTGGCCATCCGGCGGAGACCGGCGAGGGCAAGGGCGAAGGCCGCATTCTGAACTGCCCGTTCGCCGCGGGCGCTGGAGCGGCGGAGATCATGGGCGCGTTCCGGGAGCGCTTGATGGTGGCGATGAAGCAGTTCAAGCCGGACCTGGTGATCCTGTCGGCTGGGTTCGACTCACGGGAAGGCGACCCGCTTGGCCGGTTCCGGCTGACGGATTCCGATTTCGCGGAACTGACTAAGCTGGCGCTCGACATCGCCGACACGCACTGCGGCGGGAGGCTGGTGTCGGTGTTGGAAGGCGGGTACAGCCTGACAGGCTTGGCGTCGGCTGTGGCGTCCCATGTTGGTGCATTGGCGAAGGGTTAAGACCACGTGCAACCCCGGTTACTATACTCAATAGTCCACTAGCCCTTTTTCTTCTTTCCTCCACCGCCACCAGGGGTGCCCGGCAGCCACGAGGGTGGAGCGAGTTCCTTGTTCCAGGCTTCGTAGGCGGCGGTCAGTTCCCTGACCTTCTCCGGGTGCTTTGCGGCCAAGTCGTTCGACTCGCTGATGTCGTTGGCCAGGTTGTACAGGTGCACCGGACCGACGGGCATCTTCGGGAGCGCAATCGGAGGTAGCATTTTCTCTTCCGAAGCTTGCACTAGCTTCCAGTCGCCCTTGCGAATCGCCCATTGCGGACCGAATCTCCAGTACAGCGTTTCGTGCGGACGCGCTGAGTTCTTGCCCGTCAGATAGGGAAGTAGATTCACGCCGTCCAACCTCCACTCCTGCTTGAGGGATCCGCCGGCCGCCGCGAGCGCGGTGGGCTGGATGTCGAGCTGAATGACGGGCTTGTCATACGCTTTTCCCTTCGGCAAGCGGCCCTTCCACTGCACAAAGAACGGAACGCGGATGCCGCCTTCCCACGTCGACGATTTGTAGCCCTTGAGGGGCGTGTTGTCGGTCCGCTGGCCCGGCTGCGGGCCACCGTTGTCACTCAGGAAAAAGATGAGAGTGTTCTCTTCGAGCTTCAACTCGCGGAGCTTAGCCAGAATCTTGCCGACTCCGTCATCCATCTCGGCCGTAATGGCAGCCTGATCGCGGCGGATTTCGGTCTTGGCGTTCTTGAACCGGTCGAGCGTGGGCTGCGGGGCCTGGGATGGCGCGTGCACCGCGTTCCACGCCATGTAGAGGAAGAACGGCCGGTCCTTGTTCGCCTCAATGATCTCCGTGCAGCGCTTGGCGTAGGCGCGCGTCGTGTAGAACTCCGGATCCTCCACCCGTTGGGCTTCCGGTCCGACGCGCGAATCGACGAACTGCGGCGGATGATAGTACGGCGTGTTGGCGACGGTGCCGTAGAACTCGTCGAACCCCCGCCTCATGGGACGGAATTCGAGGCCGTGCCCAAGATGCCATTTGCCGACGGCATAGGTGGCGTAGCCCAGATCCTTGAGGCGCTGCGCAATGGTGGTTTCTTTCAACGAGAGGCCGAAGTGCGGCGTCGCTTGGCCCTCATTGAATTCGTGTCCGAACCGCGTCTGATACCGCGCAGTCATCAATCCCGCGCGCGTGGGACTGCAATAGGGACCGGACACGTAGCCATTGGTGCAACGAATCCCGTTCCTCGCGATCGAATCGATGTTGGGCGTGGGAATCTCGGTGGAGCCGTGGATGCTCACGTCGTGATAGCCCATGTCGTCGCCGAGCAGGACGATGATGTTCGGCTTGCGATCGGCGGCAAAGGAGTACGGAGCGGCGGTGAGGGTGGACAGGAAGGCGCGTCGGGATAACATGACGCGCATTCTACCAGAGTTACGCGTCCCAATCCTTCATCGTGACTTCAAGACCCGTCTCCGTCCTGATCGACGCGAGCAGCCGCTCGATCTGTGCCGAAGTCCACGCCGTCCCGCTCCACGCGCTCCCGGATCACACCCGCCACCAGGAAATCCGAGTGCTTGGGCAGGATCCCCGGATACCACCTCCGGTCGATCCGGACCGTCTTTCCCAGCGGATCTTTTCCCGGCCA
This sequence comes from Acidobacteriota bacterium, assembly GCA_016871015.1. Classification (GTDB taxonomy): domain Bacteria; phylum Acidobacteriota; class Terriglobia; order Bryobacterales; family Bryobacteraceae; genus SYLY01. The sequence goes on along the minus strand of VFZX01000261.1, from coordinate 7,438 downwards.
CAACATCCGCGCCGCACCCTCACTCATCACTGCCACGGCTGCCTTGCCCCCCGGCCTCGGCTCCACTAAACGCACGCCCCCGGACCACGCGGATGCCCACCACGTCGAAGTAATTCTCAGAGACCACGTTCTGGTTCAAGCGAGTCTGGTGCCCGGATCCGGCGGCTCTCACATCGAGTTCCCTGAGTACACCGAGAACAGGAGCGTCACCGCAAAGAACTTGGCGGCGAACACCTGGCGCGCCCGTACCGGCAACGACGCCAGTGCCCGCACGTCACCGAGCAGGATTCCCGTCACGATCATGAGCAGCGTCATCAGCGACTGCTCTTCGAACCGTACCTCCTGGAGCAGCCGTTCTGGCGTATTCAGGACCTCACGGTAATCCGCCCATCCGAGCTTGTACTTCTGCGGCACATCGTCACCAGCTCACCCCGTGGGTCCGGTGAAGCCACGCCCGGATCCGCTCTCTCACCGCGCCACAAAACCCAAGCGGAAAGTTCCCGGAGAGCGCTTGCTACCATGGAAATTCCCCTCCAAATGTCAGTCCGCTTCTATAACACCCTGACCCACCAGGTAGAGACGTTCACTCCGCAAGACGGCAAGACCGTCAAGATGTACACCTGCGGACCCACAGTCTACAACTACGTCCACATCGGAAATCTGCGGACCTTCACGTTCCAGGACATCCTCCGGCGCTGGCTGCGCTACCGCGGCTACACGATGATGCACGTGATGAACATCACCGACGTCGAGGACAAGATTATCCGCAACGCCATGGAAAAGGGAATGTCGATTGTCGACTACACGCGTCCTTACGAGGTGGCGTTCCTCGAGGACATGGCGACTCTGCGCATGGAGCAGCCCGAGAAGATCGTGCGCGCCACCGAGCACATCAACGAGATGGTAGAGGGCATCCAGACTCTCGCCAAGAACGGCTACACCTACCAGAGTGACGGATCCGTTTACTACCGGATCTCGCAGTTCAGGGATTACGGCAAGCTCTCCCATATCGACCTCGCGGGAAACAAGGCCGGCGCGCGTGTCGACGTCGACGAGTACGATAAAGACGATGCGCGTGACTTCGTGCTCTGGAAGTCGCGCAAGGGCGACGAGCCGTTCTGGGACACTCCGCTCGGACTCGGCCGTCCCGGCTGGCACATTGAGTGCTCGGCGATGTCGATGAAGTACCTGGGTGCGACGCTCGACATCCACACCGGCGGCGTCGACCTGGCGTTCCCGCATCACGAAAATGAGATCGCCCAATCGGAAGGCATTACCGGACAGCCTTTCGTGCGCTACTGGCTCCATGCCGAACACCTCATGGTGGAGGGACAGAAGATGTCGAAGTCGTTCGGCAACTTCTACACGCTGCGTGACCTGGTTGCCATGGGCTACACGCCGGACGTCATCCGCTACCAGTTGACCCACGTCCCCTACCGCAACAAGCTCAACTTCACGTTCGACGGACTCAAGGCCGCGGCCACGGCGCTCGACCGCCTCCGCAACGTCAAGCTGCGCCTTGAGACCACGCGCTTCGCGGATGGGTCGAGCCCGGATCAAACTGAGGCGGCACGCAAAGCCTCCGAGGCCTTCGATGCGGCCATGGACGACGACCTCAACACCGCCGGAGCGCTTGGCGCCATTTTCGAGTTCGTGCGCGAGGCCAACACGGCGATCGACCATGGTACGTTCCTGGCCGGTGACGTACAGCCCGCGCTCACTGTTCTCGCCCACTTCGACTCGATCTTCCAGGTGCTGGCTCCCGCCACGGCCGCCGGCTCAATCTCTGATTCCGATGTCGAGGCGCTGATCGCCGAGCGTGCCGCCGCCAAGAAGGCGAAGAATTTCAAGCGCTCCGACGAGATCCGCGCCCAGTTGCTCGAACAGGGCGTGATCCTCGAAGACACCAAGGACGGAGTCCGCTGGAAACGCAAGTAACCCACCCATGAAGCTGCACACCAAGGCCGTGCATGCGGGCGACCGCAAGCCTGCCCACTCCGCCATTCCCGTCACCACCCCGATCGTCACCGCGTCAAGCTACGTGTACGAGCGGATGGAGACGCTGGACCAGGTCTTCGCCGAGGAGGTCGAAGGCTACTGCTACGCCCGCTACGACAGCCCTACGGCCCACGGGCTTGAAGAACTGGTCACCGCGCTCGAATCCGGACACGGCTCACTCGCCACTTCGTCCGGCATGAACGCGCTTCAGTTCGCGCTGCAGACGGCTTTGACCGACCGCCGCCGGTCCGTGGTCGCCTCCAACGCGCTCTACGGCGCCACGATCAGCCAATTGATGAAGGTGTTCGAGCCGATGGCCGTCGAAGTCCGGTGGGTGGACATCTGTGATCTGGCGGCGGTTGAGCAGGCGCTGGCCGAAGCGCGTCCCGGCTGCGTGGTGATGGAGACCATCTCGAATCCCTTGCTGCGGGTCGGCGCGATGGACCGGATCGCCGCGCTGTGCCGCCAGGCCGGCGCCGCCCTCATTGTCGACAACACCTTCGCAACGCCGCTGCTGGTCCGGCCGATCGAGCGGGGCGCGAACCTGGTGGTCCACAGCCTCACGAAGTACCTTGCCGGACACGGAGACGTGCTCGGAGGCGTGATTGTTTCTGATGCGGATCACTATCCGATGCTCCGGTCGCTGTCGAAGATCCTGGGTCCGAACCTCGGTCCTTTTGAGAGCTACCTCTCGATGCGGGGCATCAAGACTTTCCCGCTGCGGATGGAACGCCAGTGCGCGAACGCGATCCGCCTCGCGACGGCCTTGCGCGCCCATCCCCGGATCGAGCGGGTCCACTTCCCCGATGATCCCGCGCACCCGGACGCGGAAACGATCGCGCGCCTGTTACCCGCCGGACTTTACGGCGCGATGATCAGCTTCGCGATCCGCGACGCAGGCCGCGACGAAGTATTCGCCTTCATGAACCGGTTGAAGCTGGTGGTTCGCGGCACTTCGCTCGGCGATGTCCACACACTCATGCTCTATCCGGCCATGAGTTCGCACCGCGATATCTCCCCGCGCCAGCGCCAGCGGCTGGGGATCGGCGATAATCTGGTCCGGCTGTCGGTGGGGATCGAGGACCCTGGCGACATCGCTGAGGATCTCACCCAGGCGCTCGGCTGATGAAACGTCCGGTGCTCAACCCGCGCTCCTGCGGCCCGTTGCAGTAAGCTATCTTTGATGCACATCACCCGACGGACGGCACTCCTGACACGTGCCGCCCTACTCCCCGCCCAGGACACGCCGCCCACTGACGCCGGCAACCGCAGGCAAGTCCTGTGGGAGGACCGCTTCCTCTCCCCCGAATCCCGCGGCATCAGCGTCACCGTCAATCCGCGGGTATGAGCCGCGTCAGCGAGATTCTCGCCGAATTGGTTCGAATTCCATCAGAAAACACGCCACCCGTGGGCGCCGAGGCCGGATGCCAGGCCTGGATCGCGGATTTCCTGCGCGAACTCGGCCTCGACGCGGAGGTCTACCGGCTTGCAGAAGTCGAAGGACTCGAACAGCACCCACTCTATTGGCCCGGCCGTGACTACTCCGCGCGGCCCAACGTCTTCGCGCGGCTCCGTGGATCCGGCGGCGGACAGTCGCTGATTCTCTCGGGCCACATCGACACCGTGCCCGTGGGCGGCGCATCGTGGACGCACCCGCCCTTCGGCGCAACGGAATCCGGCGGCCGCATGTACGGACGCGGCGTGTGGGACATGAAGGCGGGCGTCGCGAGCGCACTGGCCGTCATCGAACGCTTGCGAAGAGAATCCATCACCCTTCGCGGCGATCTGCTGTTCGAATCCGTGGTCGACGAGGAGTTCGGCGGCGTCAACGGCACGCTCGCCGGGCGCGTCCGTGGGTGCCTGGCCGACGCCGCGATCCTCGGAGAACCGTCCAAGCTGCGCGTGACGCCCGCTCAGCGCGGCGGCCGCATCTTCCACGTGACGTTCCGCTCGGCTGGCGACATCTTCGCCAACGATCACGGGCCTACCGCCGTGGAGCAACTCTCGCGGTTCCTCAACACGCTCCCGGGTTTTCAAGCGATGCGGCTCGAACGCGCACCGCGCAGCGATTTCTACCTCCAGGCGAATCCAGTGCCCGTGTTCGTCACCAACATCCAGACGTCGCAGTGGGGATCGTCCGAGCCCATCGCGATTCCAAGCCAGTGCCGGCTGGAGATCTACTACGAGACCATGCCAGGCGAGACGCAACAGGAGATCGAAGCGCAGTTCTTCGAGTGGTTGGACTCGATCTCCTCGGACCGCCATGTGTTCCCGTCGCCGCCCGAAGTCACCCGCCCCATCCGTTTCCTGCCCGCTTCCTTCACTCCACGCGACCATCCGTTCATCAAGCACTTTTCCGCTTGCGCTTCACGTGTGCTGGGCTCCCCGCCACCGGTTGAGGGCATCGAGGCTCCGTGCGACATGTACGTCTTCCACCAGTTCGGCATGCCCGCGCTGCTCTGGGGTCCGAATGGCGGCAACGCTCACTTGCCCGATGAGTACACGGATCTCGATTCGCTCGATCAGTCCACCGAGGTTCTTTACGAGTTCGCGAAGTCCTGGTGCGGTTGAGACTACTTCTTGCCGAAGAAAACGCTCGCGGTATGACTCCCCGTCGCGGCATTGAGGTTCACGGCGAGAGCGTCGAGAACACCGTCCCCATTGAAATCCGCGATCCGTCCGTTCGCCAGTCCGGAACGCGACCCGGTGCCGGTGGGATTGCCGAAATTACCATTGCAGTCGCCGGGATAGGTCGCGATCGCGCCCAGGCCCTGAATCACAACTACAACGTCAACGCACATGTCGCTGTTTACGTCCTTCAGCTTCACGTCGGCCACGGTGAACGGCGCGGTGGGGATGGTGGAACCCAGCATCAGCCCCGAGCCAGTGCCTTGGTAGACGCGGATCTCCGCCAGGTTGGCGATGACGAAATCCGTCATCCCGTCCATATTGACGTCACCCGAATGGTAGACCTTCGATCCCGGGAACTCCGTCGCCTGCGGCGCGCCGTTGTCCTGGATCAGGAAGAACTCGTTGGCGTTCGTGGTCAGCACGGTCTTCCCGTCGGCGCCGACGAAGACGTCATTCATGCCGTTGCATGGAAACGTGACGGAGTTCATCGCCATCGTGGAGAAGGTCCCGTCAAGCACGGTCGACATTTTTCCTGTTTGGGTCTTACAGCCGGCCCCGTTCTGGATCAACACGCCGATAAGTGAATCGAATCCATCCTGGCCCGGACTCACCGCCGTTGCGATCACGGTCCCGTTGACCTGCGTGGTGGCCGCCATGGTTCCCGTGGTGAGGTTGTAGGTATCGAGCTTGGCCGGACCGTTCACCGAGACGATAATAAAGTCCCCCGACTGGTCCGCGTTCACGTAGTTGGATTCAGGCGGATACATCACGGTCCCCGTCTTCTTGCACGGGGGAGTGGAACAGTTGAAAGCGTCGGTTGCAAAGAGGCTGCCGTTGGGGTTATGCACGTTTACTGAGACCGTCGAATCGCTTGGCTCGTTCGCCGTGAGCTGCCCTGCCGTGGATGTCAGGTCCAAGTTGAATTCCTGATTACTGGGCAACCTGGGCGCGTCCTCGTTCATCACTGCCGTGGCGGACGCCTGGTCGAGTGTCCCGTCCGGATTCGTCCATGTCACCCACGCTCTGTTTTCCGCAAAAACGTTGAAGAAGTTCACCCCCGACGCCACGAACTCAATCCTCTGCGGACCGGTTTTGGCCTCAAGCTGGCAAATGGACAATAGCAACAGTTGGTTCAGCTCGCAGCCTTCCTTGGCGTCGAACCCAAAGCCTTCGTCGACGACTTTGACATTGCGCGCTTGATTCACCGGCCCCCCGACCTCGACCTCGAACACCACGGTGGACCTGCCCGACGCCGGGGGGGTGTCCCGGAGCACCAGCTTCTTCGTAATCGTCAACTTGACTTTGCCGGTGGCCGGGGGAGTTGGCGGCTGTGGAACCGTCAACCTGCTTGCGAAGCAAAACACGTAGGTGTCGCTCACCGATCCCGGCATCGGCTGGAATCCACCCGTTGGGACCGGCGCGCCAGTCAGCGATCCAAACACGTTGACCGCGCCATAGAAGGCCACGGGCTGGGTATTCGGGGGATTCTGTCCCGGCGGAGACGTGTCCCCCGGACACTGGTTGTTCGGCGCCGGCGTGACGGACCGCCCGGAGACCGACGAAGAGTTGTTGTTCGTCCCAGGGTTCGCGGCGAACTGGGTGAAATCCTGGAGAAATATTACCTCGCGCCTGGCAATCGCCGCGCGCGCGGCCGTGCGCGCGGGAGCGGGGGTGGGCACGTTCAGGATCACCGCGGTAAACAACGCGCTCCGCTCCGGCGTGGCGCCGATTTGGCGTCCAAGGATTGCCGCCGAGCCCGTGTCACCCATCACCAGAACTGCCCCGCCCGGCAGGACCGTCATCCCGAAAATCACGTCGAACGAGGATCCGCCGAACCGCGTCGAATACACCAACGCGCGCCCTGCCGGATCGATGGCCGTCACGGTGGCGTCGAAAAGCCCGCCCGGAGCGGTCTGCAGCGCGCCCTCGCTGATCGGATAGTCGGCGGAATCGGTCGCTCCCCCCAGCACCACGTTGCCGTCCTGATCCACAGCCACCGCCTCCACCAGATCGTTGGCGGACCCACCCAGGTAGGTGCTCCAGACCAGTTGGGAGCCGGCGGCATTGAGCCTGGTGACATAGATGTCGGTCTGCGCCGGCGTGCGCCGGCGTGCGCCGGATCGCGTTGGCCGTGAGTGGAAACGCGGTGGCCCGCGTAGTGCCAACCAGAACCGCCTCGCCAGCCGGAGTCACCGCGATGCCTTTGTTCGTGTCGATCGCGCCGGGGCCCCCCAAATACGTGGAATAGGTCAAGGACTGGCCGTCGGGCGCGATCTTCGCGACGAATGAATCTCCGCAAGTGATCTGCTGGTGGCTGGTCTGCTGCGCGCAGGGAGCCGGCTCATTCAGCCGCGGCTGGAAAGCGCCGTTGCTCACCGGAAAATTGGACGACGCCGATCCGCCGCTGACATAGGCGGCTCCGGCGGCGTCGATGGCAATCCCCTGGACCCAGTCCACGTTGGACCCTCCGAGCAGCGTCGAATAGACGAGGGCGGTTGCGGTAGGGTTCAGCTTGGCGGCGAACCCGTCCTGGCACGGATTGCCGGCGCAGGTTCCACCGCCGAAAGTCCGCTGGGGCGCGCCCGCGGTGGTCGGGAAATTCGCGGAGCGTGTGTCGCCGCCGACATAGGCGTTTCCGGCCGCGTCCACTTGCAGCGTGGACACGCCCTCGACACTGGTGCCTCCGAGGTAGGTCAAATAGAGCATTTTCACGTATAATAAAAAAGCTCCACGCGAATCCGCCAACTGAGAATGGCTAGGGCCCTAGGAATTGACCTGCGTAGGCGGGTGATTGCGGCGCGTCAAGAAG
>VFZX01000260.1 GCA_016871015.1 Acidobacteriota bacterium | reverse complement strand
TTCGAGTTGTTGAAGCTGCGCTACCTGAACCGGTCCTTCTTCCAAACCATGGGATCGTTCACGTTCAACGGCCAGATCACCGGGCAGGCGCCAGCGGACTTCCTTCTGGGACGCGCGACTTCAATGGTGGTTGCGAGTCCTGTGCTCGAACAATCGGGCCTGCAGGACAACTACTACTGGTTCGTGCAAGACGACTGGAAGATCCATCCGCGCCTCACGCTGAACCTCGGTCTGCGCTACGAGCTGGCGCTGCCCTGGTACCATCCGGCGGACTGGTGGGGAACCTTCCGCGCGGGACAGAAGTCAACGGTCATCCCGAACGCCCCTGCCGGGATGGTCTTCCCCGGCGATGCAGGCATCTCGCGCGGGATGGTGGCGACCGACAAGAACAACTTCGCGCCGCGCTTCGGATTCGCCTGGGACGTGACCGGCAACGGGCGCACCGCCGTCCGGGGCGCCTACGGGATCTTCTTCGACACGATCAACTCCGACGTCATCCAGAACACTTCGCAGCCCTACCGCTACACATTCACGATTCCGACGCCGTTCTCCCTCGCGGATCCGTTGCGCGGCCAGCCCGCCATCCCGCTGAACATCGACGTTACCAACCCCCGATTTGTCGGCCTCCAGGAGATCTTCTACGCCGATCCCACCCTGCGGTCGCCCTACATTCAGCAGTTCAACTTCAACATCCAGCACGAAGTCGTCAAGGACTGGGCCGTTCAGGCGGCCTACGTTGGCAAGATCGGCCGCAAGATGCTGATGGGCGTCTCGACCAATCCCGCGGTGTTCGCCCCTGGCGCCACGGTAGGCAACATCAACCAGCGGCGGATCATTCAAGGATTCGGCAATCTCCAGAACATCTCGTCCCGGTCCAATTCCACCTACCACGGACTGCAGATCGAATCGACCAAACGGATGAGCCGCGGCTTCTCCCTGCAGGGAGCCTACACCTGGTCGAAGTCGATCGATCAGGCATCGGCCATCGCCCTTGGCGCGGCGGTCCCGAACGTGTTCGACCTCGGCACGCAATTCGGGCTGTCGGACTTCGATGCCCGCCACGTCGCGGCCCTGTCCTGGATCTGGGACCTTCCACGTTTCCAGAATCAGCCCGCCGCGCTGCGCCACGTTGCAGGCGGCTGGCAACTCAGCGGCGCGCTCACCGCGCGGACGGGCCGGCCACTCAACATCACCACCGGCCAGGACAATGCCCTGAGCGGGACTCCGAACCAGCGCCCCAATCTCACCGGCCAGCACCGCCTAACTTCCGGACGGAGCCGGGCCGAGCAGGTCCAGGCCTGGTTTGACCGGACCGCGTTCGCCTTCCCCGCCGCCGGAGGCTTCGGCAACCTCGGCCGCAACGCGCTCACGGGCCCCGGCGGATTCGGAATCAATGCCGGAATCTTCAAGGTGTTCCCGCTGCCGTTCCGCGAGGGGATGCGGTTCGAGTTCCGGACGGAGATGTTCAGCCTGACCAACACCCCGAATCTGAGCAATCCGAACGTGAGCCTCAACGCGGGCGCGAACATGGCTCGCATTACCGGGGCTGGCGGAGCCCGGGTGATTCAGTTCGCGGCTAAGGTGATTTTTTAGGCGGGCCGATAAAAGGCGTTCGGGTGCCAGCCGAACAAGAGACGAGTTTCGACTACCTTGCCGAAAATTCGCTCGATGCGCCCCCGAAGGGACGACCGACTTCTACTCAAGCGCCCTCAAACCACGCCGCGCAGCACACGACCGCCGATATCGGTCAACTTCCGGTAGCGCCCCGCGTGCAAATAGGTGAGCCGATCGTCGCTGAGTCCGAGAAGATTCAGGATCGTGGCGTGCACGTCGCGTATCGGGATCGGCTCGCCGCGAGCTTTGATGCCGAATTCGTCCGTCTCACCCGCGGTCGCGCCGCCCTTCACGTCGCCGCCGGCCATCCAGACGGTGAGGCCCCATTGATTGTGATCGCGGCCGGGCTTTTCGGAAGCCAGATCATTGATGAACGGAGTGCGGCCCATTTCCGAAGTCCACACGACGAGCGTTTCCTCCAGCAGACCGCGGCTCTTCAAGTCAGAGAGCAGGCCGGCCACCGGCGTGTCCACTTCTGCGAGATGTGCGGGCATACGTTCGCCGATATTGCCATGATCGTCCCAACTGTAGCGGCCGATCTCGACGCCATGGATGCAGAGCACGTGGCGGACGCCGTTCTCCACCAGGCGCCTGGCGAGCAGGCACTGCCGGCCGAAACCCTCCGTGACGGGGTTGTCGAGGCCATAGAGACGGCGGGTCGCTTCCGATTCGCCTGACAGATCGACGACCCCCGGGGCCTCGGTCTGCATGCGGAAGGCAAGTTCATACGCACTGATGCGCGCCTCGAGTTCGGCCTCCTCGCGGCGGTTGCGCAGGTGTTCGGAGTTGATGGCGTGCAACAAGTCGAACTCCTGGCGTTGCTGTTCCCGCGACACGCCTTTCGGTGGCGCGAGATCGATGACGGGAACGCCCTTCGAGCGGAACAAGGTGCCTTGAAATGCGGCTGGCAGGTAACCGGCGCTCCAGACAGCGGCGCCATTGACCGGAGCGCCGCGGGGATCCTGCAGTACGACATAGCCCGGCAGATTCTGATTCGGAGTGCCGAGCCCATAACTGATCCAGGAACCCACCGATGGGCTCCCGGGAAATTGCGACCCGGTGTTCACGTGCATGGTGGCCGGGCCATGATTGTTGTTGTCGACCTTGATTCCGTGGATGAATGCGAGATCATCGGCGTGGGCGGCAAGCTTCGGAAGCAGCGACGTCATCCACCGGCCGGACTGGCCGTATTGCCGGAACTGGAACGGGCTGGGAATCGTGCGGTGAGGGTCAGACAGAAACCCGTCGATTTCACCCGACAGACCCGGCGTCCTGGGCAGCCGCTGGCCTGCGAATCTCCTCAAAGCGGGCTTGTAGTCGAACGTGTCCAGCTGGCTCGCGCCACCAGCCATGAAGAGGAAGATGCAGCGCTTGGCCTTGCGGGGGAAGTGTGGCGCGCGCGGCGCGAACGGCTTCCACCCGGCGCTATCCGCGGCGCCTGCTTCTGCCAGCATTCCGCTCAGGGCGAGCGAGCCAATACCGTTCCATGACCTGGCCAGGAACTCTCTTCGGGATCGTTCAGTCGACATACAGGAACTCATTGCTGTTCAGCAGAACGCGGCACAGACCCACCAGGCGATCCTGCGGCTTGGCCGCTGCCCGCAGAAAACTCAGGCCCAGCTCTCGCTCGCTTTCGTTCGGCCCGCGGCCGAACGCGATCCGGAACGCCAGTCTGATCTGGGCATCCGGGTCCTCTCCCGCCTGCTCGCGAACGCGCTCTGCGAACCGCCGGGATTCGCCGTTCACGAATTCGCTATCGTACATCGCCAGCGGCTGAAGTGCGGTCACCGTGGTGCGCCGCCGTTCGCAAGATGCGTTCAAAACGGGTGCATCGAATGCCTCGAGCATCGGCAAAGTCAGCGACCGCCGCTGGTAGACGTAGATACTGCGCCGCAGCGAATCCGGCTCAGGCGACGTTTCCCAGGTGTTGATCGACTGGACACGCTGTTCACGATCGAGGCCTTCCGGAAGCGGCGGAAACACAGCGGGTCCACCCATTTCGATATTGAGCCGGCCGCTCACCGAAAGAATGCTGTCGCGAATCACTTCGCCCTCCAGCCGCTGCCTGGGAAAGCGGGAAAGCAGGTGGTTGCCGGGATCTGCCGCCAGGCCGGTTTCCGTTGCCCACGTGGCCTGGCGGTAAGTGCTCGATCCGAGAATCAGCCGGTGCATTGCCTTCACGCTCCATTTCGTCTCGATGAACTCCGTGGCAAGCCAGTCGAGCAGATCCGGGTGAGTGGGCTTGGAACCGTTGCGCCCGAAGTCGCTTGTTGTCTCCACGAGCCCGCGGCCAAAATGGTGTTGCCAGATGCGGTTCACCATCACCCGCGCGGTAAGCGGATTCTCGGGACTTGCGATCCACTTGGCGAGGGTCATGCGCCGGCCGCGAGTGGGGTGCCGCTTGTAGCGGTCGAGCGGGAGCGTGGCGGCGTCCGAATTGCCCGTGAGCGAACTCGGAAATCCCGCCAGCGCCACTTCGCCGGGCCGGTCCGGATCGCCGCGCAACAAGACATGCGTTTGCGGAACGCTTGGCCCATAGGGCGGATCGTCGGCATTGCGAACCGACATTGCCGAGGGTTCCAGCCGCAACAGGTTGTTCTTCAACCGGCGCTGCTGTTCGCGAAAAGCGAGGAACCGTTCGCGCTCCTCGACTGAGAAGGTCGGGTCTCCTTTGTCGAACGTAATGGCATTGTTGTTCTCCGCGGTGAAGATGCGCTCAACATCGCGGACTACAGGCGCCTTGGCGTCTTTCGGCTTCTCCCGCTTCCAAACCGCTGCCAGCCGTTCCACCAGCGGTTTGCTGAATTGGTCGAACTCGGCATCCACAGACTCCGCTGCTCGCCGGAACGCCGCGGCCTTGACCTCGATGCGTTGCTTTTCGCCCGGGCGATAGAACTCCGCCGGCTGCGGTCCGCCGAGTTGTTGCGAATCGCCGGCCCGCGGAGGGGCGATGAACACACTGGCGAAGAACGCCTTCAAACGGTAGAAATCCTTAGAGGGAATGGGATCGTACTTGTGGTCGTGGCACTTCGCGCATCCGACGGTAAGGCCCAGGTAGACCGAACTCACGGTGGACACCATTTCGCTCAGCAGAATGTCACGGCTTTCTTCGCCGCGCGGTTCGGTGAAGGGTGCGAGCCGAAGGAACGTCAAGGCGACGACTTTGTCGGGGTCAGGCGCTGGTAATCCGCCGGCGCCGCCCACGTGTTTGTATTCATCGCCTGCGAGTTGATCAATCAGAAACTCGTCATAAGGCTTGTCCGCGTTGAAAGCATCGACAACCCAATCCCGATAGCGCCAGGCATGATAGAACTCGGCATCGCCTTCGTAGCCGTTGGTGTCAGCGTACCGGGCGAGATCGAGCCAGTGGCGCCCCCATCTCTCGCCATAGCGGGGACTGGCGAGCAGGCGCTCGACAAGAACCTCATAGGCGCGCGGCGAATTGTCGTCCACGAACTGCTGGACCTCGTCCGGCTGCGGGGGAAGCCCCAGCAGGTCGAAGTAGAGCCTGCGGACCAGGGTGCGCTTGTCCGCCGCAGCGGAGAGCGTCAGCTTTTTCTCTTCCAGCTTTTGCAGGATAAAGGCGTCGACTGGATTTCGTATCTGGGCAGCATTCCGAACTGCCGGCGGCGTGGGCCGAGTGGGCTGAACGAAAGACCAGTGGCGCCGGACTTCGGCCTCTGCCGCCAGCACCGATTGCCCGATCGCCAGCACCGAAAGGATCGCCGAGACCAGATACATCTCTGGCCATTGTACACTCGCCATCATTGCTTCGACGCGCGATACAATAATCTTCCCTACTGGGGGCCAGCACACTGTGAAGACACGCCGAGTCGATCCCATTGCCGTTTCCGTAATCCAACACCGGCTGCACGCCATCGTTGAAGAGATGGGCGAGGCCATGCTACGCACGTCGTATTCCCAAATCCTCAACTCGAGCCGCGACTTCTCCACCGCCATTTGCCATGCCGACGGCCGGCTGGTGGCGCAGGCGGAACACGTCCCAATCCATGTCGGCGCGCTACCTTGGGCTGCTCAGGCCGTCCTCAATCGCTTCCAAGACGGAATCCGCCCGGGCGACGTGTTCCTGATGAACGACCCCTATCACGGCAATAACCACCTGCCGGACGTCACGGCGTTCGTTCCCGTCTTCACAGGAAACGTACTCCGCTGCTGGTCCATCAACCGCTCCCATCAGAGTGACATCGGCGGCGCAACTCACGGAGGTTACAACCCGGGCGCCACCGAGATCTGGCAAGAGGGCATCCGGATCCCGCCGGTTCGTCTCTATGAGGCGGGGGTTCGACGGGACGATCTGCTTCACATGATTTCCACGAACGTCCGGCATGCGCGCGATTTCGAAGGTGACCTCGCCGCCATGATCGGTTCGGCCCGGCTGGGAGAATCCCGGTTGCTTGCTCTGCTCGAGGAATACGGCCCCGAAACCGCGATCCAGGGCGTGGAATCGGTTCTCGACGCCGCCGAACGGCGCACACGCGCCAACATCGCCTCATGGCGGGACGGCGTCTACCGGGGTGAAGCTGTCATTGATGATGATGGCCATGGGGCGCGGGACATTCACATCCGCGCCAAGGTAACCAAGCGCGGATCCGATCTCACTGTAGATCTGACCGCCTCTGACCCCCAAGTCACCGGTTTCATCAATTCTTCCTACGCCAACATGCGATCGGCGGTGGCGATGGCTCTGGCTTATCTGATCGATCCCGACACGCCCAAAAATGATGGCACCTTTCGTCCCATCACCGTCATTGCCCGCGAGGGAACGGTAGTTTGGGCGAAGCCGCCTGCACCGGTCACGCTATGCACCAACCATTGCGCCCAGGAAATCGGTGAGGCCATTATCAAAGCCCTCGCGCCCGCTTGTGGCGACCGCGCCATGGCCGGCTGGGGCCGCCGTTTCCGCATCGCCATCCAGGGCCGCAACCCGAACACCGGCCGCCAGTTCATCTGGCATCTGTTCCACGCCCGGCCCGGCGGCGGCGCCTCTTCGGCCGGCGACGGCTGGCCCGCAGCGGGAGAATGGCAGGCAGCGGGAGGGATCAAGTTCGGCAGCGTCGAGGTTATGGAAGCACGGTTCCCTCTTTTCTTCCGCCGTCACGAGTTCCGGCCGGATTCGGGAGGCGACGGCCAGTATCGCGGTGGAACAGGCTCCATTCTCGAACTGGTAATGGAAACTACGGAGCCCGCTCTGGCGAACACGGCGGGCGACGGCGCCCGGCACGGCGCCTGTGGAATGACGGGAGGAAGCGACGGCGCGCCCCATCACTATCGCTTGTTGAGCGGCCGTCGGAAGCGCGTACTCCGGACCAAGGAAACCGGCGTCCGGGTCCAGCCCGGCGATGTCTTCCTGGTCGAATCGGGCGGAGGAGGCGGCTGGGGGGATCCCGCGCGCCGTCTGCCCGAAGCTCGCCGTGCCGATGTCGAAAACGGCTTCACGACTGCGAAGGGAGCACGCAAACGTGTATCGGGTCGGCGTTGACGTCGGCGGCACATTCACGGACGTGGTGGCCGTGGACGGCGCGGGAGTCGTAACGATCGCCAAGGCTGCATCTACGCCGGCGGATCCGTCGGTTGGCGTGATCGATGGGCTCGGCCTGCTGGCCGCCTCGTTGGACCTCGACCTCGCCGCGTTCCTCCGCGCTACAGATTGGATCGTTCACGGAACCACCGTGGCCACCAACGCGCTTCTCGAGCGCAAGGGAGCCAAAGTCGCGCTTCTCACCACCGAAGGTCATCGCGATGTGCTCGAAATGCGGGAAGGACTCAAAGACGACCGCTACAACCTTCGCATGGCTGCACCGGAACCCTTGGTGCCCCGGGCCCGCCGCATCGGCATCCGCGAGCGCACTCGCGCCGACGGCCGCATTGCCGTGCCTCTCGAGAACGCGTCGCTACACCGCGCGCTCGACGGCCTGCGCCGGGATGGCGTCGAATCGGTCGCCGTTTGTTATCTCCACTCCTATCGAAACCCGCGCCACGAGAGGCTGACGCGCACCGCAGTCGAGCGTGCGCTGCCCGGCGTTTACGTTTCCCTCTCCTCCGAGGTGCTGCCTCAGATCAAGGAGTACGAACGTGTCTCGACAACGGTGGTCAATGCCTCGGTCGGCCCCGTCCTCGGGCGCTACCTCGACCGGCTGGGAGATCGCCTCGCGCAGGCCGGCTTCCGTGGCGCGGTGCTCATCATGCAGTCCCATGGCGGAATCGTCCGCATCGACCAGGCGATCCGCCTGGCCGCCGGCGCTGTCCTGTCCGGGCCCGCGGGCGGGGTTTCCGCCGCACGTCATTGCGGCCGGCTCTCGCGCCTGCCGAATCTGATCGCGTTCGACATGGGAGGCACCAGCACTGACATTTCCCTCATCACCGGTGGCGAACCGCAATATGCCCGGGAGCGCGGCGTCGGTGGCCACCGTGTTTCTCTCCCGAGCCTGGATATCGCCAGCATCGGTGCGGGCGGAGGCTCCATCGCCCATGTTGACGGCGGCGGCATTCTGCGCGTCGGCCCGGCCAGCGCCGGCGCTGATCCTGGTCCGGCGTGTTACGGCCGCGGCGGCGTCCATGCGACCGTCACCGACGCCAACCTCGCACTCGGCTACCTCGACGGTGCGCGCTTCCTCGGGGGACGAACTCCCCTCTCCCTGGCCGCTGCGCACCGTGCTGTGGATGCCATCGCGCAACAGCTCGGTTGCGGCAGTCTTCACGCGGCGGCCGGCATTCAGCAGGTCGTCAACACCCAGATGGCCGAAGGCATCCGGCTCGTCTCGGTGCGGCGCGGCGTCGATCCCCGGCGTTTCTCTCTACTCGCCTTCGGAGGCGCCGCCGGGATCCACATCACGGATGTTGCCCGCCGGTTGGAAATGCGCCGTGTTCTGGTGCCGCGCCTGGCTTCCGTTCTCTCGGCATGGGGCATGCTCACCACCGACCTTCGCTATGAAGTCGTCCAGACTCACGTGACCGATGCGACTTCCGGTAAGAAAGCCAGTGCCGCAGTCCTTCGCCGCCTGCTGGCTCGTATGGAGCGCGAGGGCCGCAAGCAACTCAGCAAGGCCTTTCGAGGCAGCATCGGCGTCCATCGAGCGCTTGATATGCGCTACGGCGAGCAGATCTTCGAAATTACCGTCTCGCTGGATGGGCTCGACCTCGCTGCAGCGGACCTGATGGATCGTGTTGTCGACCGCTTTCACCGCCGCCACGAGGAGCTCTATACCTACAGCGTCCCCGGGCAAGAGGTCGTCCTGGTCAACGCCCGTGTCGCCGTTGTCGGGGAACTCCCCAAGCTGCCCGGCGAGTCGCGCACGATCCGGGACTCCGGGCCGCAGCGGCCCCGGCCGATCGGCAAGCGCCGCATCTACGTTGATCGCTGGCTCCAAGCGCCGGTTTTCGACATCGATTCGCTCGGGCCGGGTCAGACCGTTGCTGGTCCCGCGATCGTCGAGTCCGCCACGACCACCGTACTGCTTCGCCCCGGCGATTCGGCCACCGTGAACGAGTTCGGTTGGCTCGACATCGGTGTAGGCCTCCGATGACGGCCGGGCCCGATCGCCGGCGCTGGCTCGTTGCTTTGCTCCTGTTTGGCGCCACCGCGCTGAGTTACCTGGATCGCCAGGCGCTCTCTGTGGTGGCCCCGTTCGTCCGCGACGATCTTCACATCACCACTCAGCAGTACGGCTATGCGGTCGGCTCTTTTCTTGGTGCGTACACGGTCATGCACGTTGTGTCAGGCCGCTTTGTCGACGTTGCCGGCTCGCGTGCGGGGCTGGCCTGGGCGGTCGCCTGGTGGTCCGTCGCGGCGATGCTCCACGGGCTCTCGCGCGGCATCGGTGGTCTCTGTCTGTTCCGCTTCCTTCTCGGTATGGGCGAAGCCGCCGGCTACCCCGCCTCCATCAAGTGCGTACGCGAGTGGTTCGCCGCTTCTGAGCGAGCACTGGCGACTGGCCTGTTCAACACGGGCGCCGCCGCGGGAGCCATCGTGGCTCCGCCGCTGATCGCCTGGATCACGACGTCCGCCGGATGGCGCGTTGCCTTTGTCGCCACCGGTGCCCTCGGCCTCGTCTGGGTAACCGTGTGGCTGATGTTTCACGCGGGTCCCCTGGCTCGACGCGTCTCCTACGATTCCGCGGCTGAACAGCCGGTAAGTCTCGCAAGTCTTATTACCCAGCGGCCCGTCTGGGGACTCTGCCTGGCCCGATTCCTGACAGATCCGGTTTGGTACTTCTATCTGTTCTGGCTGCCGACCTATTTAAAGGATGTACGCCACTTCAGCCTCACGGAGGTCGGCTACTTCGCCTGGATTCCCTTCCTGACCGCGGATCTTGGCAGCGTCGCCGGCGGAGCGTTCTCGAGCACCCTGATGCGCCGCGGAGTCCCCCTCTTTCGCGCGCGGCACATCGCGATGCTTTCGAGCGCATTGCTGATGCCCGCCGCATTGTTCGCCGTACGCGCAGAGAATCCGGCGGCGGCCGTGGCCTGGATCAGCCTCGCGACGTTCGGACACCAATCCTGGAGTTCCAACTCACTCACCCTGCCGGCCGACCTTGTCACTTCGAGCCGGGTTGCCTCGGTATACGGCCTTTCGGGAGGCGCCGGTGCGCTGGCGGGGACTCTGGTCTCGTTCGGCCTCGGCCACGTGGTTTCCCAACTCTCGTACGCGCCTGTGTTCACCGTGGCAGCATTGTTGCATCCACTCGCTGCACTGGCCGTCATCGCAACGGTCCGATCGCCGTGTTCGGAACCGCCAGAGAGGCGCAAGGTAAAGTGATATCCTTCCGGATCATGGTGCTCCACCGTTACCTGCTCAGCACGCTCCTAGCCTTCGTGGTGCACGCACAGCCGTACCCGAATCCCTACCGCATGGTGGATGGCTGGGCGCGCCTGCCCGAAGGACGCAAAATGGGCGCCGTCGGAGGTGTGACGATCGACCCTGATCAGAAGCACGTTTGGGCCATCATGCGATGCGACGCCGGGCCTGAGCGCTTCGGAAACGAATGCCTCGATTCCGGCCTCGATCCCGTCTTGAAATTCGACATGACTGGCAAAGTGGTCCGCAGCTTCGGCGGAGGAATGTTCATTTGGCCGCATGGAATCCACGCCGACCGGCAGGGAAACATCTGGGTCACCGACGCCGTGAGCAGCCAGAGAACGCCGAAAGGAGTTCGCGGCCACCAGGTTGTGAAGTTCAGCGCGGAAGGCAAGGTGTTGATGCGTCTGGGAACGCCCGGTGTCGCAGGGAGCGGCGCGGACCACCTCAACGCTCCCTCCGACGTGACGACGCTCCCGAACGGCGAAATCCTCGTCGCGGACGGCCACAACCCGGATGGCAACAACCGTGTCGCGCGCTTTTCGGCGGACGGCAAGTTCATCAACTCGTGGGGCGGGACGGGCCATGCTCCCGGCGAATTTCGAAGCTTGCACGCCATCGCGCTCGATTCGCGCGGCCGCGTGTTCATCGCCGACCGCGGCAACAACCGCATCCAGATTTTCGATGCCGCGGGCAAGCACCTGGCAACCTGGACCCAATTCGGCAAACCGAGCGGGATCTTCTTCGACGCCAATGACCGGATTTACGTGGCCGATTCCGAATCGGATGAAGTGGAAAACCCGGGATGGGAAGTAGGCATCCGTATCGGCAGCGCGCGCTCCGGATGGGTGGATACCTTTGTGCGCTTTCCCTGGGCCGATCCGCGTCTCACCCGTGGTTTTGGAGCTGAATTCGTCGCGGTGGACCGCGACGGAAATCTCTACGCGGGCGAGCCATTCCTGCGCGTGCTTCGCAAGTACGAACGAATCCGGTAGGCAGCGCTGCAGGTGGCTACAATTCAGTATCGCTTTCGGCGGTTTGGCCGCCGAGCCAACCGCCATCGGTACGCAGCTGGAACTCTTCACCCTAAATCCGGCAGTTGGAAGCGGCTGGAAGGGGCACTGGAGCAGGCGGATCGAGGGGGATCTTGGCGAATTGCTGGAAGATCGAGCGCAAGATGCGGCA
>VFZX01000259.1 GCA_016871015.1 Acidobacteriota bacterium | reverse complement strand
CTTCACGGCTCTCGTTCTTCCTCTGGAGCAGCATTCCCGACGCGGAGCTTCTCGATGCCGCTGTGCGCGGGGATCTGCGGAATCCGGCGAAACTCGAGGCGCAGGTGAAGCGGATGATTGCGGATCCGAGGTCGGCGGTGCTGCCGGCCCATTTCGCCGGCCAGTGGCTGCATCTGAAGAACCTCGCATCGGCGACGCCCGACATGCGGCTGTTCACGGACTTCGACGACAATCTGCGGCAGGCGTTCCGGCAGGAGACAGAGACGTTCTTCGACAGCGTGATTCGCGAGGACAAGGGAGTCGTCGAACTGCTGAGCGCGAACTACTCCTTCCTCAACGAGCGTCTGGCCAAACACTACGGGGTCCCGGGCATCTACGGAAGCCGCTTCCGGCGGGTGGAGTTTCCGGACGGCTCGCGTGGCGGGCTTCTGCGTCACGGAAGTGTTCTGACCGTGACTTCGTACGCGACGCGGACGTCGCCGGTGATTCGCGGCAAGTGGATCCTCGAGACTCTGCTCGGGGTGCCTCCGCCACCTCCGCCGCCCGATGTCCCGGCGCTCAAGGAAAAGACGGGCGCGGGCAAGATCCGGTCAATGCGCGAACGGCTGGCGATGCACCGCGACAGTCCGGCCTGTTCGGGCTGCCACAAACTGATGGATCCGGTTGGATTCGCGCTGGAGAACTACGACGCAGTTGGCCGGTGGCGCGACTTTGAAGACGGGATGCCGGTGGATGCCGCTGGCGGGCTTCCGGATGGCAGTTCCTTCACCGGAGTCGCGGGACTGCAGCAGGCGCTGCTGAAGCGGCCGGAGCTGTTCGTGTCGACGTTTGTCGAGAAGATGCTCACGTATGCGCTGGGCAGGGGGATGGAGCCGGGCGACGCGCCAGCGGTCCGGCGGATCCTGCGCGAAGCGGCGGCTTCGAATTACAGCTTCTTTTCCTGTATCATGGGGATAGTTCGCAGCACTCCCTTCCAGATGAGGAGGTCACAGTGATCGTTACCCGGAAGGCGCTTCTGAGGCGGACGTTTCTCAAGGGCGCAGGCACCAGCGTGGCTTTGCCACTGCTCGATGCCATGGTCCCGGCCATGACCGCGTTGGCGGCGACACCAGCCAAGCCCGTGCGGCGGCTGGGGTTCGTCTACGTCCCGATGGGGTCGACGATTTCGCAGTGGACTCCTCCGGGCCCATCCGGGAAACTGGGTGAGCTTTCGCCAACATTGAAGTCGCTCGCGCCGGTTGTGGATCACATCACGGTGCTCACCAACATGGAGCTGCGCAACGCCTATCCGGGCACGCACGCGACATCGAACGCTGCGTTCCTGAGCGCGGCCAAGGCGAAGTGGACCGAGAGCTCGGACTACTACCTGGGTACGACGGCTGACCAGATCGCCGCCAAGCAGCTCGGCCTCGAAACGCAGCTTCCGTCGCTTGAGATGTCGATGGACCTCCTCACCGTGGTCGGCCAGTGCGACAACGGATTCGCTTGTGTCTATCAGAACAATCTTTCGTGGGCCTCGCCCACCACTCCGTTGCCGGCCGAGGCGCATCCGCGGCTGGTCTTCGAGCGGCTGTTCGGCGATGGCGGGACTCCGGCTGAGCGGCGCGCGGAGCTGCGGAAGAGCGCGAGCCTGCTCGACTGGGTGCGCGAGGACATTGGGCGGCTGAAGACGAACCTCGGTGCGTCCGACCGCGACCGCGTGAGCCAGTATCTCGACAGCGTCCGTGAAGTGGAACGGCGGATCCAGCGCGCCGAAGCCGATACGGCGGACAACCGCCTGCCGGACCTCGACCGTCCCGTGGGCGTTCCGGCGTCGTATGCCGATCACGCGAAGCTGATGTTCGACCTGCAGGTGCTCGCCATGCAGGGCGACGTGACGCGCGTGGTGACGTTCCAGCTTGCGCGCGAGACCAGCACGCGCACCTATCCCGAGATCGGAGTCCCCGAGGCGCACCATCCACTCACCCATCACGGCGGGGATCCGGAGAAGATGATGAAAGTGGCGCAGATCAACGCGTTCCACGTGTCGCTGTTCGCCTACTTCCTGGAGAAGCTGAAGTCCACCCGGGAAGGCGATGGAAGCCTGCTCGATCACTCGCTGTACCTGTACGGGAGCGGCATGGGCAATCCGGATGTCCACGATCACGTGAACCTGCCAATCCTGGTGGCGGGCGGTGCGGCGGGCAGGCACAGGGGCGGACGGCATATCCGGTACACGGAGCCAACGCCACTGGCCAATCTCCATCTGACGATGCTTGACCGCGTGGGCGTGAAGCTTGACAAGTTCGGCGACAGCCAGGGCACTATCCGGGAAATCGCGGATCCGTTGGCGGTGTAGCGTGCGCCTGGCCGTTGGGTTGTTCGCGCTGGTGAGTGTGGCTGCGGCCTCGGAACTCGCCGACGCCGCGAAACGGGGAGACCGCACCGCGGTCAAACGCTTGGTGTCCGGCGGTTCGGATCCGGGCGCGGCGCAGGTAGATGGCACTACGGCGCTGCACTGGGCGGTGCATCGTGACGATCTGGAAATGGCGGCGGCGCTGATCGCAGCGGGTGCGAAAGTGGCGGTGGCGAATCGCTACGGGATGACACCGTTGGCGCTGTCCTGCACGAACGGGTCGGCGGCGATGGTGAAGCGGCTGCTGGAGGCCGGCGCGGATCCGAATGCGGCGCTTCCAGGTGGCGAGACAGCGCTGATGACCGCGGCCCGCACCGGGCGGGTGGACACGGTGAAAGTCCTGTTGGCGGCAGGCGCCAAAGTGGATGCGGCGGATGAGAGGCAGGGTCAGACGGCGCTCATCTGGGCGGCCTCCGAAGGCCACGTGGCGGTGGTCCAGGCGCTGATTGCGGCAGGTGCGGATTTCAAGAAGCGGCTGGTGTCAGGCTTTACACCATTCCTGTTCGCGGCACGCGACGGGCAGATCGAGATCGTGCGGGCGTTGCTCGGAGCAGGCGCGAATGTGAACGACACCGTGCAGCGTCCGGAGACGGGAGCGCGCGGCGGGAGCCAAGGCCGCGGTTATCCGCGCATCGGTACAAGCGCGCTGCTGCTTGCGGTCACCAACGGACATTTTGAGCTGGCGGCCCATCTACTCGATGCGGGCGCGGATCCCAACGCCGCCGAGACGGGACTGACTTCGCTGCACGTGATCTCGATCGTTCGCAAGCCGGGCGGCGGCGACAATGATCCGGCGCCGTTCGGGTCGGGCAAGTTGACGAGCCTCGACATGATCCGGAAGCTGGTGTCCAAGGGTGCGAACATCAACGCGCGGATGACCCGGAAGGTCAACCTGGGCCTGACAGGCTTGAACACACTGGGCGCCACTCCGTTCCTGCTCGCCTGCCGCTCGGCAGACGCAGAGATGATGCGCCTGCTGGCGGAGCTGGGCGCCGATCCGCTGATTCCGAACGCGGACAAGGCGACGCCCTTGATTGTCGCCGCCGGGCTGGGAACGCGGTCCCCGGGCGAGGATGCCGGAACCGAGGCCGAGGTGATGGAGGCCGTCGAGTTGGCGATCCAGTTGGGCAACGATCCGAACGCAGTGGACAACAACGGCGAGACGGCCATGCATGGCGCGGCGTACAAGAATCTGCCGGGAGTGGTGGAGCTGCTGTACAAGAAAGGCGCCAGGGCTGACGTGTGGAATCAGAAGAACCGGTTTGGATGGACACCGTTGCTGATCGCGCAGGGCTACCGGTTCGGGAATTTCAAGCCGTCGCATGTGACCATGGACGCGTTCCGGAAAGTGATGACGGACGCCGGACTCTCAGTGCCGGATCCTCCGCGGCAGGACGTATTGTCGAATCAGGAGTACCGGTTCCCGCCGCGCCGGACTCCGCCTCCGCAGAACTAAACGGTTGCGGCCGAGCCGGATGCCGCGGCCCGCGCCACCGCATCAAGAACAAGCTGGACCCGGTGGGCAGTGCCGAAGTCCGGTTCGAAAGGCTCCCCGCGGTCGAGGGCGAACAGGAAGTCCGCCACCGTCGCGATGAAGGTGTGCTCGTAGCCGATGATGTGGGCCGGCTTCCAGAAGTTCGACCAATACGGATGATCGGGGCCAGTCACCAGGATGCTGCGCGGACCCTGCAGATTCCGCGGCCCGGTGGCGTCGGTGAACTCGAGGCGGTTGAGATCCTCCAGATCAAACCGCACGGCGCCGTTCGATCCATGCAGCTCGAAGGAATTGCGGTTCTTGGCACCTGTGGCGTAGCGCGTGGCTTCGAAGCTGCCGACGCTGCCGTTCCCAAAACGCGCGAGCGCGAGCGTTGCGTCGTCGATGGCGCGATTCTGCGCGAACGTCTTCTGTATCGCGCTGACTTCGGTGATGGGGCCGTTCAGATAGAGCGCGGTGTCGATCGAGTGGCACAGCAGGTCTCCGAGCACGCCGGATCCTGCCTGGGCGAGGTCGGTCTTCCAGTTCGGCGGGCGCGTGGGATCATTGCCCCACTCCTGGAGATAGGTGGCGCGGTAATGATACGGGGTTCCGATACGGTCCTGCTCAACCAGTTGGCGCGCGAAGGCGATCGCCGGCACGCGCCGGTAGTTGAACCAGACCAGCGTTCGCAGACCGCGGGCGGCCTCGACCATGCGCGCCGAATCCTCGATCGTGTTGGCGAGCGGCTTCTCGCACCAGATCATCTTGCCCGCGGCGGCGGCGGCCAGCGCAATTGGCGTGTGGAGATTGTTGGGCGCGGCGATATCGATGACGTCGATGTCCCAGCGGCTGACGGCTTCGCGCCAGTCCGTGGAGGTGGATTCCCATCCCCAGCGTGCAGCCATGGTCTCGAGGGACTGCTGGTCGCGGCCGCACAGCAGGGCGAGTTCCAGTTCAAACGGAAGATCAAAGAAATGTTTCGCCTGCCGGAAAGCGTTCGAATGCGCCTTGCCCATGAATCCCTGGCCAATGGTCGCGATCCGCAGCTTCTTCTTAACCAATGCGGTACTCCTGGAGCTTGTCGCGGCGGAACCTCCAGCCGAATCCCGGATCCGTCCGTGGCGTTATCCAGCCGTCCACCGGTTCCATCGGATTTTCGAGCACCGCGTCGAATACCTTCACTTCGCTCCAGCGTACGAAGTACTCGATGAACAGGCCGTTCGGAATGGTGGCAAGCAGTTGCGTATGGACGTCCCAGTTGTAGTGCGGGGCGATGGGGATGTCGAACGCAGCGGCCATGTGCGCGATCTTGAGCCACTCACCCACGCCGCCGCATACCGTGGCATCGGGCTGAAGGATGTCCGCGGCGCGGCGGTGGAGCAGGTCGGCAAAGGCCCACCGCGTCGCTTCAAGCTCACCGGTGGCCACCGGCGTGTCGAGCGCATCCGCGATGCGCGCCATGGCCGCCACGTTGTCGGCGCGAACCGGCTCCTCGATCCAATACGGATTGTGCTCTTCCAGCCGCCGCATGGCCGCCACAGCCTCTGGCGCGCCAGACCAGCCACCGTTGGCGTCGAGCAGGATGTCCATGTCTTCGCCCACCGCGCGGCGGACCGCCGCCATCCGCGCGGCGTCCTCACGGGCGCTGAACTTGCCGACCTTGAGCTTGGCCGCCGTGAATCCGGCCTCGCGGTACCGCACGTATTCGCGCGCCAACTCCTCGTGCGTCTGGCCGTCGCGGAAGTAGCCGCCGGTGGCATAGCAGCGCTGGCGCGTGTTGTGGATGCCCAGCAGCGCCATCACAGGAAGGCGCGCATGCTGGCCGCGCAGGTCCCACAATGCGATGTCGATCGCCGAGATGGCGCGGACGGCAGCGCCACGGCGTCCCGCCTGGATCGACTGGCGGTACATCTCCGCCCAAAGATCTTCGGAGCGGAGCGCATCCTTGCCCATCAGCAGCGGACGGAAGATGGTGTCCGTCATCGACACCATGGCGAGGCTCGAATCGTAGCCCAGCGTGAAGCCGACCCCGGTGATCCCATCCGCCGTGATCTCGGCCATGTAGTGGTCGCGGTGCGTGATCTGGCGTACCGCGTCGGCGACCGGCGCCTGGAGGGGAATCGAAATCGCGGTTGCCTGGACTCGTTCGATCTTCATCAAACCGGCCAGTCTAACAGTTCGCGGACCATCGCCGCGCACAGCGCGCCGTCCGATGCGTAGTCAAAGCGCGCGAACATGGGCGAGGTGTTCAACTCCAGGAACAGCAAGCCTCCGGTAACGGGATCCGTTTTGAAGTCGGCTGCGCCGAAGTCCATGCCTTGGCGGGCCATCAGGTAGCGCAGTGGTCCGGCCTGCGGGGGGACCTCAGGCAAGGCGATCACCTGGGCGTCCTGTGCGACACGGTAGTCGAGCGACTCGCTCCGCATCTCGAAGGCGAACGCCGCGCGCCCGATGATGTAGATGCGGATCTCAGGAGCGATGAGCTTGCGCTGCACGATCGCCGGCATCGCGGTGTTCGTATCGCGGTCCGCTGGTTGCGGCAGCGCCTGATCGAGGCTATGGCAGTAGCCGCCGCCCGCGACCGGCTTGGCGATGTGGCCGCCGGGATCCAGTGAGCGGATGCGCGCGCCATGGTTGGTGATCCAGGTGGCTGGGATTTCGAGTCCGCACTCGCGGGCGAGCAGCAGCGTGCCGGGTTTGTTGCCAGCCACCGCCGTCATGCCGCGGTTGAACATCCGGACCGCGCCGTTCGCGGTCAACCATCCAGTGACGGCGGCGAACCAGCCCATGGCGCGGTTGTTGACTTCGGGGCGAGGGTCAGAGAGGGACGCGAAGACGTCGTGGCGCAGGAAGGCTCCACGGACCGCGATTGGCTTGCCGCCGAGGAGCGCTTGCCCGGTGTCCAGATCCCAATCGAAGGCGGGACTCTCTTTGGCACCGATGCGGAGGTCGGCGATGGGAACGCCGTGGGCTTCGGCAGCCTGCGCAAGGACACCGAGGTTGGGGTCGGACTGGCCGCCAGCGATGAGAAGCATCTACTTCCTCTGCGTGTCCATATTCTTCTGCGTGTCCATGGCGGCCTTCAGAGTCCGGGCCAGGTCCTGCGCGGGACCCTTGCCCCAATAGTGTAGAAACACGTACTGCGGCTCCTCGTGCGTCATGTGATTGTGGATGGCGACGATGTTGATGCCGCCCTTCCGGAGTGTGCGAAGCACACCCTGCAGCTCGGACTCAAGCATGGCGAAGTCGCCATCCACCACCGACGCCTGGTCCGATCCGGCGAACGCAGCCCACGTGTTGACGCCCATCTGGTTGCCGACCGTTCGGCCATGCATCGCGGCGGGCCGTCCGATCGAGATCTTGTACATCCCAGCGTTCACCTGGCCCTTCACACCAAGGATGCTGTCGAGCGGCCCGGCGCTGATGCTGTTGGCCGCAGGCAGCGCGGGTCCGGCGAAGGACCGGGCAGGCGTGGGGCTCGCCTTACGAATTTCCTTCACCTTGTCCAACGCGCGGCCCACGGCAGCAGCAAGCTTCCCGGCATCGCCGCTGCCTCCGATGTGCATGAACATCACGCGGGGTGAGTCGTAGAAGAAGTGGTTGTGGAGGGCCGTGACCTCCAGTCCGTTGTCGAGCGCGGCGGACATCACCGGATTGAGCTCGTCCTCGAACAAGACGAGATCACCCATGACCATGAGGTGGCCGGCGTGTCCGTGCGGGATGAATGCGGCCCACGACGTCAGTCCTTGAAACGGATGGAGAGCGCGGCCGTCGACCGTCACCGGAACATCCGAACGCGGGAAGGCGGCGCGGTAGACATCCTCGGCCGCCGTATAGGTTCCCGCCGCGCCGGTACCACGGTCAATCGCCGCACGCTGCTGGTCCGTGATCTCCGCTCGCAGAAGAGCGGCAGAGACGAGAATGGAGAGAGTGATTATTCGCATCGGAATTCTCCTGTGAGTATCGCGCATGCACTCTGGTGGATGGCTGTAGCTCCGCTCGCCGGACAACAGGTAGCCGGCGTGCTGCTCGACCCGTCGGACTCCGCGGTGCCGCAAGTCCGCATGGTGCTCGCCGGCGCGGACCGCCAATTGCACGCCTCCACCGGCGCGGCGGGAGAGTTCGTGTTCGAGAACGTGAGCCCTGGCGATTACGTGTTGCGCTGCACGGTGACCGGCTTTGAGCCAGTCGCTTTGCGGGTGCGGGTTGGGAGGCGGGAACCGCGTCCGCTGCAGGTGCGGCTGCGGCTCGCCGCGGTAAAGAGTGAAGTCAGCGTGAGCGAGCGCGACCGCACCGTCGCGCTGGATGCGGACCGCAACGCGGACGCGATTTCCGTGGAACGCACCATGCTCGACAACCTTCCGGTCCTCGACAACAATTACCTGTCCACACTCGCGCGTTTCCTCGATCCCGGAACACCAGGCGGATCGGGCGCCACCATCGTCGTGGACGGAATGGAGATGCGCAATGCCGGCGTGACCGCTTCCGCCATTCAAGAAATCCGAATCAATAACAATCCCTACACGGTCGAGTATCCGCGGTGGAGCCGGCGCCGCATCGAGGTGATAACCAAGTCCTCAGCCGATGCCTACCACGGGACACTGAATCTCCTCATGCGCGACTACCGGACGAACGCGCGCGACGCGCTGGCCGCGCTCCGGCCGCGGGAACAACGGCGGATCCTCGAAGGCAGCCTGTTCGGACCCGTGGGGCGCAGCAAGAAGACTTCGTTCCTGCTCTCCGCCGCACGCGAGGAGGAGGACCTGGTGTCGGTGGTCTACGCGCAGGGGCCGCGCGGCGCGATCACGGACAACGTCCCGTCACCGCAGCGGAACAGTGTCGCGTCCCTGCGGATCAGCCGGCAGCAGAACGACAAGCAGGCGATGTTCTGGCAGTACAACTTCCAGGACCGATGGCAGAACAATCAGGGCGTGGGCGGCACGGTGCTGGCCGAGGCCGGGACACAGTCGCGGTTTCGCGAGGACGAGTTCATCGTGAATCACCGCGGGTTGGTCACGGCGAAGCTCCTGTCGCAATTCCGGATTCTGATCGGGCGCTTTTGGACGCCGGTCCGGAGCAATGTCGATGCGCCCCGTGCCGTGGTGACGGACGCGTTCACGGGCGGCGGCGCGCAGGCGGACCGGCTGACGACCGAGTTCCATACGTCGATCACCTGGCTGCTGACACAAACGGCGGGGCGGCACACGATGAAGTACGGATTCAATATCCCCGACTGGAGCCGGCGCGGACTCTCGGACCGGTCGAATCAGACCGGGACCGTGTGGTTCGCCACCCTGGCGGACTTTGCGGCGAACCGCCCGTTCGCATCGGCCGTGCAGCGCGGCGACCCGCGGACCGTGTTCATCGAGAAGAACATCGGCGGGTTCTTTCAGGATGAATGGCAGGCGCGCCCGGGGTTGTCGGTCGCAGCGGGCGTGCGCTACGACTGGCAGGGCGTGTTCGGGGACCAGAACAACGCCGCGCCACGTCTGGCCGTGGCGTGGGCGCCGGGGAAGTCGCGCAAGACCGTGGTCCGCACCGGGGCGGGGTTCTTCTTTGACCGTTCGGGTCCGGGGCCGGTTTGGGACATCCTGCGGTACGATGGCATCCGGCTGCGGAGGTACGTAGTGAGCGGGCCGGTGCCGCACGATCCCGCGGCGCTGCCCGCGAGCGTGCACCGGCTGGATCGCGGAGTGGAGCTTCCGAACACGATGCAGTTCAGTGCCGGTATCGAGCGGCAGGTCGCCAAGAAGACGACGTTCAGCGCAAGCTACGTGGGCACGCGCGGCGTGCAGCAGCTTCGATCGCGCGATGGGAACGCTCCGCTGCCGCCAACGTTCGCGGGCCGACCCGACGGCAGGATCAATGTGTTGCGGCTGATCGAATCCGCGGGCCGCGTGGAGGGCAACGCGCTCGAGTTGAACCTCCGTGGCGACCTGGGCAAGCGGGTGAACGGGATGGTGCAGTACGTGTTCGGCCGCACGATGACGGACACCGGCGGAGTGAACTGGTTTCCAGCGAGCAGCTTTTCCCCGGCGGGCGAGTGGGGCCGGGCAGACACGGACCGGCGGCACCAGTTCAATTTCCTGGGGACGGCTTCCCCGCACCGCTGGGCGAGCTTCGGGCTTTCGGCATCGCTGCTCTCCGGCATCCCGTTCAACGTTACCACGGGAGGGGATGGGAACCGCGATGGTCTCGCGCTCGACCGGCCGGCGGGGATCGCGCGCAATACGGGGCGCGGGCCGGGGACCGCGGTGGTCGATTTGCGGTGGTACCGCGAGTTCAAGTCCCAGCGCAAGAAGGAAGGCGCGCCCTCGGTCACGCTGTCGGTGGATGCGTTCAATCTGCTCAACCGGGTGAACTATGCGGGCTTCGTGGGGGCGCTCAGCTCGCCGTTCTTTGGGCGAGCGGTGAGTACGATGCCGGCGCGGCGGTTGCAGTTTGGGATCCGGCTGCAGTTTTGAGGTGGGGCGGCTCGAATTCCGAGGAATGTGCCGGATTGTGTCGGAATGTGTCGGATTGCGTTGTTCTTTCCCCCAGAACCGCCGGAGCGTTGACGCCGCAGCAGCGCTTGTACTTCTGGCCGCTGCCGCAGGGGCAAGGGGAGCTTCTGGGGATGGCGGCGGGTGAGGCTGGAGCTGGCTCCGCGAGTGCCCGGTCCATGGAGACGGTGGCGCCCGCGGCGCGGCAGGCGGCGTCGTACAGCCGGTCGAACTCGACGGCGGTCATGGCCGAGCCCTTGACGGCCTGGCGGCTGGGATCGGAGTCCCCCACCGATTTGGCGACGGCCAGGGCGGCGCGGAGCCGGAGCGCGGTGGGGACGGAGTCGTCCTCGATCACCTTCCGGATTAGCGAGGTCGCGGCGGCGGAGAGAGAGTTGAGGTCGTCCTCGATTTGCAAGGCGAAGCTATGCCGGGCGAAGTCGAGGGCGGCGCGGAACTCGTGGTGCCTGCGAATCCATTCGTGAACGGTAGAGCGGTGAACGCCCGCGGCGGCCGCCGCGTCCTTGACGGTGGAGCCCGAAACGAGCGACCGGATGACGGCGGATTGTGAAACGCTAAGAGTCATGAGCAGGAAACCTCCCAGGCTCACTTTGGCAGAGTGTCAAGACAGGTTCGGGCCAGGTTTCTGATAAACCGTTGAAAACAGGAGGAAAATTTTCCTGAAAAGCGCGTCAACGGAAAAACAGGCCTCCCACGGTGGCGCCCGGACGGCGGTGGCTCACCGGCGCGCTCCGGCATGGAGCTCCCTCTCGATCAAAGGCGTTCAGGTGATCCCCGTCGTCACGAGCATGAACTTCTGCAGCCCGCTGATGACTGATATCTTCTCCTACCGACGTACGTACAGACCGCGGTCGAGATCCGGTCACGGGACGAAGGTCTGGCAGGTCGCCCGGCGATGCCGGCGACTACGCCCGGGACTCGGTTGGTTTTCACGGATGGAACTTTTTTGATCCGTTTTGGCGGTGGATCGCACTCCACTCGGTTGAACCGCCGCGATCACCAAATAGAGCACAAGACCCAATCGAGGAATGAGAACTATATAGCGCCGCCTTCCCGGAGCCCAGGCTCATGCAGGCTGGAGCGGAGGCGCAAGAACTCCAACGATCTGCAAGCGAGCGGATGATCCCCTTTACTCGGACGAATTCGAGTACGCGCCACGCTGATTGGCCGGATGTCGAACCCTAGCCGATGAACCAAACCACCTTCCGTGGTGAAGTCGTTCTGCATGTCGACGGCAATGACGCCAGTGGCGGCAAGGTTCAAGGCGACGGGCTGGGGCTGGCTTTGATGTTGATGACCCGGTCCTCGAGCGGCGTGGACATCACAGGTGTAGCCGCGAGGAAGCCACGCCGGGAAAGGCCAGGCATTAGAGCATTTTCACGTATAATAAAAAGCTCCACGCGAATCCGCCAACTGAGAATGGCTAGGGCCCTAGGAATTGACCTGCGTAGGCGGGTGATTGCG
>VFZX01000258.1 GCA_016871015.1 Acidobacteriota bacterium | reverse complement strand
TATCAACGATGGTGCCGCATCTTGCGCTCGATCTTCCAGCAATTCGCCAAGATCCCCCTCGATCCGCCTGCTCCAGTGCCCCTTCCAGCCGCTTCCAACTGCCGGATTTAGGATCATCGTTCTGGAAGCGCAGATCTGCCTGTTCCGCGACACGCTCACCGACATCATGGCCTATCTCTACCGCCGCGGCTTCGTGCTGTACGACCTCACCAACCTGTCGTATTACCGCTCGGATGGAACGCTGTATCAATGCAATGCTGTTTTCATCCCCAAGCATTTGGACTTTCGCCGGATGGAGCCCTGGTCCGATGCGGGGCAGCGGGAAGAAGAACGGCGGTCGCTCGGTGCCCGCCAACAGTTCATCCGGCAGCGGCTGGCCGAAGTCTGCCTTAGCGCGCCTTCTTGAGCACAATCGCGGTGGGTTCTGTCCCGCCAAGCAGTACCAGGTCGATCGACTTTAGCTTGGCGAGCTTTCCGCGATACGGGAAGAACAGATAGCCCCGCAGCGGCTTCGTTGCCTCGATCTCGGCGAGCCCCTCGCGCTTCAGGATCTCGTCGTAGGCGGGCTCCTGCTCCCGGTCAATCTTGCCCTCGTAATCCGGCTTTGGCGCCCGTGGAGCCGGGCCCTGAGGAGACCCCCGGTCACCGGGAAACCTGGGACCCGGGGCGGGCGCGCCGACCAGAATTCCTCCATCCGGCGTCCCAGCGCCCACCACCACTCTGCGGCGGGTCTCATCCCAGGGCTGGAGCCGGAACGCGGTAGCAACCAAGCCGGGCGGCTGCGCGTAGATCAACTCCTTCCTGCCGTTTAGCCGGAGCGCGAACTGCGAGATCCGGACCTGAACCGGCTTGGCCGGATAGATGGCCACCTCCACCGTCAGGAAGTCTCCGGAATCGTACGCCTTTCCATCCGAAAAAAACGTCCGGCCATGGTATTCCGCGCCGAGTTCGAAATCCGGCAAGCGGGCGGACGCGGCGTACTCGCGCGCGCTTTTCTTGGGATCTCCCTGCGCCACGAGGAGCCCCGCCGCTGCCAGCCAGGCCGCGATCCGCACGGATGTATTATCCCACCTATGAGGATTGATGTTGCGCGGTCCTGGAAAAACCGGTACCCTTCCAGCATGGCGTATTGCCGGAAATGCGGGATGCAGTACGACGGGGAGCAATGCAAGCTCTGTGGCGGAAAGCCTCTGCCGCCGCCAGAAGATATCTACGGCCAAGGCGGGGGACTGCCCTTGAACGCCGTGAACGCGCTGTGCTACCTGCTGGGACCCATCACCGCAGTCGTGTTCATGATGTGGCCGGCTCACAATCAGCAAAGATCCGTACGGTTCAATGCTTTACAGTCGCTCTTGTTCTTCGTTCTGTACATGTCAGTGTTGTTCTCGGCCAGCATGTTCGTCCCGCTGGCATTCCGGGAACCCGTGATCCGTGCCGTCCAGATCACCGGGATCGTTTGCTGGCTCTACGTGATGTGGCGGACCTTCCAGGGCGACAAAGTGATCATCCCGCTCGTCGGCGCCGTCGCCGAGAAAAACTCGTAGCCGGATCAGCCGCAGCCGCGTCATTGCTCTCGTGCGCTCCCTGATTCTGTTCCCGCTCACGCTGTTGGCGCAGCCGCCCTCAGTCGGCGTGCTGGACTTCTATGGACTCCGCCAAGTCGCACAATCCGACATCCGGGCCGCGCTGCCCTTCAAGGAAGGCGATCCGCTGCCGCCGTCAAAAGGCGATGTCGAGGAAGCGCTGGAACAGGTAAAGGGCGTTGTCCGGGCCCGGCTTGAGGCGGTTTGCTGCCAGGAAGGCAAGGCCATACTCTATGTGGGCATTGAGGAGCGTGGTGCACCGCATTTCGAATACAACGCTCCACCCACCGGGATCATCACGGTCCCGGAGGATGTGCAGACCGCCTACGCGGAGTTCCTCACGGCGGTGAACCGCGCGGCGCGCACGGGAAGCACGTCAGAGAACCTCAGCTCCGGCCATTCCCTGCTCAGCGACCCCGGAGCGCGCGAAAAGCAACTGAACTTCATTCCGCTGGCGGACAAGCACCTGCCCCTGCTGCGCCGGGTGTTGAAGGAGTCATCGGATGCCGGGCACCGCGCGATCGCGGCTTACGTGATGGGCTACACGCGCAACAAACGCCAGGCGGCCGTTGATCTTCAGCTCGCGTTGAGGGACCCCGACGACACGGTCCGGAACAACGCTATGCGGGCGCTCGGAGCCATCGCCGTCTTCGCCGCGCTTCAGCCGCCGGACGTTCATATGGACGACAAGATCGAAGTGCCTGCGACGTGGTTCATCGAAACGCTGGACTCCCTTATTTGGACCGACCGCGCTGTAGCGCTCAACGTCCTGGTGACCCTCACCGAGCGCCGCGACGCAAAGCTCATGGCACACCTGAAGGAACGCTCACTGCCGGCAATTGCGGAAATGGCACGCTGGAAGCACTTGCCCCACGCACTGCCTGCGTTCATTCTGCTCGGGCGGATCCACGGCGAAAGCGAGCCCGCCATTCAATCCGCCTGGAGCGGCAGCCGGGATGCGTTCCTGAAACGCCTGGCCGCGCCACCGAAGCGCAGGTAGAGCCCGGCTCAGCCTGCGTAACCCCGCCAGGTGACTCCCTTGTCGTCGCGGAGAGTGATGGCGACGCCGTCTGAAACTCCGCTCATTGTGCGCCCGTGAGAGTTGCGGAACCGGAGCCGGATGATGCCCTCGTCCAGCTCGGCGGTCCCTTGCCAGACTTCGCCCTCCGAGTCGCGAAGCCTGACATTCTCGCTGTCACCATACCCTTCAATACGTGCGTTGTCCGGTCCACGGAAATGGAAGAAACTCGCTTGAAAGCAATGTGTCGATGGACTCCGGCGCTTCTGCATATTGCTTGTGTCATCGGCGTCAAGCGCCTGGAATGCGATGGTACTTCCGGCACAATTGCGGTTAGGGTTGAACCCTTGGTTTGATCACCGCGACACCGAGCGCCTTCATCCCGTCCACAAGCCTCTGGTACATCGCCTCGCCCTGGTACCGGCCAACGATTGCGCCGCCGGAGCCTGCGAAATTCGCGGAAGCGCCGGCGCGCCGTGCGGCGGCGATCATCTCCTTGTTTCCCTCGCCGATTTGATAGATCCGGGCGCGAAGGTCGAAGTTGGCATCAATGAGGCGGTCGAGCTCTTCCAGGTCGCCATCGAGAAGAGCCTGGCGTCCGCGCGCCGCATATGCGGCCCACGTTTTCATCGCCTCTACAATCGCCGGATCCCCTTGCCGCCAGCGCGCGCGGATGTCGTTGTGGAAGACCTCCGTGCCTTCACTGAGCGACGTCCGGTAGGCGAGATACAAGCTCGGGAGCAGGCCCGGATCGAGCCGCTCGTAGGCGCCGTATCCCTGGCGGTCCATGATATCGCGGGAAAAATCCATATACACAAGGCCTTCGTAGGCTTGGATCACACGGTCCTGGAGTCCCGCGCTCACCCCGAGCTCGACCGTTTCGGTTTCGAGTACCAGGTCGGCCTGCACTGGCAGCGGAAGGTCAATGCGGAAATACTGCAGCAGCGCCCGGAGCGCGGCCGTAATGATAGCGCTCGATCCCCCGAGTCCGAGCCGCAGAGGCACAGTGGTCTCGTACTCGAGCGTAAAATTGCGGTCATCGAGATCGATATGGTTGACCCGGCAATAGTCCATCAGTCGCACAATAAGCGCCTGGATGATCCGGATGCCGCCATAATACCCGCGCCAACGCGTGGTGGAATGGAGATCTGCCAGACCCTCAAATACCGGCAAATCCGCCTTCGATGGCTTGATTTCCAACCGCGCGCTCGGGTAGACCAGTACTCGCGCGCGGAAATTGCGGACCAGCAGGGAGATCGTCTTTCCGTAGTATCCATCCGACGGATTCCCGAGCAGGCCGGCCCTGGCATAAGCGTACGTCTCAATCATCATCTATCCTTGATTCTAATGCGAATCGTTGCGCAACGCGTCTCACATGCGTCGGTGGAAGTTGAAGGGAAAGTCGTGGGAGAAGTCGGCCACGGGTTGGTGCTGCTGGTTTGCGCCATCAAAGGCGACACCAAAGATGACGCAGACTACCTGGCGGAAAAAGTCGCGGGGCTCAGAGTCTTCTCCGACGCGGCTGGCAAGTTCAATCTCAGCATCTTGGACACCGCGGGCTCAGCCTTAGCGATCTCCCAGTTTACCCTCGCGGCTGACTGCAAAAAAGGCCGCCGTCCGTCGTTTGACCTCGCTGCCCCGTCTGAGGAGGCCAGGATTCTGTTTCACCAATTTGTGGAAGGTCTCAGAGCCAAGGGCGTGCCTGTGGCAACAGGGATCTTCCAGGCGACTATGTCCGTCCGGCTCACCAATGAGGGACCGGTCACGCTCCTCCTGGACTCCCGGAAAGGCTCCTAGCGCCCCTTCGTCGCACAAAATAAGAAAAAACTTCACCGGAACACTTGAATCCTATCCCCGGTGTGTTACCATGGGCGTAATAAATTTCACACGGGGTGCGAATGCCCAAAATCAACATTGAAGACGCAAGTTTGCTTTCAGCCGCCCTCGAGGGGCTGGAACTGCAAAAATCAAGGATCGAGGACCAGATCCGGAACGTACGTGCCGCACTTGGCAAAGGTGGTGGTGGTGGATCCTCTAAACCCGCCGCCTCATCCGAGTCCAGTGCGAAGCCCAGCCGTGCGACACGCGACCTAAGCCCAGCAGCAAGGGCCCGGATCGCTGCCGCACAGAAGAAGCGGTGGGCGGAATACAGGAAACAGAAGGCCGCCCAAGCCCAGTAAGGCTGTCTGCAGCTTTACAGTTGCCATCGGTGATTCCCGGCGACCTCGTCGACGGTCCCCACCGATACGATCCTTCCTTTGTCAAAAAAAACCGCCCGGGTGGCCACCGCCCGGGCGAACCCAACGTCATGTGTTGTCATGACTTTGGAGAGGTTCAAGCGATTCAGAACCTCCACCAGATCCCGCTGAGCCGGGGGGTCCAGCGAAGTTGTTGGCTCATCGAGCACCAGCACTTCCGGCTGTAGCGCCAATACCCCTGCTAGCGCCACGCGGCGTTTCTCACCGCCGCTCAGATGAAACGGCGCCTTGGCCGCCGACTCAGACATCCCCATCTGGGTCAATAACTCTCCGGCACGGCGCGACGCCGCGCCCGCCTCCAACCCCGAGTTGATCAGTCCGAACGCCACGTCGTCCCGCACGGTAGGCATGAAGAGTTGGTCGTCAGCATCCTGAAAAACGAATCCAATGCGGCGCCGGATCTCGCGGAAATTCTCTTTACGGACCGGAAAACCTGAAATTACAACCTCGCCGTCGCCGTGCAGGAGTCCGTTCAGGTGCAGCAGAAACGTAGTCTTGCCGGATCCATTACCCCCAAGAAGGGCTACTGACTCGCCCGGGTACAGGTCGAAGTCCACTCCGTTAAGCGCCTGAGTCCCGTCCGGATAACGATACCGCAGGTTCCGGACCCGGATTAGAGGTTCCAAGCCAGCCTCGCCCCGGCGATATAGGCCACCAGCACCCCTCCAAGTGCGAAGTCCGCGGC
Source organism: Acidobacteriota bacterium (assembly GCA_016871015.1). Lineage (GTDB taxonomy): Bacteria > Acidobacteriota > Terriglobia > Bryobacterales > Bryobacteraceae > SYLY01. The sequence continues at coordinate 6,426 of VFZX01000258.1, read as the reverse complement.
GGTTGCTGGCGAGTGAGCCGTGTTTGCGATCCCCGCGGCGCCCCGCGAAAGCATTGCCCGCCGCACATTCTCAGCTCGCGTGTAAGAGGCTCCGAATAACGCCGCCGCCGCCCCCGCCGATGCTCCCCACCGCCATCCCCCACGGCACGCCGCCGCGTGCCGCATCTGGACCGCCTTGCCCGCTATCACGAAAAGATACCGGTAGAGATATTGAGCGACCTCAACCAATAACGACGGAGCGCCAAGCCGCCCCATTGTATCCAGGATTCGATGCATCGGCGTTGTTCCGGCCAGCAACAGGATGGAAAGCGCCGACAGCGCGCTCTTGGACAGCAAAACCGCTCCCCGGCCAGGCCCAGCGGTCATCCACGCCGCCGCCGAAAACGAAATGCTGAACGCCATCACCATCAGCACCCGCTTGAGCAATCCAGCGGGAGGGAGCCCAGATAACGCGACTCCCACTGCCAGCGGAACTCCGAATCCCGCCAGCAGCCCAACTGGCCCCGCGCCGCTCGTCGAGATAGCTGCTAAGAGTACCAAAACGGCTATCAGCTTGACTGCCGCGTGCCTCCGGTGCAGAAAGCTGTCCCCGCCCGCCCAGCTTTCGAGAACCGGACGCTTCACCGGCTCTGTCCTCCGTTTTTGCGCCTTACGTACCGCGCGCCTAAGGCACACACACTGAAGATGATCGCCAAACCCGCCAGTCCAGCGCCCGCCGTGCGGATCCAGGGGCTGGCCAGGAACTGGACCTCGTAATCGGCCAGCGGCGTGCTCACCAGCGTCCGCGCCAGGCTCGCCGCCCCGGCATCTTCGAGCAGCTTCTCTAGACCATCCGGCAGGCTTGACGCCAGCACCGCGCCCACCGATGCAAGCAGGACCGCGCCAGCCGCTAACACGCCCCGGATCCGGGAAGCTCCTCCTGGCCTGGCCTCAACCCACCCTGGATTCATCCGCTGCATCGACTGAAACACCGCTGCCGTAATCGCCCCCTCGATTAACGCCGAGACCAGAAACCACCCGAGCGAAGCGGTCACGATCGCGTTGTGCACGGGAATGGACAGCCGGAGCTCCAGAATGGCCAGGCACGACGCTGCGATCACCGAGGTCAATCCTCCAAGAAAGACTCCCCCGGTCCGCCATCCCGTCGCCGCCAGATGCCGGTAAGGCAGGTATCCCGCCCAGACTCCCACCAACGCCATGTTAAACACGTTCGCGCCCAGCGCCAGAATGCCCCCGTCCTGAAACACCAGCGCCTGGACCAGCAGAATCGCAGTCATCACCAGCGATGCCGCCCCCGGCCCCAGCACCGCCGCCAGCAACGCGCTTCCGACGAGATGTCCGCTGGTGCCGGCCGCAACCGGGAAGTTGATCATCTGAGCGGCAAAGACGAACGCCCCCATCACACCCAGCAGCGGCGCACGGCCTTCTTCCAAACGGCCCGCGACCCGCCGTGAGATCAGGCTAACCGACGCCGCCGAGACGGCCCCCAAACCTGCCCACACCGGCGCCGCCAGCAAACCGTCGGAAATGTGCATCGACCTCACACAGTAGCACGAATGTAAGAAACACGCTACCCTGAGGGGCATGCCCCGGATCGTTGGCACCGGAATCGACCTGTGCGAGGTCAGACGCATCGAGCAGGCGATCGGTCGGAGCGGACGCCTTTTCCTGGACCGCGTCTTCACCCCCGCCGAAATCGAGTACGCCGAGCGCGCCCCCGCAGCCCGGTTCCAGCGTTACGCGGCCCGTTTCGCCGCCAAGGAAGCCGGAATGAAGGCGATCGGGACCGGCTGGCAGCGAGGCGTCGGATTCCGCGACTTCGAGGTCACCAACGACGCGGCGGGAAAGCCCTCACTCAACCTGAGCGGAAACGCCGCCCAAATCGCCGCTGGACTTGGTGCCTCCCGCATCCACCTCAGCCTCACCCACACCAACTCTACCGGGATGGCGTCTGTGATTCTGGAAGCGGAGTAAGCACCCGTTGCGCCTCTTCCAGGCGCTTGGCCTCCTGGAAAGTGTAAGCAATCCGGTGGATCACCGTTATAGTGCCAATTACCGCAATCACCCAGAGGATAGCAGCCATACGGTCGAAGAACGTCCCAATCATCAGTAGCACGATCCGCTCCGGCCGCTCCATGAAGCCAACTTTACACTTCGGGATGATGTTTTCGGCCCGCGACCGCGTATAGCTGATCATCACCGATGTCGTCATCACCACCGCCGTCAGGATGATGTAGACCGGCCGGTTGACGTTGGCGTAATAGACGAGAAGGCCCATCAGCAAGGCGAGATCCGAGTACCGGTCCAGGACCGAGTCAAAAAATCCCCCGAAACGTGTGACCTGGTTGGTCTCCCGCGCCACCCGCCCGTCCACCATGTCGAAGATCGCGGCACCTGTAATCACAAGCCCGGCGCTGAAGAAATTGCCCGTGGCAAGCACTGCCGCGGCGGCAATATTGATCAACAACCCAATGAACGTCAATACGTTAGGGTGAATTCCCGCCCACTTGAGGGAGTTGACAATCCGGATGATCACCCAGTTGCAGCTTCGTCCGATCCAGTTCGTGTAGGTCATGTTGAGTCTGGTGGGCCGAACCCCTTTTTACGTCAAATCGTGGATTGTGGTCAACCGGATAATTTCGAATTCTCGAGTCCCGCCGGGGATCTGGACCCGGACCGTATCGCCCACCTCTTTGCCGAGCAGCCCCTTGCCAATCGGGGAAGTGGTGGAAATCTTGCCATTGTTGACATCGGCGTCCTCGCTGGTGACCAGCCGGTACTCGACCTCTTCGTCTTTCCGCATGTCGAGTACTACAACTCTGGATCCTAGCCCGACGCGGCCCCGCGGGATCTTTGTCATGTCCACCATCGACCATTCGCGCAGGCGGCCCTTCAACTGGGACAGCCGTGCATCCACGTAGGACTGCCGCTCCTTGGCCGCTGAATACTCCGCGTTCTCGCTCAGATCGCCGAGTGCCCGCGCCCGGGCAATCTCGCGCGGCAGCTCGACGTGCAACTCGTGTTCCAGGGCCGAGATCTCGTCCTGAAGCTTCTTTTTCAGATCGTCCACAAAATTTGATTATAGACCCGGCAAATGCGCCGGGGCATGCCCCAGATGCAGGGGAGCCTCCCGGTTGGCTACAATCCACCCGAGGATGTTCCGCAGTTCGAACACGCGCCGGGCCGTCATTGTTGCTGCTTCCGTGCTCCTGCTCACGGCGGCCTATGACTTCATTCCCCTCGAGTACGAGCTGGCAAGCCGGATCGCGCAGTACTTGTTCTTCCTGCCGATCGTCACCGCGGCGCTATGGTTTGGATTCTGGGGCGGAATGGCGACCGCCGGATTCTCCGCGTTGTGCATCCTGCCGAGACTCATTCTTGCGCCAGGAGAGTCCCCTCATTACTCGGTGGAACAGTACGGCGAAGTGCTCGACCTGCTCCTGGTAGGCGCCGTGTTCGGTCTCCTCGCTCAACGCGAGCGGCTCCGTACCGCCGAGCTGGCCGAGGCGACCGCGCAGCTCCGGCGCACAAATCAGCAACTCCAGGAGAACATGGAGCATCTGAAGCGGATGGAGAGGCTATCCGCCATCGGCCAGTTGACCGCCAACCTCGCGCACGAGATCCGCAATCCGCTCGCGAGCATCGAGGGTGCGGCTGACCTGTTGCGGCCCGGAATGATCCCGGACTCCTCCCGGGAGGAGTTTGTCGAGATCATCAAGAAGGAGTCGCGGCGCCTGAACCGGCTGCTCTCAAACATGCTGGACTACGCCCGTCCCCGGCCGCCTTCCTACCATCCGACGCAGCTCGCGAAGCTGCTCGAACCGGTGACCGCTCTCCTCGCCGTGACCGCGGAAAAAACCGGAGTCAAGCTCCTGGTGGAACCGATGGCCCGGATGCCCGACGTCGACTGTGACCCGGAGCAGATCAAGCAGGTTCTACTGAACATTGTGCTCAATGCCATCCAAGCAATGCCGGAAGGAGGCGTCGTGACCGTGAGGGCGGCGGCTGACGCAAACCGGGCAACCATCACCGTGTCCGACCAGGGCCCGGGCATCGACTCCCGGGATCAGGACAAGCTCTTCAGCCCGTTCTTCACCACCAAGAAGCAGGGCACCGGACTCGGTTTGGCGGTGGCGCAGCACATCATCACCCGCCACAATGGAGAAATCCTGGTGGAGCCCAACCGCCCGAAGGGAACCACGTTTTCCGTGGTACTGCCGGTCAAACGGTCCGAAGGGATCCTCGGACTGGCCTCATGAGATCTCCAATCCTGCTGGTGGACGACGAAGAGAGCCTGCTGCGGGTGACTCAGGTCCGGCTGCAAAAGGGCGGGCACATGGTCAACATCGCCAATGGCGGCGTCGAAGCGCTCAGAATTCTCGCCGCGCAGCCCCACGAGCTCCTGATCACCGATCTCATGATGCCAGGGATGACTGGAATGGATCTGCTGAGGCGGGTCCGCTTGGACTACCCGGATCTGACCGTCATCGTCATGACGGCGTTCGGAACCGTCGAGACCGCGGTTGAGGCGATGAAACTCGGTGCCTACGATTACCTCACCAAGCCGATCGATGGCGATGAGCTGCTGCTCACCGTTTCCCGCGCTGTCGAGCATCAACGGATGCGCGAGGAGATTCAAACCCTGCGCACGAGCCTCGACAAGAAGTACGGATTCGAGAACATCATCGGGCGCTCGCGTGCGCTCCTCTATGTCCTTGACGTCGCCTCCCGCGCCGCGCGCAGCGACACCTCCGTCCTGATCCGCGGTGAGACCGGCACCGGCAAGGAACTGCTCGCCAAAGCCATCCACTTCGCCAGTGGACGCCGCGAGTGCCCATTCGTCGCGATCAATTGCGGCACGATTCCCCGGGAACTCATCGAGTCGGAATTGTTCGGCCACGTAAAGGGGGCTTTCACCGGCGCGATCGCCCATAAACAGGGGAAGGTCGAGTTGGCCGACAGCGGTACCCTGTTCCTCGACGAGATCGGCGAGCTGCCGCTGGAGCTGCAAGTGAAGCTGCTGCGGCTGGCGCAAGAGCGCGAGATCGAAAAGGTCGGTGGAACCGGCCCAAGCCGGGTCGACGTGCGGATCATCGCTGCCACCCATCGCAACCTCGAAGCCATGATCGAGGACGGAACCTTCCGCGAGGACCTCTACTACCGCCTGTCGGTCATCCCGCTCGAGATTCCGCCCTTGCGCGAGCGGCCGGAGGACATCGCCGAGCTGACGCAGCATTTCTTCGTCCGTGCAAAAGAAAAACACGGCCGCGGTGACGTCGTACTCCCCCAGGCTCTGCTCCGCTACTTCACCACCTACCGCTGGCCCGGCAACGTCCGTGAGCTGGAGAACGTCATTGAGCGGATTGTTGTGCTAGCCCGCGGCGGCGACATCACGATCGACGATCTGCCCCCGAACCTGCGCAAGGAAAGGCCGCAACTCGACGCGCTGCAACTTGATCTTCCGGAATCGGGCATCAGCCTGGAAGGCGTCGAGAAGGAACTCATCCTCCGCGCCCTGAAGAAGTTCGACTGGAACCAATCGCAAGCCGCGCGTTATCTCGACGTCAGCCGCAAGACGCTTATCTACCGGATGGAGAAGTTCGGCCTGCGCCAACCGGTCTAACCGGCGCGGCGTCCATCAGCAACCTCCAAAACCGCTGGTCGAAAGGCGGCTCGCCCTGCCGGTCGGCCTCCTCACCCGTCCGCGTAGCGACCACCCCGAGACTCGGCACGACGTGCACTTTGCGGCCGCGGGCTCCCAGCGCTGCCACCAGATCGTCAGGAGCGGCCGGGATCAGCTTGGGGGCCGTCGAGCCATTGGCACGAACCACTTGCTTGCCGTTTAGCCACCACAGGAATCCATAAGCCGGGTTCATCGTTTGCGAGGAATCGAGCATCTGCCGGAAGTATGCCCGGTCCTCGACAATCCGTTTGCCCTGCCACTCGCCCCTTGCGAGGATCATGAGCCCGAACCGCGCCAGATCAGCCGCGGTGGTGTTGAACCCGAGCATGCCACCGGTGCCGGGACGGTCCTTCCAAACCGACTCCCGCATCCCCAGCGGACCCGTCAGCCATTCCCGCGTCAGTTCGTTCTCCGACTTCCCCGCGGCCTTGGCCAGCGCCCGCATCACTTTCTGATACGCCGGACTGTTGTACCGCCACTTGGTTCCCGGTTCCGCTTCAAACCCGAACTCATCGGAAAGCCCGCTGCTCATGCTGATCAGGTGGCGCATGGTGATCCGCTGCTCCTGGTCCGCCGGCAGTTTCGTCCACCCTGTCCCGAGCCACTTCGACGCCGGATCTTCGAGCTTTATCGCCTCCTCAGCAAAATCTGTGGGTAGCTGGCGGCTCGGGTAGGCAGCCAAGGTTGTGATAAAGCGAGAGTTCCATGACGCGGTAAGTGCGCAGGCCATAGGATCGTCTGGT
>VFZX01000257.1 GCA_016871015.1 Acidobacteriota bacterium | reverse complement strand
AAAGCTCCAAGGTCATCACTGCCTTCGGCGAGTCGAACACCACGATCTACGACAGCGGGACGAGCGTCGGGTCGATTACTGGGCAGTGTACCGGCCTCACTGAGACTTTCGTGGGGACCCAGGCGACGGTCGCCATCACATCGAGCGACAATACCGCCTGGTACTACGACACCGCGGTAGGGGCCGTGACGAAGATTACGGATGCAGACTTCCCGGGGAACGCGGGGTACACCCTGGCGGGGACCTTCGCTCACCACAACGGCTACGCCTTCATAGCGACCACGGACGGGAAACTGTGGTCATCCAACCTGAATAGCCTCACGGGCTGGACCGCGAACAACTACGACTCGGCCAATGCGTATCCCGACCTTGGGGTAGCGGCGGTCAGGTGGCGCGAGTTCATCGCCATCTTCGGGACGGAGTCCATGCAGTTCTTCTACAATCGCGGGCTGTCGCCGTTCCCCTACGACAAAGCGGTGGCGAAGACGCAGAAGGTGGGACTGGTGTCCGCGAAGGCGATGACCTCGATTGCCGACACGCTCTTTTGGTGCGGCTCAACGGACCAGGGCGGGATATCGGTCTTCCAGTACGACGGCGACCTGAACCGCATTTCGCCGCCGGCCATAGATGCGGCGCTGATCGCCGTGGCGGGGAAGGTGAGCCTGTCATCCATCCGGCTCTACGGGCATTCCTTCGTGCTCGTCTATACCGGGTCCATGACTTACTACTACAACATCGAAGACAGGCAGTGGGGGGAATTCTCATCCAGCTCCCCGCTCTGGACCTCTGTGGCGGCGGACTCGGCTGCTGGGACGATGGTGAATTACTCCGTCTCCAATGTGGCGACAGGAGGAAAGCTCTATATCATCAATCACCCGCTATTGACGTTCCAGGATGACGGCGCGGCCTTCACGGCGACACTGCAGACACAGAACGACGATCACGGCACGAACAAGAGGAAGTTCTATAACACCCTGGAAATAGACGCGGACACGGAATCGTCAACGTCCACCCTCACCGTGGCGGCGAGCGACGACGACTACGGCTCGTTCACGACCTTGGGCACCATCGACCTGTCTGGCACGGCAAGGAAACTGACGGCCCTGGGGTCGAGCCAGAAACGGGCGTGGCGGCTGACGCACGCGGCCAACACGCCCATGCGAATCCGCAGGGCGGGCGGCGACATGACGATAGGGACGGCATGAATGCGTTCGATGACATCGAAATCGACAAGAAAAGTGCCGCCTACGAGGAACTGGTGGGTCTTGATGCGTGGCGAGAGTGGACGCCCACGCGGACAGGATGGACGGATACCGGGACCCCTACGGTGTCGGGACGGCTCAAGTTTCTCAGCCGACTGTGTTTCTTCGAGATCAAGGTCGTCCCTGGAACTAACATCGCAACGACTGCGGGAACGAGCTACACGTCTCTGCCGGTACCGGTTAAGGGGGGGATCGGCGGGATGGCAACGATGATGAACGTGACGACGAACGTGGCCGTTGGGAATTGCGTGATCGACGCGACCAATTCCCGCTGCTACGTCCCGACTCAGGTGGCATCTGGAAACACGTTTGCGATTTGCGGCTGGTACGAGGTCTGAGCCATGGCATACACGAGACGCGAAATCCCGTTGGAGATGCAGGAATTGCTCGGGGCCGGCACGCGCAGTGCGATTACCCGCATGCCCAGCGCCAACCCGAACGAGCCGCCGGTGTTCCTCATTGCCTACCCGGACGGCCGTTCTGAGTACGCGAGCGCAAGCGAGATCACCCCGTTTCTCGGGCGCGATTGGGGCTACCGCAGCATTGACGAGATTCCGATGCATCGCAGCGAGGAGACTGGTGCGTTCGGCGAATTCATGCGGGGACCGGCGATCCCGCTGCTGCCGGCGGCTCTGGCGGCGGGCCTCAATTACCTCAACCCCGGATTCTTCGGGGGGCCTACCACCAGTGCTGCAACCTACAATGCGCCGATGCAGTTCGGCGGCTGGAATTCTTCCCTCTACGACCCGGTCCGGGAGGCATCGCTTGCAAGGCTTGCGTCGGCGGCCGACCCGATAGAGGCGATTGCCATGTCCCTTGACGCGACCGGCGCAGGCACCGCAACGGAAGCCGCGAAGGCGCTGGGCTACTCGACGCCGGAAGCGCTGCTCGGTGCGATCAATCCGGGATGGGTTTCGGCGGGCTCCTCCGTGCTGAACGCTCTCAAGGAATACGGCGGCGCGGCGGCTGGTGCAGTGAAGGCCAGCGGCGGTAATGCGAACATCGAGGCGCTCAAAAAAATCCTCCGGGGCGAAGGCGGTTGGGAGGACGCCTTGCAACTCGGTGGGGCTGTCGCTCCTAGCCTCCTCGGGGCCTATGCCGCGAGCGAGCAGGCGGACAAGTTCGCGTCCGTTGCGCGGGAACTGTCCGACCGGGAGGACATGCGCTATCAGGACTTGGTGAGACGTGAGTCAGAACGGTACGCGGACATCAAGGCGAGAGAGGATGCGGCTATCGGCCGGCAGCAGGATGCCATCCAGTTCGGCCGCGGCGTTACCGAGCCGTCGAGGCTTCGCTACGAGGGCTCGTTCGCACCGGGGTTTTCCATGGGGAACGAACCCGGCTACCGTGACGCCTTGGACCAGATAACGCAATCGATGCTCAGGGGGCTGTCTGTCTCGGGGAACCCGTTCGACTCGCCGAACGCCTGGGAGCAAACGCTGACCGACGTGGGGGTGAAGTTCGCCTTTCCTGCCTTGCAAGGCTACCGTGCGCAGAACGCGGCCACGGGTGGCTATTCGAGCTTCGGCGGGGCTGGGGCTTCGGTCCCGGGCATCACGACTCTCCTTCCGGTAACGGCAAGCGCGGGGTCGGGGGTCGGGACGCAGGCCGGGGCAGGGGCGGCGACGGGGGCTATCGGGGCGGATGCCAATCTCTACAACGCCATCGGCTCGGGGATCAGCAACGTCTTCAACCCGCCGACCTCGATTGCCGACCTGGTAAAACTCTTGAAGGCGGCGCACTGACATGGCCTCGGTTCTGGACAGCATCCCCGGCCTCGGCGGCTACGAGGCGCAAAGGCGGGCGAACGAAGGCAGGACCCTAGACAACCTCAGGCAAGTGGTCGGGGTGCAGGCCCTCATCGGCCAGATGCAGGCGCAGGCGGAAAGAGCCCGTCAGATCGAAAGGGCAAAGGCATACGAAACGGCCGTGCAAGGATTGGGACCGAATCCGACAGCGGAACAACTAGAAGGTGTCGTCGTGCAGCACGCCGGCCCGGAGGGATTGCTCAGGTCATTGGATCGTAGGGCAGTGAGCGCCGACAGGCTGGCCATCGCCAACGAGAACCGCGCCCAAGCGGCGCTTCAGTTCGCACAGAACCTGCAACTACGGCAGGACATGCTGGAGCAGCGCCGTACCGAGGCGGAAGCGCGTATAACCGATGCCAGTGCACGAAGGCAGTTCGATGAGTGGTATAAGCGCGAGTCTCTCGCCAACAAGCAGCAGCAGGCGCAACTCAATTCCCAAATGCGCATGATGGGTTTCGAGATTCAACGCCAAGGGCAGCAGCTTCAACTGGCGCGGCTTGACCAAGCTAAGGAACAGAAAACGGGCCGCGATGTTCAGCAGCTCGGGGCGGCCCTGGAGAAAGCGAATCTTCCCGAGGCCGATGCCGTTCTCGAGGAAGTGGAAACGGCGTTGACTAGGACGCCACAGCTTACCGAATGGCTCAGTGGCCCGAAATCAGCAGTCCCGGACAGGCTGGCGCCCGCAGAAATTCGTGCTGGCCGTCAGGCGTTCCAGAAGCTTTTCAACATAACCCTGAAGAACCGTTCCGGTGCGGCGGTAACCATACCCGAGTTCGAGCGGCTGAAGTCTGAATTCGGGTCGGGATTGTTCAAGACGCCGGACGGACCACAGAACGCCGTCAACCAGGCAAGGACCATCATCAACAAGCACTATGCCTCGGTAGCGTCGGGCTTCGGGAAGGATGTGCTGGACCGCTACAACGAGTCGGTCAGGCAGTTCAGGGGTCGTGTCGTTCTTGAACCGAGTGAAACGAGCGTGGGGCCACAACCCCCGCCTCCTCCGGGATTCAAAGTCAACCCATGACGCAAAGCGCGACCAACCCGCAGACTGGCGAGACGGTCTTCCTCGTCGGAGGAGAATGGCGAAAGCCTGAGAACGTCGCCACGAACGACAAGGGCGAGAGGGCCTATCTGGTTGGCGGAAACTGGCTGACCGTGCCAAAGCAGAAGGCGCCTGATCCGACTATAGGGGAACGTACGAAAGCTGCGATTGCTGGCGTTGGCGAGGGGATGTCGCGGCTTGCCGGGCTTCCGGTCGATACCGTCGAGAACATCATCAACCTCGGGATTGCGGCTTATGGAACTGGCAAGCAAGCCCTGATCGGGCAGCACGGCCCCGACCTCCTCAAAGGCTCTATTGGCGGGTCTCAGGACATCCTGTCGCGGCTCAAGTCTGCTGGTATCAATACAGAGAACCCCAGGCCGGACGACCCCGTAAGTCGGATGCTGCATACAGGAGGGACCTTTGCCGGCGGCTCGATGGTGCCCGGTGCGGCAGCGAGAAGTACGGTTGCTGCCGCCGCTGGCGGGGCGATAGCTGGCGAGGCATTGGGACCGGAATGGACTGGCGTCGGGGCTATGACTCCTGCCGCCGCTACTCAGGGGGCAGCAGGCGTAAAGAATGTCGCAGCGGCGAAAGCAGCCCCCAACGTCGAGACTTTCAAGCAGGCCGGGACCATGCCCTCTGTGGGGCAGGCCACCGATAACGTTTTCCTGCACGGGCTGGAGAACCTCGCTGCCAAGTTCCCCGGTGGGGCCGGTGTCATGAAGCGGTTCATCGAAACCCAGCAAACCAAGATGGGAGCGAGAGCGCGGACGGGTACACCAACGGAAACTGCTGGCAGAGCCATAGAAACCGGCATCAAGGGCGAGGGCGGGTTCCTCGAACGAACCAGAGCGACATGGCAGATGCTTGATGACGCTGTTGGTGCCAAGGTTCCAAGGGACTACTCCACAACCCCGACGAATACTATCGCAGCCCTTGATGACCTTGTTGCCCCTGTTCCGGGGGCAGAAAAAACGACGGTCGCATTGGTGAATCCAAAGGTAGCGGAGATTCGCAAGAATCTCATGGATGATCTACAGGCCCGTCGTGGCTTTGCCCAAATGACGGGCGAGATTTCATTCAATGGCTTGCGGGCACTGCGGTCAAAAGTGGGGTCAATGCTTGATGATGCGCTGGTCTCGGATATTCCTCGCGGGCAACTCAAGAAGCTCTACGGGGCGCTTTCCGATGACCTGAGAACAGCAGCAGAACAAGCGGGGGCTGGGCAGGAATTCGCCCGCCAGAGCAACTATTACCGCGCCCGCATGGACCGCATTGAATCCGTGCTGGAGCGTGTGGTGGGTTCTGGCAAGCAGCCGGAGGACATCTTCAAGACTTTCTACCCAACCGACCCTGATCAAGCCAACAAAGTCCGCGCGGTCATGCGCAGCCTGATGCAATCGGAAAGGCAAGTCGTATCCGAGGCCGTAGTCAACCGTCTAGGAAGGGCGACGCCGGGAAAGCAAAACGAGATGGGCGAAGTGTTCTCGTCAGAGACGTTCCTCACGAACTGGAACAAGCTTTCCCCAGGAGCAAAAGCGCAGTTGTTCCCGGATTCGCCCATGAGGGAGAACGTCGAAAAGATCGCCAAGGCGGCGGGAACGATCAGAGAAGGACGTGGCATCTACGCCAACCCATCGGGCACGGCCGGGTCTTTTGCGGCGTACAGCATATATGCTTCTCCGATTGCGTCGATAGCGACCGGTTCCATCGTTCCCGTCGCGGCAGGAGCCCTGTCTTCCGGCACTGCGTTCGTCGGTGCCAAGATGCTCACCAATCCCAAGGTAGTGCAGTGGTTGGCGACTCCGATAGCGCCATCAAACCCGAACGCCATGCAGGCGCATCTTGCGAGGCTTGGGGTTATCTACAACGAAACCAAAGACGAGGCGCTAAAGCGCGAGCTGACGCATTTCGTCCAGCCATAAATTGCTTGCCCGACGCACAATCGCCTGGAGTCTTGCGTGGGCGTCAGGGCTCGTCGCGGGGAAACTCGCCTTTCGGTGACGTGAGGTGAGGAAATGAGCCATGGAAGATTTTGGGAAAGAAGCCGCTAAGTGGCTTTGGGGGCTTCTCGTCCCTGCTGCTTGGTGGATGTGGAACAAGCAGGACAAGAGGCTCGACGGAAAAGCCGAGGCCAGAGATGTAGCTGACCTGAAGGACGTGCTGGACCGCCTGCGCGGTAGCGTTGTGATGCAAGAGGACCTCAAGGAGCGGCGGCGCGAGATAGACGCGACGATGGAAGCCCGCCGCCAAGGCGAACTCGCCCTGCACGAGCGCCTGAACGACCACATCGAAGCCGACCTTCGGATGCACGCCGAGATCATCAAAGGCCAGGGTGAATTGAGTTCTGCCCTTGCCCGGATCGAAGGGAGGTTGTCCAAATGAGCAGATGGCGCATCCCCAACACGACGGCGCGGCTCTCTGAGCTTGCGCTGATTGCAATGCTCGCGGACGATCAGCCGCCCAAGGCAATCGCGGCGGCCGTGGGCTGCGAGCACAAGACCATCGACCACCAACTACACCGGCTGCGGTTGCGGCATCAGGTACGGACGAACACGGGCCTGGTCGCCAAGGCGATCCGGGAAAGGCTGATCAAATGAACGAGCCCCTGTGGTTACGCATCCTGACGACGGTTCTGGTTTTCACCATCGCTGTCATCGCCCTGCTTCTGCTGACCTCCTGCGCTGCGGTGGACAAGTTCGCCGGCATCTGCGTCCTTCACCCGATAGGCCAGACGCAGCAGGGGCAGGCGGCGTTTGTGACGTACTGCGAACGGAGGGATTGATGCAGCTCACGGATCATTTCCACCTGTCGGAGTTCACGGCCTCCGAGACAGCCGAGCGCCGCGGCATCGACAACACGCCCAGCGCGGAGATCATCGAAGCGCTCAGGCGAACAGCGCAAGGACTGGAGCGCATCCGCACGCTGCTGGGCAGGCCGATACACGTCACGAGCGGCTATCGCTGCTTGGAACTGAACCGGGCCGTCGGCTCGAAAGACACCAGCCAGCACCTCCTGGGCGAGGCGGCCGATTTCATCTGTCCGCAGTACGGGACCCCGAGAGTCGTGGCCGAGCGCATCGCCAAGAAGCTCGTCAGCCTGGGAGTGGACCAGCTCATCCTGGAGTTCGCGAGCAAGGGCGGGGGATGGGTCCACGTTTCATTCAGCAGCAAGCCCCGGCACGCGACCTTGACGATAGACGCGAGCGGGACGCGGGCGGGGATCGTATGATGGACCCCATCAGCATCGCCCTCGGGCTCGCGCAGTTCGCCCCGTCGCTCATGCGGTTCTTCGGGGTCGGCGAGAAGCCCGCCGAAGTGGCCGAGAAGGTCATCGGCATCGCCCGGCAGGTCACGGGGGCCTCAACCCCCGAGGAGGCCCTGCAGAGCATCCGGGAGAAGCAGGGCCACGCCCACGAGTTCCAGATGGCGGTGCTCGCGGCCAATGCGGACTTGGAGAGGGCGTATCTGGCAGACACGCAAAGTGCGCGGAATATGCAGATCGCGGCTATCGGTAGCGAGGACCCCTACGTGCGACGGTTCGTGTACCACCTTGCGGCCGGCTGCCTGCTGTTCTCGGGGGTGTACATCTTCTGGATAACGTTCGGCCATGTACCGCCGGAGAACGTCCGCGTCGTGGATACGGTGCTCGGATTCCTGCTGGGCACCGTCATTACCTTGGTGCTCCAGTTTTTTTTCGGTAGCTCGCAGGGGAGCGTCAAGGCGTCGCAGATGCTACGTGACATCGCCCGCAAGGTGACTGGTTAAGCCTGCCGTCCGCGCCGGTACTCGGCCATCTTCTCTCACAATAGGGGGAACTCCTGTATGCGAAAATTCTCCGGCCACTCGGCTGGGTCGGCTCCCGCGCGGTCCACTAGATGCTTGCGGAAGTAGCCCTTGCCAGTGTCTAGCAATCCGGTCTGCCGGGGCCACCAATCGCCCGCATCCTGAATGCCGTTTGTGATGACGTGCGCCCCGAGCTGCTTCACGAAACACGCTACGCCAGCGGCCCTGCACTGCGCGATGGTGTAGCGCGCCCATGCGATATTGAATGGACGCGCATTCGGACCACTCTCGCCGCCGACGATGATCCAGTCGAGCCGCGGACGCCACGTTCCACGGTCCAGTTTGTCCTTCTCGTGCAGCGCATCGAAGGTGACAGTCGAAGACGCGGCAATGCGCTCGGTGATTTGCGTCCAGTCAACCGGCTCCAGCGCGGGCTCGTAGGATACAAACCTGACGCGCGCCGGAGTCGAGAGCAATTTCGGGATGTCCCGATCCGCCTCCTCTTGGTTGACGATGGTCGCGCCCAGCCAGACGTTCGGCAGCAAGGGTAAATGCCCGCCGCGAGCGCGGAACATCATGTCGCTGGCGTTACCGATGCGCTTCGTGAGCAGCAGCCACGTCAGCGCAGGCGTTTGCTCGATCAGGCGAAACAGGTCCTCCCGCACGCCGTCCGGCCATTCGTTATCGAACACGTCAGCGAGCGAGGCGCAGAAAACGCGCCACGGCTTACCCGATGCAGCCGCCTTTCGGTTCCACGCGAGCGGCTGTTTCCAGTTCGATGCGCTGGTGCGCTGTCGCGGCGTGCCCGGCCCCCAATGGACGACGCCGCCCCAGCGCTTCCGCGAGTCCATCGCCTCCGCATAGCAGTGGTCACAGCCCGGTCCGACCTTCGTACAGCCGATGACCGGATTGAACGTGCTGTCCGTCCACGCGATCTTGCTGGTCTCCGCCATGTCAGATGAGCACCCCGGAGCGTTCCCGAGCCAAGGCTTCGGAATACTCTTCGTGTGTTTTTGCGCCTTTCTTCATGTTGCACGTAGGGCAAAGCCATTGCATGTTTTCAAGCTCGTTCAAACCTCCCCGGCTAATTGGAGTTTTGTGGTCCAGGTGCTTCCGGTCTGGCAGCATTTCTTTGCAATATGTACAGCGGGCGTCTTGGTGACAGATGAGCCAACCCAAGTCCCAACGATCCGGCCCATCCCCGGCGGCGCGCTTCCGATGAATCCTCAGTTTGTTCCAAGCGAGAACTTTCCCCATGTTGGCTTTGCGCCATGCTCGCGTTTTGGCGTTTTTCTCGGCCCGTTGCTGTGGAGATAATTCACGCTTCTTGGCACGGTGTTTTTCTGCATCGCGCCAATAGAATTGGCTCCTATGACGCTTCTTCGCCTCTGGGTTCTTCAAGGTCCATTCATTGCTTTTCTTCAGATTGCATGGCGAACAGTAGGCTTGACGACCGTGCGATCCAATTGCTTTCCGGTTGTTGGCGTGAGGAAAAGCGTCCAGCGGCTTCCATTTCGAGCACATTGCACAACGCTTCAACCCGCGTAACCTATCAAACGTTAAGGCTTCGCGCGCGAGCCAGTAGCACCGCCATGAGCAATACTGATATCCGCGCTTTAGTTCGGATAGCGCACGCCATTTTTCAGCGCCACATTGAGGGCATTGAACAAGCGCCCCGCGTCTCATCTGTGGTCTAGGATCGGTCCGTGGCATTTCTAGCAAGATCCTCATTGACCCATTGCAAAAGCCCCCATTCCGTCTCTCCGGGAACTCGATAGAGCGCACAGAATGCTTTTGTGCCGAGACGGTGAAAACCTGCACCGCCTGTTTGCCGCCCGTCGTGGTGATCTTCGTAGTTGATCCCGCAGAGTGGGGCAACCGCAAAGTTGGACCGCTTTCCGCTATGTTCGGCTACATGGTGGAGATCGGCTGGCGTAAAGCGCCCGTAAAGTCGGCGGCAAACGAGGCAGCCCAGCGAAGCTACGCGGTCCATATATCGGCGTTCGGCGGCGGTCTTGTGGCGTGTCACTCGGCCTCCATTTCCGACAGCCAAACTCCGAATTCCTGACCGTAGAAAATCTC
The DNA here is from genome assembly GCA_016871015.1 of Acidobacteriota bacterium. GTDB lineage: Bacteria > Acidobacteriota > Terriglobia > Bryobacterales > Bryobacteraceae > SYLY01. Next base: position 2,050 of record VFZX01000257.1, on the reverse strand, counting down.
GCACGCCTCCATGAACTCCGCGAACTCCTTCTTGTCCCTAGTGCTGGAGCGCTTGAGCGGCACGCGCATCATGGTGAGTTCGCCTGTCAACAGGTCAGGCCGCTCGACCTCGGTGAAGCCGAAGTGTTTGCAAAGCATCAGCTCGTGGAGTTCCTCCGGCTCGTAGCCAGTCACCTTGCTCGCCGCAGTGTGCAACAGCCACAGGCGGCTGTTCGCTGAGTTGGAGCGCCGCTCACGGAACGGCCCGAGTGTCGCCTGAAATGGTATGGGCTGGCGCAGCACGAACTGCGATAGCATCGCGCGCTGCGATTCCGTCTGCACGTGGAAGGAGCGTTCTTTCATGGGTCAGAACGGTATTTCCTCTTTGCTCGTCGGCGGCTTGCGCTCTTTGCGCCGGTCCGTTTCGCTCATCTGCTTGGGCTTGAAGGAAAGCGACTGCCACGGCTCGCCGGTCTTCGTCTGCTTCGTCCACGCAGAGATTTCATAGACCACCCCGCCGATCAGCGCCTCGCCGCGGGCGTTCGGCTGCGTGTCCTTGTCGCGACGATGATTCTTAAAGAGCGTCCCGGAACCTTCACGGTGCTCGTAGGCCATTACGAGACCTCCAGACATTCGTCGATGGCTTCAACCACGGCGGCGAATTCAGAACGATGCCCGAAGCGTTTCTTGAACGTGGCTAACATGGCGCAGGCGTCGAGGAGTTCCTCCTGCTGGCGGCGAATCTCGCGCTCTTTCGCTTCCTTAGCCTCGCGGGCAGCGTGCGCCTTACGCTCCTCTTCCTCGCGGACTTTCCGCTGCCGCTCGGCCTCCGCGCGCTGCTCCGCTTCGACCTTCTCGCGCTCGGCCTTGAGCCGCGCTTCTTCCGCATCGCGGACCGCTTTGGCCTTGGCCTCCTCGGCCTCACGCTCCTGCCGCGCCTTGCGGTCGGCCTCCTCGCGCGCCATCCTGGCAGCACGTTCCTCTTCCTCGATCTTGCGCCGTGCCTCGCGGGCTTCGGCTTCCATTTTCTCGCGGGCCTCGCGCTGCGAGCGTTCCAGTTCGGCCTTTTGCCTAGCGATCTCTGCGCGCTCCTCAGCCATGCGCTGCTCCGCGGCTTCTCGCGCTGCACGTTGCTCAGCCTCGATGCGCTCCTGCTCCGCCTTGACCGCCGCTTCGCGCGCGGCCTGCTCGGCGCGTTCCTTGGCCGTGATCTGTTCGGCGATGGGGTCCTCCAAGGCCGAGAGTGCCGAACTGATGCGCCGGGCCTCGGAGTCGATCAACTGCGCCCGGCGCAGGGCGGGGGCCTTGATTTCGACGCGCTTCTTCTCCAAGGCGATCCGGTAGCCAGCGAGCTCCTTCTTGCCGTCTTTCGCGGCCCGCATCCCGTCGATGGTGCTCACGTCGTAGACCACGCCTTTGTAGCGCGACGCAAGGTCCGCGAGCGCAGCTTCTGTTGCGCTGTACTCCTGTATTTCAGTCGTCATCATTTCACCTGCGAAAGTAGGGATTGGTAGTCGCGCTCGACTTCATCGAGAAACACCTTCACCGATGCGGCGAGCTTAGCAATGTAGGCTTCGTCCCGCTTTACCCGCTCGACGTACAGCCGGAGCTTCTCCGGCATCCTCGGGTCGAACGAGACGAAATCGACCCAATCGAATCCGCAGCACCATATCTGCCCCTGCACCTGGGCGACGTGCTCGGATGGCATCCCGCCTTGCAGCGTCATGACGTGGATGGTGGACTGGAATGGACACTTCAGTTCTAGCCCGCCGCGACCGATGACTCCGTCCGGCGATGCACCCGCCCACGCAACATCGGGATGCTTGATAAACCCGACCTGCTCGACAATCTCACCAGTTGCGACCTCGTAGGCTTGCCTAGCAGCGGCTTCCGTTGCGGTGCCCCAGGCCATCGCGGCGTTCTGATAGGTGTCGCAAGGAAGGCCGGTCAGCCGCTCGGTGACGAGTTGGAGTCGGTAGTTCCGGCGGGTCGCCGCCTCCCCGGTCTTGATCGTGGCCAGCACGTCAGCGAACCGGGAAGCGGTGGCGTGTCCGGCGCGCTCGGCAAACCA
>VFZX01000256.1 GCA_016871015.1 Acidobacteriota bacterium | reverse complement strand
ACAAGATCGTCGCCGGTTCAAAAGTGTTGTGCGAGGTCTGGTTCGTCAAGGCCGTTCCCACCGGACCCGCGACTACGGAGACCGACGTGATGTGGAAGACCGTACCGCTGGGCGCGGTGGTTGGCGCGATCCGCTTCCCCGAAGGCGGCGGATCGGACCGGCGCGGGCAAGCCTTGAAGGCCGGAGTCTATACGATGCGGTTCGCATTGCAGCCCGTCAACGGCGACCACCAGGGCGTTGCTCCGCAGCGGGACTTTCTGGTCCTCACCCCAGCGGCTCAGGATACCGACGCGGCACCCGTTGCGAATGTCGATGCGCTCATGAACATGACGCGTAAAGCGTCAGGCACACCCCATCCGGCGGTGTTGAGCATGTGGGTGATCGAGAGCGACTTCAAGGCCGGGTTCGACAAGGCCGGGGAGTCCGACTGGGCGTTGCAGGTGGACCTTGGCGGCGTCAAGATCGGCCTGATTCTGGTCGGCAAGGTCGAAGCTTAGAAGAACAGGCGGAGGCGCGCGGATACCGTGCGCGGCTGGACGATCCTGGTTCCGGCGAAGAGCGACTGGAACGTGTATACCGCCGTGGCGCCGGATACGTTGGTCAGGTGGATCCCCACCTCCCAGCGGGCACGCTCGTCGACAGACCGGCGGTAGCCCGCGGCCATGTCGGCGATCGTCCGGGGCCGGGAGCGGGGAGGATCGCCGGCCAAGTCGATATAGGGGAGCAGGTCGGAGTAATCCGGGTCGGCGGCGACTTCATCCGGATCCGAGGGGTTGATCACCAGGCCGGAATCGTACCGCGTTGTCCAGGTGGCGAACCATCCGGCGCGGTGCGTGTAGTGCAGGACCCCATGTACGGCGAGCTTTTGATCGTGGTCGATCAGGAATGGTCCGGCAGAGAGCGCCGCGACGGCATCGTTGCCAATGAACAGGCCCCCCGTAAACGGGGGCGTCGACACGGCGCGAGCGTGGGTGAAGCTCAGGGTGCCCGAGAACCCTTTCCAAGTTGGCGCGACCACGCGGCCTTCGACCCCGTTCACGCGGATCCTGGCGAGCGAAGTCGGGAACACGATCGGCGTGTTGAAGAAGCTGTTGTTGTCCTGCTGGTCGCGCGCGTTCTTGTGGTAGAAGGATGCCTGGACACTGAAGCGCCCGGCGACCGGCTGCTGGATGCCTACTTCGTAGAAGTTCTGCCGCTCCGGGCGGATCGGCACAGCCACGCCGCCCAAGGCCGCGCGGACTGCGGGGTCCACCAGGGGAGCCGGCTCCTCGGAGTTTGATAACAGCAGATTCTCGTTCGGCGGAGTCTGGTAGGTACGGTTGTAGGAGGCGCGGAGGACGGTTCCGGTCCGTGGCACCAGGTAGCTGACGCCGATTCGCGGCTGCCACTGATTGCCGCGGGACAGGAAACGATAGGCGTCCCACCGGAGGCCCAGCGCGAACTGGAAGCGGTTCCACCGGATCTGGTTCTGAGTCCAGCCCGACCACAAGGATCCGGCGGCGCGCTTGTCAAAACGGAAGGGATCGTCGCGGAAGGGGAGCAGATGATCGGGCGCGTCCGGCCAATCGGTCACCTGGAACAGGAAGCGCTCGCGCACGGGGAACCGCTGGTAGTCGGCGCCAGCGCGAAACTGGCTCGCGCCGGCCGTGTATCCGATCCTGTGTGAGGTGTGGAAGGTTGACTGGCGGCGGCTCTGCCAGGCGCGCACCGGCAGGTCCCCGGCGCTGGGCAGCAGGCGGGCGGCGGCGGACCGGTAGGACGCGGTGGTGTCATATGTGGCCCGCGGGCTGAGCGAGTGGACCCAACCTGCCGAGAAGGCGGAATCCTCAAGGATCTGCCGCTGGTCCATACCTGCGTCCTGTTGCGAGCGCAGGTTGGCGAGTTCGAAGCTGGAGCGTCCGGCGAAGGCGTTCAGCCGGAGCGTGTCGCGAGGGGTGGCGTGAATATCGGCGCGCGCGTAGCCACGGTGGGAGTGTCCGCCGTTGTGGAGGTTGACGAGTGAGACAGCGTCCAGGTAGCGGTGGGTCTCGAGCGAGTTCGCCATGGCGGAATAACCCACGCGGCCACGCTCGCCCGCGACATGAGTCACCTGGGACAGCGTGTCAAATCCACCCGCATTGGCAGTGAAGGTCCCGGCGATCGGACGGCCCGCACCGAGCCCGCTTTTTGTTGTAATATTCGCCACAGCGGAGACCTTGCTGCCGTACTCAGCGGGGATGTTTCCGGTAAACAGCTCGACCGTTTGGACCGAGTTCGGATCGATCGAGTTGGCGAATGCGCCGGTGAGCTGGTCGGTGACCGGCATGCCGTCGATGACGAACGTCATCTGATTGTGGGCGCCCCGCGGGTGGATCGCGCCATTGGCGTTCTGCGCGAATCCGGGGAACGAAGCGAGCACGGATTCCAGCCCGCGGCTTCCGCCGATCTGGAGGCGCTCGATGTCCTGCCGGTTCATTTGGGCGTAGCTGCCGGTCCGGTCCGGATCCACCAGGATGGGCGCGGAGTCATGAACGGACACCGAGCGCACCTCCGTGGCCAGCTCGAGGCGCACGGTCAGGCTGACCAGAGCTCCGGTCTGGATCGAAACGCTCCGCTGGAGGGTCGCGAATCCTGGGGCTGAGATTGCCAGTTCGTAGGCCTGAAACGGAAGGTTCGCGAACCGCCAAGCACCGCCCTCGTCAGCCGTGGCCTCCAATGAGAACCCCGTTAACACGTTGTAAATACGCGCCTTAGCTCCAGAAAGCTTGGCGCCGGTGGCGTCCTCCGCCACACCCGCCAGGATCCCACTGGTTTGCGCCCAGCCCGCCAGTGGGGAAAGAATCCAAAGTACAGCTACCGTCCGCATGGCAATCTTGGTTTAGCATGCCATATTATCTATAGTTAAGTCAATCCCCACATCCAGTCCGCAACGACAGCAACAATGGGGGGCTCCAGTAGGCGTGCCTCCGTGATAAAATTTGGGCTTGAACGCCGCCGCTGCGAGTCACCCATTCACGCGCGCGGATATCCTCCGGAAGGCCGCGATCTCCGAGCGCCAGCTCCGGGGATGGGAGCGCGCCGGACTGGTCGCGCCCGCCGATGCTTATGGCTTTTCGCAGCTCAACGCCATTAAGACGCTGGCCAGCTTCAAGGCGGCTCATGTGCCCTCGGCACGGATCCGGAAGACGATTGAGGCGGTGCGGAAGCGTGGCGTAGCGGATCCGCTCGCGGAAACCCGGCTCTACGTCGAAGGACGGCACATCCGGATCCAGGTGGGCGATGAGCGGCTGGACCCGCTGAGCGGCCAAATGCTGCTCGACCTGGACGGCAATGTTGTCGAGCGGGTCGCGGTGCTCCCGCCGCGGATTCTCGAAGACAACGCCGCCAAGCAGCGCAAGCTCCGCAGCGCCGAGGAGTGGTTCCTCCGCGGCGTCGAGATGGAACAGTCAGGCGCCCCGCCGGGGGACATCATCGACACCTACATGGTGGCGATTTCGCTCGATCCCAGTCTGGCGGCGGCAAGCGTCAATCTCGGGACCATTTACTTCAACCAGCGGGATTGGGTCCGCGCCGAGAAGTACTACACGCGCGCGATTGACGCCATGCCCGACTACGCCCTGGCGCACTTCAACATCGGCAACCTGTACGACGAACTCGGCAACCGGGACCAGGCGCACGAGCACTACTCGAAGGCGCTCGAGCTGGATCCCAATTACAGCGACGCGCACTATAACATCGCGCTGCTCTACCAGGCGACGGGGCAGGCGATGAAGGCGATGCGCCACTGGCGCGCGTACTTGAAGCTGGACCCGCGCAGCTCGTGGGCCGATGTCGCGCGCCGTGAATTGGACAAGCTGTACAAGAGCACGGTGTTCCGCGGCAACCGCGTTGACCCGCTACCCGGCGCCCAGGTACGCCGTCCGGATCCAGGCGAGAAGCTCTGAGTCGACCTGCGAGACTCCGGTCACCTTCACCCGGTGGCGGCACATGCCCTTTTTGCGCCTCAGACTCACGTAGCCCTTCTTCGGCGCGATCTCGAATTCGCCGAGCTGGTTGATGCCCGCACATCACCGCTGGGACACGTGGTTGGCGTCGCCGTGGCCGAGGCCCAGCTCACGCTTCAGGTCGTCCCGGATCTCGCTCGTGCTTTTCGAATCCGCACGGCCTGTCCACGATGCTCATCCGGATCTCCTCACTTGAAGTTCGAATACGGGCCGGTGTGCTGCCAGTCGCCGGTGCTGAGTCCGTCCTCGTCCCACACGATCCGTCCATCGCGCATGGTCAGCGCGCAGCGCAGCCGCTTGTCGGCGGTGAGCCGGCCGTGCCCGGAGTCGAGGAATGCGAACTGGCCGCGCTCCAACTGAATGACGGCGATGTCGGCGTCAGCGCCCTCACGCAGAGTTCCAAGCGCAGGACGGCGGATCGCCTTGGCCGGATTCACAGTGGAGCGCTCGACAATCTGCTCGATCGACATCCCGAGGTTCAACAGCTTCGACATGACATTGATCATGGTCGCGTTGGGAAGCATCACGCTGCTCTTGTGCAGATCGGTCGAGATCGTGTCGGGCAGGAATCCCTGCTGGATGGCGGGGGCGGCGATGCGGAACCAGAAGCTCCCCGCACCGTGGCCGACATCGAACAGCACACCGCGCTTGCGGGCTTCGAGCATATACGGCTGGATCTTGCCCGCGTCGTCCAGTTGCGGCGTCAGGCGGCCGTAGAAATGCGTGTGGATGTCGCCGGGACGCATGTGTTTGAGGATCAGGTCGGGATAGCCACGTCCGGGCTTGGGATGGAAGTCGACCATGCAGACGGTGCCGGTGGCCGACGCCGCCTTCACCGCGTTGTCGACCGCGGTCCAATCGGCGGGCTGGTAGTGGGCGGTCTTGATCCCGACGATGACGTCCTTGTGCTTGTTGACCATGGCGGTGGCCTTGGCGGCGTCCATCTGGGCCGGGTCGTCCTCGACCTTGCTTCCGTACATCCCGGCGGCGACGATGTTGAGCCAGGCGAGGACGCGCGTCCGCGAAGGGCCGATGACTTCGCGGCGGAACTTCTCGAAGTTGTCCGCGCCGGAGGATCCCGCGTCGACCGCGGTGGTCACGCCGAAGCGCAGCGAGTTGTGGTCCGGATTGATGTTGAGCGAGGCTCCATAGGAGTCGTAGTGGACGTGGATGTCAATGAGCCCGGGCGTGACGTAGTAGCCGCCCGCTTCGACCACGGTCCGCGCGTTGCGTGCTGGAATACCGGGCGCGACCTTGGCGATCTTGTGCGCGGAGATCGCGACGTCCATGGGTCCATTGCGTCCATTGGCGGGGTCGATGACGTGTCCATTCTTGATCACCACGTCATAGATTTGGGCTTGCGCGGGCGCAAGGGCGAGTACCAGACAGACGGCGCGGTTCACGGAATCACCTCGTACTTGCCGGCGGTGGTCCACTCGGGGAAGCCGCGTCCTTCCGCGTCCCACACGAGATTGCCTGCACGGATGGTGAGGACATTTTCGAGCTTCTTCGAAGCGAGCTGCTTCTTACCCCAGGAGTCCTTGAGGGCGAACACTCCTTCGCGCATGGCGAGCACGGCGATGTCGGCCACCTTGCCTTCGCCCAGGGTGCCGATCTCCGGCAGCCGTTTGATCACCTTGGCCGGGATCATGGTCGAGCGCCGGACCGCTTCCTCCAGGCTCATGCCGAGCACCATCATCTTCGACATGCAGTTGGGCATGTCGGCCTGCTGCATCATGATGCTTGATTGGTGGAGGTCCGTCGAGATCGTGTCGGGGAAGAATCCGTCGCGGGCCGCCGCGGCGGCAACGGGCCAGAGGAAACTTCCGCCGCCGTGGCCCAGGTCGAACAACACGCCACGGACGCGGGCCTGGCGCGCGTACTCATGAACCTTGCCGTTGAAGCGGCTCACGATTTCCACCTGCCGGTCGTTGTACATGTGCGTGTGCATGTCGCCGGGCCGCATCACATCGAGGAGCTTTTCGCGGGAGGTCCGGCCAGAGTTGGTGAAGATCTTGTCGTCGACCATCACGGGGACGTCGGCGAGCCGGCCTGCCTCGACAGCGCGCTTGAGCGCGTCCCAGCCGGGCTTTCCGAAGTGAGCCACCTTGATGCCGACGATGGCATCCCGGTTGGCGCGGATCACGGCGGCAGTCTCGGCGGGACGCATGTCCTCGACGTTGTCCTCGGAGGCGGATCCGATCATGCCTTGTCCGGCGATGTTGAGCAGGACGAGCACGCGGGTCTGGGCCGTGTTGATGATCGTCTTCTTGAAGTCGGTGTAGGTGCGGAATCCAGCGCCGCCCGCGTCGACGACAGTGGTGGTACCGGTGGGGAGCGCGGTGTCGTCGGGGAAGATCGCGCCGGAATATCCGTAGGCGTGGAAGTGGAGGTCGATGAGCCCGGGGGTGACGAGGCGTCCGGAGGCGTTGATCACTTTGCGCGCCTGTGTGGCGGGGATGTCCGGAGCGACGCGGGCGATGGTGGTCCCTTGAATGGCGACGTCACGGACGCCGTCAATCTGGTTGGCGGGATCGATCACGCGGCCGCCTTTTATGAGGATGTCGTACTGTTGGGCCGAGGCGGTGGATAGCGCGGCGAACAGGATCCAGTTGGGGAGAGATCGAGGAGGCACTTGAACATTATCTGGCAAAATGGATGCGCCGGAAGTGGTGACAGATTTTCGCGCGGTGGATGCCGCACCTCTTTCGTCCAGCTCAGTTCATTTGACAGTTTGCCACTCATCATCGCGCACAGGATCAGGGAGATCCTCGGTTCGAAAGCTTGAGTACGCGATCAAGTTCCTGACGCGCGCGGGTGTTTCCAGGTTGCCGCTTCAGGACCGATTCCAACTCGCGGCGCGCATTAGCAAGGCGGCCTTGCCGGGAATACAGAATGCCGAGTAGGATCCGCGCATCCGCCATCGCGGGCGCGAGACTCACGGCGGACTCTGCTTGCGCGCGCGCTTCTTCGAGCCGGTCCACGCGGGAGAGCGTCACGGCATAGTCGTAGCGGTCCGGAACGAACAGGGGCCGGTATCGAATGGCTCGCTCGAAATGACGGATGGCGCCGGAGAACTCGCCGCGCGATCCGAGGAGACGGGCGAGATTCGAGTGCGCCGTGGCGAAGTAGGGATCGATGGTGAGCGCCGATCGGAAGGCGGCTTCCGCGCCGGCCGGGTCGCCCAGTGCGGCCAGGTTGACTCCGAGGCTGTTGTAGGCGTCGAGCAGATCCGGGTCGAGCGACAAGGCCCGGCGTGCTTTCCCGACGGCTTGCCGAAGCCTTCCGGCTGCGGAGTCGATGAGCGCGAGCTGATACCAGGACACCGCGTCCGTCACGTCGAGCGAGATCGCGCGGAGAAACGCGGCTTCCGCCAGGCTCGCTTTGCCCGCCGCGACTCTCGCGAGTCCGAGATTGCGTTGTTCGCGCGCCGAATCAGGCCGTCTCCGCACAGCCTGCTCGAACGCCTCGATCGCGCGCGCGGGACGTCCTGTCTCGATCCAAGCATTGCCGAGCGCCGTGTAGGCTTCGGCCGGATGCGCGCCAGGCACCGCCAGCAGCGATTCGAGCCATGGAGGACTTGCGCGACAGCCGTGTACAGCGGTGAGGAGGAGTCGAGATAGGGCACGACTGCTCCGCGATACTCTTCGGACTCCACCGGATGCCGCTCCGCCCGCTCGGCTAACAAATCGCCCAGCGGGAGAATGCGTTGGATCTTGTGATCGGTCACGACGACATGCACCGCGTCTTCGGCCCGCCGCTTCGGCATGTGACACTCCGCGCAGTCAGCGGCCTGGTGATGCGCGGAGGGATGGCATCCGAGGCATGGCGCTCTCCGCGTGTCGCGCGGCTTGCCGTGTGCGTCATGGCATGTCACGCAGGTGAGGCTGTCCGACTTGAAGAAGCACGCCGACTGCCTCATCCGATACGCCGCGCTGACAATTTCGAACTTCTCGCCGTGACCCTTGCCGGGCGCGTGATCGAAGTAGAAGAACACGTTCGACAGCGGCTCGCCCGGTTGATAGGAATACGGCGGACGGTCGAATCGACGGATCATGCCGGGAAGGCGGCCGCTCGTGGTTTCGAGGTGGCATTGATAGCAGACCTCGTCTTTGCGGGCGCGCGGCAATCGCGCCGGATTGACGATCGCCGAGCGAATCGCTTCTGTCCGTGCGCCTCGCGAAGCCGCGATGGCGGCATGTTTCGAGCCATCTCCGTGACAACGGGCGCAATCGATTCCTTCTGGAATCACCGCGCCTTTGGGATAGGCGTTGTGACACGCCATGCAGTCCTCATCGATCTTACGCCGTGTCGGCGGCGCAATCGAATCGAAGCCCGGATTCATCCCGAACGTCCCGCCCTTCTCGGCGTACCAGCCGAGCGGCAATTCAATCAGTTGGCCGCGAGCATTGCGGTGGAGGAACGTCTTGGCATGGTTGCCCGAGCCCATCACGTAGTGGACCGCGAGTTCCTCCACGTTCGACTCGCGGCCTTCTTCGATCAGCCAGCGCCGGTGAACGGTCACCGGCCCGCGCCGCAACAGCGAGAACCACGTATCGGAAAGCGCGTGGTGGATGGGCTTCGGAGTGACCGGGACGGTCGCGACGGTTGCCTTGGCGAACGAGCGGCCCATGCCCGTGCGCGCGTAGTGGGCGGCGTGATCAGGATGACAGCCGGCGCAGACCGCGAGAGCCGCCAGTAGCATCGCGCCGCGCCACCGCCGCTAAAATCCGATCCGGAGGCCGAAGCGGAAGAACCGCTCGTCGGTCAACCGGCTGGGAGCGCTCACGCCGGTAATCTGCGTGAATCCGCCGAGCGAACGGACCGTGCGGTCGGGATTCAATTGCAGATTCGAGACGTTGTTTCCCGGATTGGCAAAATGCGGAGTATTGGTGAGGTTCAACGCCTCGGCGCGAATCTGCACGCGGAAACGCTCGGTGACCTGGAAGTCACGGAACAGGCTCGTGTCGAGATTGGTCACGCCGGGTCCGCGCATGAGGTTGTAGCCCGCGGTTCCGAAGCGGGCATCGGTGACCGGCGCGAACGCCAGTGGATCAAAGAAGGAGCCAACCTGATTGTATTTCTCAACCGACGGTTTCACCAGATCGGCGCGCTGCGTGCTGCCCGGTGCATTCAAGGAACCGGCCGCCGCGGTCACCGAGAAGGGCGGGCCGGAGTACTTGCTGAAAACGTTGTTGAGCTGCCAGCCGCCCGCGATCCAGGCGGCGGCGCCGGAGTTCAGGAATCGCTTGCGCTTTCCGAATGGAAGTTCGATCAGCGCTGAAAGGCGCAGGTTGTTCGGACGGTCGGCCGACATGACGGAGCGGGTCAAGTACCGAAGCTCAGGGATCGCAATCGCCGGCTCGCCGTCGCCCGATTCGCTGCAACAGAAGCCCATCCACTTCGACCGCGTGAATGCGGCCTGGAACGTGACGCCGTTCGAGAAGCGGCGGTCGAGCGTTGTTTGGAATGAGTGGTAGCTCATGTCGACAAACGGCTTGATGATGCGAAGCGCCGCCGATGTTCCTAGGATGCGGAAGTAGGGCTGGCTCGCGGCACCGCCACCGACTTGTCCGTGATTGATGTTGTAGCGCGTATGCTGTTTGATCGTTTTGGTGCCCACGTATCCGGCGGAGGCGACGAATCCGCCGGGCAACGTCTTCTGGATTGTCAGGTTCGCCGATTGGACGTAGCCACGAATGTGCTTCTCGTCGTTGGTGCTAAACGTGACGCCAGGGGGAACGTTGATCCGGCCAGCGCTGATGTCGGGAGTCGGGATCGCGGGAAGCCCGGCGGAGAGTGGAAGGACTGGTGTGAACGCGTTCGGCCCGGTGGCGCTCGTATCCACGCGCACCGGATAGTTTCCAATGCCGTCGCGCGCCATGTTGAGCTGCTCCGGGCTCAGCGCGTAGCCGAGGCGGACGACCAGCGTGTCGGTAGGCCGGTAGGCGATACCCACGCGGGGCGCGAAGAGCTTCTTCGTGATACCAATGCCGCAGTCGCGGGGTGTCGGTCCCACGCCGCAAATGAGCAGCGTGTTGGTCCGGGTGTCGAAGCGTTCGATACCGCGATCGGCGCGGGTGGGCACCGGATAGTATTCCCAGCGAAGGCCGAGCGAAAGCGTCAACTTCCGCGTCGCCTGCCACTGATCGCGCACGTACCAGCTTTGCTGCCAGGTCCGGAGCGTAATGAGAGGACCCGTTTGGCGGCTGTTCACGTAGCTGAACGGGAGCCCGAGGAGAAAGTCGCCGTAGCTGTTGAACTGGTTCGCACCCGGACCACCGTTGAGGCTGGTGATGTTGCCGGTGAAGCCGAAGTTCGTCGGTGCGATTTCGAAGTGGTTCATGTGCTGGCGATTCAGGTCGAGGCCGAACCGGAGGTTGTGCGCGCCCTTGATCCAACTCACGTTGCCGGTGTACTGGAAGCTCCGCTGCTGGTATTCGAGCGGAGTGTAGGCGTATCCGTAGCCGTTGTACGTCGTGATGCTGAACTGCGGCATGCCGCCGTAGTAGGGCAGGTCGCCGGTGTTGGTTCCGGGAATTCCGAGGAATTCGCTGCCGTACTTCTTGTCCGTTCCCGGCGGGAAGAGAATCTGGCGTACGTTCTGGAATCCGAACGTGCCGTCGATCACCACCGCCGGGCTCGCGACGTAGGTGACCGTGCCTGAGGGAACCGTGGTGGCGCCGTTCTGGAGATTGTTGGGCGAGCCGCCGAGGACCGGTCCAAAGATCGTTGCCTGCACGTTGTTGTAGGGCTGGCGTGCGAAGCGCCCAACGAACCGGAGCTTGGAGGTCGCATTGAAGTCCGACTTGAAGTCGAAGCGTTGGAGGTCGTACAGGATCGGCGTGTTCACGTAGTAGTTGGCCACCAGCGCGTTGGCGATGTTCGGTTGCGGAACGAGGTCGACCAGCTTCCTGGTGATCGGCGAGATGCGGCTGGCCGGAATCGTCTTGTTCGGAAACGGCATGCGCCCTGTACCGTTGGCCGCGCCTGTTGCCGGATCGTAGATCTCGTTCGGGGAGGCGGACATGTTGCCGGAGCGGGTGGCGGCGGTGGGAACGGTCGTCAACTGCGCGGATCCCTGGCGAATCAGGTCGGCTTCGTAGCTTGCGAAATAGAACAGTTTGTTCTTGATCACCGGACCGCCGAGTGTCGCGCCCGGGTTGTTGTTGACCAGCTTCGGGATGCCTTGGGTCGCCGGCAGGAAGAAAGGCCGTGCCTTGGCGCCGCTATTGATCTGATACCAGTAGAGCGAACCATGGAGGCTGTTGGTTCCGCTTTTCAACTGCACGTTGACCGACGCCCCGCCAGCGAGCCCTTGTTCCGCATCGGGACTCGTGGTCACGACGTTCACCGTGTCGATCGCTTCGATCGACGGAACATAGCTCGAGAAGAACTGCACCCAGGGATTGGTCGCGCTGACGCCTTCGATCCGGAAGTTAGTGCCGTTGCGGCTGGTACCGTTGGCGGTGATCTGCATCGACTTCGAGGGGTTGTTGGTTCCGCCACCGCTCGCGGTGGGAGGCGCAACACCGGGGATCAGCGCAAGCAGGCCCTGATAGGTTCGGGTCGGTTGCGGAACATTCTGCAGGGCATACGAGCTCACTTCGGCGTGGACATCGGCTTTGTCGGTCTGCAGCACCGCGCTCTGGGCGGTGACTTGAACGCTCTCCGCGACAGCACCGAGTTCGAGTACGGCATCCACCCGGACCACGGTATTCAGCTTCACTTCGATGGTCTTGGCGACGAAGGCGCGGAAGCCTTCCTTCGACACATTCACGTCGTAGGTGCCGGCTGGAATGGTCGAAATCGTATACTGTCCACCGTCGTTGGTGGTCAGATCGCGAGTCTGGCCGGTCTTGATTTCGGTGATCTTGACGCCCGCGCCGGGCACCGCGGCACCGGAGGCGTCGGTAACGTTTCCGACCAGCGATCCGAAAAGGACTTGTGCGGAAGCGGCGGGAACGGAAAGCAGTGCGAAGAGAGCAAGAGTAGCTCGTGAAATCGACATGGAAGACCCCCTATAGTGACGGTCACCGAATGTTAGCGAACG
>VFZX01000255.1 GCA_016871015.1 Acidobacteriota bacterium | reverse complement strand
AGCAACTACAACCTGAGGCCACGCGGACGATGCCAGACCCGCCGCGTCAAGATCGTATTGCGGATCAAGAAACGTTAAGTGAACAGTATTGCTCCTAGACTGTGAGGGATTCGATTGGGATCCGGGCAACATACAGAAGAATTGGGAAAAACATCGGGTGACGAACATGGGAGGCCGAGGATGTGTTTTTCAACAATCCACTCCTAGTGAGGTACGATGTTCATCACTCGAGCTCGGAGGCCCGCTATTACCTTCTCGGGCAGACATTCCGGGGCTGCCGCCTGTTCGTTCGTTTACCGTCCGCCGGCACCGGATCAGAGTGATTTCGGCGCGCGACATGAACCGGAAAGAGACCATGGAGTACCAGCGTGAAGAAGAAGAAACCGATACCCGAATTCAAGACTGAAGCCGCTGAAGCGGATTTCTGGGCCGCAGCGGACTCAACCGAGTACATCGACTGGAGCAAAGCGCGGCGCACCAAATTCCCGAAGCTCAAGCCCTCGCTAAGAACAATCTCGATCCGGTTGCCAGTCGCGATGATAGAAGACCTCAAGGTCATGGCGAACCAACGGGACGTACCGTACCAGTCTCTATTGAAGATCTTCCTTTCAGAACGAATTCAAAAAGAGCGCGGTGATCTGCCGGCTCGCCAGTCCTGACGCTTGTTGCAACCCAGGCTGCTACCCCACCATCTTCGCCGGATTCGAAAGCTCCCCAATCTCCGGCACCCGGATCGTAACCACATCGCCTGGCGCCAACGCGTTCTCCTCCTTCACAATAATCCCGGTGCCCGTGCATAACACAGCGCCCGACGGGATCGAGTTCGCACGGTAGAGATATTCGACCAGGGTCTCAATCTTGCGGTGAAGCTTGGAGGTATTCACGGCTCCTTCGAACATCCGGGCTCCATTCCGGGTGATTGTGCAGGTCATGTCGAGCCGATAGGGATTGGTCAGCTCGTCCGGCGTCACGATCACCGGGCCGAGCGCACAGCAGGCATCGTACACCTTGGACTGCGGAAGGTAGAGCGGATTCTCCTTCTCGATGTCCCAGGCCGACACGTCATTGGCGAGCGTGTAGCCGATCAGCCGGCCCTTGCTGCCGAGCACCACGGCTAACTCGGGTTCAGGCGCCGTGAACTTTGAATCGACGCGGATTCCGATTGGCTGATTCGGACCCACGCACACCCGCGCGGTCCCCTTGAAGAAGCTCTCCGGCCGGGGTTCCCGGTACACATACGCATAGAAGCCCTCGCGCGTGCCGTGCTCGGCGTCGCGGAACGCGGCCGACATCTCGTAGGTGCACCCGCAGGCCCACACCTCGGAGGGGAAAACAGGGAGGATCGGCCGGAGCGGCTCTCCATGCTTGGACGCGTGTGCCTGCGCGATTTCCGCGACTGGCGTCCCCTCGCGATCCGAGACCCGGATCAGATCCTGAACCGTATGCTCCGGTACGGGACGGGCAAGGCCCTCCTCCATGATCGCCGCCGTCACGCGGCCATTCCAAATCACTTGTGCGAGTCGCATGTTCGTTAATACTTCAGGTATACCGTCTTGTAGTCGCTGTAGAAGTCAAGCGCCGCCGGACCTTGCTCTTTGGGCCCGAAACTCGAGTCCTTGGTCCCGCCGAAGGGCAACTGGTACTCGACGCCGGCGCTCGGCAGGTTCACCGTCAGCAGACCCGCCTCCATCTTGTAGACGTAGTCAAAGACGCGGCTGACGTTGGTCGTCTGAATCGACGCCGAAAGTCCGAACGGGATGTTGTTGGCGATCCGCATGCATTCGTCGAAGCTGCTCGCGCGCATCACGGCCAGAACCGGCCCGAAGATCTCCTCCTGAGCCAGCCGCATGTTCTCGGTGACGCCGCCGAAAATCGTCGGCTCGCAGAAGTAGCCTTTGTCGTAGTCGCCTCCGGTGAGCCGGTTGCCACCGATGAGCGGCTCGCCCGCCTCCTGACGCCCGATCTCGATGTACTTGAGGTTGGTCTCAAGCTGCCCCGCATCGATCGCCGGACCGATGTCGATCCCCGGCGTCAGTCCGTTGCCGACCTTCAGCTTGCGTGTCCGCTCGACCAGCGCGGCGACGAACTTGTCGTAGATTGCGTCCTCTACGATCGCCCGGCTGGTGGCGGTGCACTTCTGTCCGGTCGAGAAGAATGCGCCGTTGGCGACGTTCTCCACCGCGGCGTTGAAATCGCAGTCGGCCAGCACGATCGTCGGATTTTTTCCGCCCATCTCGAGCTGGATCCGTAACCGGCGCTTGGACGCCTCACCGTGCAACCAATGTCCCACCTCGCAGGATCCGGTGAACGACACCGCTTTGATGGGCGCGGCGTTCACCAGCGCGGATCCGAGCGATCCACCGGGTCCCTGCACGAAATTCACGACGCCCTTGGGGATTCCCGCTTCGTGGCACGCCTCAACGATCCGCCAGGCGCTCAGCGGCGAGGCGGAGGCTGGCTTGACGACGATCGTGTTGCCCGCGATCAGCGCCGGAGCCATCTTCCACGCCGGAATCGCGATGGGGAAGTTCCACGGCGTCACCAGTCCGCACACGCCGACCGGCTTGCGGATCGCGAACATGTGGACCCGGTCGCGCTCGGACGGCACGAGGTGCCCACCCATACGCGACCCCTCGCCCGCAAAGTAGCGGAAAATATTGATCGCGCGGCGGACCTCCCCCTTGGCCTCCGGAAGAGTCTTTCCTTCCTCGCGCGTCATCTCCTCGCCAAGCTGATCGAACTTGCGGTCCAGGATGTCGGCGACCTTGTTGAGCAGGGCTCCGCGCGCGGGTCCCGGCATGCTTGACCAGGGTCCAATCGCGGCTTGCGCGGCATTGGCGGCGCCGTCGATGTCGGCGGCCGAGCCCTTGACCATCAATCCGACGACTTCGTCCGTGTTCGCTGGATTGCGGTTCTCAAACGTGGGACCATCGGTCCATTCACCGTTGATGTAGTTCTTGAAGACGGGTATGCTCATGAAGTTCCGATCTCTCAGGATACCCCACCTGCCTTATCGCGGCAGTGGCGGGACCGTGAGGAAATAATTGTCCATGCGGCGGATCCCGAAGGCCCACGCCGCCAGATTGTTGGGGAACAGCTCGATCGCGATATTGAGCGCCTGAACCGAAGAATTGTACTTCCGGCGCGCCTGGGCAAACTTGAATTCGGCTTCGTGCAGGCGTTCTTTGAGCGGGTCCAGGACTTTGTCTGGCGGGAGCGCCTCCATCTCGAGGGGCCACTTGGAGACTGCCTCGTCGATCGCGACGCTCGCCTCGATGAAGCCGGGCTGGTCCTTGGCCGCCGCCATCTTTGCCATCGCGGACTCGATCGCGGGGCGCGATTTGGGTGCGAGCGCGGCCAGTCCCGGCAGGATCCGGGACCGGTGCCATAACGCCTCTTCGGCCGGCTTCCACGCCTGTACGGCGGTGGTGCGCATCCGGATCAACTCGTCACGGCTGCGGGCCAGACCGGACCACATCCATGTGAGCATCAGCGCGCAAATGGCGAGTAAAGCCAGCCGCTTCATTCCCATACCGCCAGTTGTCCGATGCCCCGCAAGTACGCTTCAAAGAGTCCGGCGGCATCGAGAGTCCGCCCGCGTAGCGCACCCGAGCGCAACTCGAGAAGCGTGCGGAAGGGTGCTGGATCCACGCCCAGTCGCGCGGAAATCGCATCCACCGTGTCCGTCCGCGAGGCGGGAAGCTCACCCCCGGCTAGCGACACCGCGTGCCGCGCCAAGGCCAGGAACGTGGTCACGGAGTCCGCCATCAGCCGCAGCAGCAACTCGCGGTCGTGCTGCACGCACGCCGCCTTCTGGCGGAAACGCAGGAGTTTGGCCCGTAGCTCCTGCCGGACCTGTGTCCTGTAGTTGGCGCGGTCCACTTCAATTCCGGCGATGACGTCGGCCCCGCACAGCACGCGCCGCGCCTGTGTCAGATCGAGGAACTCCACCGGAAAGCAGCGGGCTGTCGCCGCAAGCTCGGATTCGGCAAGGAGTGATGGGACCGGGTGCTTGTGCGACCGCCACCAGCGGAACACCGGATCGAGCGGCGCAATGTCTCCCGCGTTTACCGACTTCAACACCACCAGCAGGTTCAGGTCTGAGAATTCGGGGCAGAACTCGCCCGAGACCGCCGAGCCGTACAGGATCAACGAAGCCAGGTTGGATCCGCACGCCTGCACGATGCGTTCCTTGAACTGCGCGACGTCCTTTTCCGCCTGGCTCATGACGCGCCGAATCCGCCGCGGTTGGACCACTGGGACGCAGGCCTGGGCTTCCGTGCCACAAGCCATAGCAAGGCGCCCGCAGGAATCAGCCAGACGAAGGGCCGGACGTCAAACGTGCGCGGAGCCGCGGGCACTTGCTGGCCCCTCTGTTCGGCAACCGAGTGCACCGCTTCGATCAACGCCGCACCCACGGCGTCCGGCCGCGAGTCGAGCACGGTGCTCATGCGGACCAGGATCGCCGCCTGATCGAGGATCACACCGTCGCGGGCGGCCGCGGCGAACCGGTGTTCGGCCGGCGAAAGCAGGAGCACAACATCTTCGTTCCATGCGCCACGAATCGCACGCGCCACCGCATCGGGTGGCTCGCGATAGAGCGAGGACACCGTGACGACGGCCACTCCCGGCGGCGTGATCCGCTGGAGGCGGTCGCGCTCCACGGGTCCAAGCACGCGCGCGAAATCGTTGACCGGGCCCTGCTTCTTCAGGCCGGAAAAATCAAATGCCCACGCCGGACTGACGGCCATCAGGACGAGAGCGAATCTGCGGGGCATGGATCAGCACGCCAGGTCCTGGCGCCTCAGCTTCAGACCCTTGAGGTTGCCGAGGGCAGTCAGCGCCAGGCCCCCGGACTGGAACAATTCCCGCGCCGCTGTCCGGACATCTTCGGCCGTGACCTTCTCGATCGACGCCAGCACCTCATCCAACGATGTGAACCGCCCGAAGTAGAGCTGCTGCCGCGCCAGATTCTGCATCCGGCTCGTCGTGGACTCAAGCCCCAGCATGATCGACCCCTTCAGGTGATTTTTGCCGCGGACCAGTTCCTCGTGCGGCACAAGGGTCTCCTTGAGATTATGGAGCTCCTCGAGGATCAGTCCGATCACCTGACGCACGGTGGCGAGCGAGGTGCCCGCGTAGATGGTGAAGGCGCCCGAGTCCTTGTAGTTGTTGATCTCCGAGAACACCGCGTAGACCAGGCCGCGCTGTTCGCGAATGGTCTGGAACAGGCGCGAGCTCATACTGCCGCCGAGCAGGACGTTGAGGACGTAGGCGGCAAATCTCCGGTCGTGGGCCACGGGATAGGCGGGCGCGCCCATCACCAGGTGGACCTGCTCGAGCGCACGCTTGTCGCGGAGCACCACGCGGGCGTGACTGGCCGGAGGCTCGGGAGCGGCGGGGACCGGAGCCGCTTTCAGCGCTGCGAACTCCTTCGCCGCCAGGTCCACCATCCGTTCATGCGAAACGTTGCCCGCCGCCGTCACTAACAGGTTGGACGGGGTGTAGACCGACCGGTAGTACCGCCGGATCATCGCGCGGCTGAATCCGCGAATCGTTTCGCGTGTGCCGAGGATCGGCTTGCCGAGCGGGTGTCCCTTCCAGAAATTGGCGGAGAAGGTCTCATGGACGAGGTACTCGGGGTTGTCCGCCTCCATCTTCAACTCTTCCAGGATGACGCCCTTTTCCTTGGCGATATCCTCTTCTCGAAAAGACGGCCGCAGGACCATGTCGGAGAGCACGTCGAACGCGGCTGGCAGGTGTTCATCGAGGACCTTGGTGTTGAAGCACACCAACTCCTTGCCGGTGAAAGCATCCAGGTGCGCGCCAAGTCCATCAATGGCGCGGGCGATATCTTCGGCGGAACGTTTCGGCGTCCCTTTGAACACCATGTGCTCGATGAAGTGCGAGACTCCGTTTTCGGCGCCTGCTTCCCGGCGCGAGCCGGAACCGACCCAGATTCCCACCGACACTGAGCGCACGTGGCTCATTGACTCCGACACAATCCGCAGTCCGTTCGGAAGGACCGTTGTGCGGATTTCGCGGTCCGCGTTCTTCTTCTGCATTGAGGACAACCATTTCAATTTTAAGATAGAAATAGAACCACCCGTGAACACGGCCACTCCTGCAGGGCAATTGCCGCCCGCGCTGATCGGCATGGACACCGGCGAGATCCAGCAGTGGATCGGACCGGACCAGCCCGCTTTCCGCGCGTGCCAGATCTACGAAGCCGCCTACCGCCAGCGTGCCGCCGGCTGGGACCAGATCACCGTGCTGCCCGCGCAAGTCCGCGGCGGACTCTCGGCGAGGCTCGCCTTCGGGCTCCCTGAAGCCGCCGCTGAATACAAATCGGCGGACGGCACGCGGCGGTACCTGCTGCGGCTGGCCGATGGCCGCACCGTCGAGACCGTGCTGATGCCGGAGGAGCAGCGGGACACGATCTGCATCTCCTCGCAAGTTGGGTGTCCAGTGGACTGCCGCTTCTGCCTCACCGCGCTGATGGGCCTGGAGCGCAATCTCACCGCGGGCGAAATCGCGGGCCAGGTGCTGCTGTTGGCCAGGCTGCACGGGCTTGATCCTGCCGCGCGCCAGCTCAACGTGGTGATGATGGGCCAGGGCGAGCCGCTGCTGAATCTGGCCAACGTGCTGAAGGCGACGCGCCTCCTCACCGATCCGCGCGGAGTGGGCATGAGCGAGCGGCGCATCACGTTGTCCACTTCGGGGATCATCCCGAGGATCGCCGATCTGGGGCAATCCCCGGTCCGTCCGAAGCTGGCGATCTCACTGAATGCGTCCACCGAGGAGCAGCGGCGCGAGTTGATGCCCATCACGCGCAAGTACCACCTGCGCGACCTGATCGACGCCTGCCGCGCGTATCCGCTGCGGCCCTGGGAGAAGCTGACCTTCGAGTACGTGCTGCTGGGCGGGGTGAACGACACGGACGCCGACGCCCGGCGCGTGGTCCGGCTGCTCGCCAACCTGAACGCGAAAGTGAACCTGATCGCACTCAATCCAGGCCCCGGAATCCCGTATGCGACGCCCGGCGCGGCCCGCGTGGACTCGTTTCGCGAGATCATTTCGAAGTCCATGCCGTGCATGGTCCGCAAACCACGCGGACGCGACATCTTCGCCGCCTGCGGACAGTTGCAGCGGATCGAGGGCTGCTAGAATCACTGTTTGATGATCCGCGTTCTCATCGCTGACGATCATCCCGTGGTGCGGAAGGGCTTGCGTCAATTCCTGGCCGAGGAGCCCGGCGTCCAGGTGGCCGCCGAAGCCGGGAGCGCCGCCGAGGTGTTGAGCCTGTTGGGCAAGACGAATCCGCACGTACTGCTGCTCGACATCAACATGCCGGGCCGGTCGGGACTCGAGGCGCTGGAGGAGATCCGGCGGACGTTTCCCGCGGTGCGGGTGATCGTGTTGAGCGTCCATCCCGAGGAGCAACTCGGTGTCCGTGCGATCCGGGGCGGAGCGGCGGGCTACCTGAACAAGGACGCAGCTCCGGAGGAGCTGATGAACGCGATCCGCACCGTGTCGTCGGGCCGGAAGTTCATCACGCCGGCTCTGGCCGAGGCCCTTGCAATGTCACTGGACACCTCGACGGACCGCGATCCTCATGAGTCGCTGTCCTCGCGCGAACTGCAGCTCCTGCGCATGATCGGGCTGGGAAAGACGGTGTCGGAGGTCGCGGATGAGCTGGCGTTGAGCGTGAAGACAGTGAGCACCTACCGCACCCGTCTGCTCGAAAAGATGAATATGAAGACCAACGCCGAGCTCACCCGCTATGCGTTGCAAAAGGGATTGTCGGACTAACGGATTTCGATCAAGTCGCTGCTGGTTCCCGATCCTGGCCGGGCAAGCGCGTAGACGACGCCGTCCGCTCCCACCGCGATCGAGTTCACATAGGACGGCCTGGTTCCATCGGCGAACAGGACCGGCCCGTGGTCCTGGTAGTGTTCCGACGGGATGTGATAGGTGACCAGGTGGAGGTTCTCCTCGCCCTTGGCCTCGCCACGCGCCGTCGACGCGCGTCCCGCCACCCTTCTGCCGCCGTCGAACAGCGGACCACCGGTCAGGTAGTAGATCGTGTTGCCATCGGGTCCGAGCGTGAACCCCAGGTATCCATAGCTGAACTGATCAAACATCCCGCATCGCTGGCTTGGCAGCGACGTGATCCGCTGGAGCAACTGGACCCTCTCGCCGCGCGGATCAAACCGGAACAGGTATCCCGAGTTCCCGTGCACGCCGTAGATGCACTCGCTACGCGCATGCCACACGGTCTGACGCCAGTTGTAGGCCATGTGGCCCGGCGAGGCGGGATCATAGAGTCCGAAGTAGTCCTTACGCAGATCGTCACCCTGCACCGCGTGGTAGGCGGGAGCATCGAACGGGTATCGGAAGATCGTGCCTTCCGACACGCTGAAGTACGCCGAGCCATCGCGCGGATCCACCTGAATCGCCCGGCACAGAGTGCGATAGGTGGGACCGCGTCCAGCCTCTCCCAGCTCCGAAATGCGTCCCAGATCGCGAATCGTGCGGGCAGCCGTGTCACACACGAGGAAATGTCCGTACGGCCAGGTGATCGCGTAGGCCCGCTGTCGAGGACCATCCATCGTCATTGCCAGGATTCCTTCGCCGTGCGGCGCGACGCCGAGGTCCTCGATCGCGCCATTCGCGAGATCGTGTGCGAGGAAGTGGCCACCCGGATAGGGCGCGACGCCTTCGGGTGGGATGGGCATCGTCTCACGGCCCTCGAAAATCGAATAGATGCCGACGTGTGTGGCGAAGTAGAGTTTGCCCTCGTGCTCATGGAAGTTCACGTGGGACTTGCTCTGGGGCACCGCACCCGATTCGCCGCACGCCTGTGTGAGGTCCGCGCAGGCGTGCACTTCGCCCGTGCGCGAGTCATAGCGGAACATGCGCCCGCCCGCTTCGTACGATTCGGTGCAAAGGACGTAGTAGATGCAGCCGTCGCTTGCCGCGCTCAGTCCGTTATAGGTGTCGTGGGAAAGGGGGAATCCGGAATCGATCCGGCGCGCTGTGGGCATCCATCCATGCTAACGTCAGACACCTTTTGGCGTGGACCAATGCTGGCGGTAGCTCCGCTTCACGAGCGCGTTGGCCTGCGCGTTGCCGGAAATCGATTCCGTGGCCGCGTCATAGCGGAACCCCGATCCCGTGCGCGCCACGATGTTGCCCAGGTGCGCGAGCGTGGTCGACAGGTGCCCATCTTCGATGTCCACGTTGGCACGCTTGCGGCTCCGCACGCAGTCAATGAAGTTGCGGGCGTGCGGGGCGTCGATCGAGGAGGAATCGTGGTACTCGGCGTGGATCTCGCGGTTCTTGGCGTCCGTCACCCGGAATCCCCAGTTGTGCCCGCGGAACCTGCCGCACTGCGCCACCGCCTGATCGCCGTATACCGCCACGCCGTTGTCGCAGCCTTCGAGTCCATAGGGATTCCATAGCCGCTGCTCGTACATCATCACCTTGTCGCCGAACGTGTAGGTGATGTTCATGGTGTCCGGGGTCTGCTGGTCATCGTCGAAGTAGAGCTTGCGTCCGAACCCGGACACTCCGTCCGGCAACGTCACGCCGAGCGCGCGGCGCGCGATATCCAACTGATGCACGCCGTCGTTGCCGATGTCCCCGGTGCCATAGTGCCAATGCCAATTGACGGTGGAGTGGAACCGGTTCCGGTTGAAGGGCATCGTGGGCAGCGGGCCGGTCCAGATGTCGTAGTCGATGCCCGCGGGAAGCGGCTCGTCCTCGCGATGGCCGATGTTCCGCCGCAACTGGCAGTTCCACACCTTGGCCATCAACACGCGGCCGAGCTTGCCGGACTTGCACCAGGCGTCGAAGTTCCGCGTCACCGGGAGACTGGGAAGCTGGCTGCCCACCTGCACTACGCGGTTGTTGCGCCGGGCGGAGTCCACCATCAGCCGGCCCTCGCGGATGTTGTGCGACACGGGCTTTTCGACATAGACGTCCTTGCCCGCGTCGCAGGCGAGGATCGTCCCCGGAGCGTGCCAGTGGAGCGGAGTGCCCATCACGACCGCATCGACGGACTTGTCATCGAGGCACCGGCGGATGTCGGCCACTAACGGCGGACGCTTGCGCCCTGAGTCCTCGATGATCTTGTAGGCGTCGGCCACGACATTCTGGTCGATATCGCAGACGTAGGCGACATTCACATCGGCCAAGTCGCAGAAGGCCTTGGTGAGCGACCTCCCGCGTCCCCGGACTCCCATGAGGGCCACGGTGACCTTGTCTGAAGGGGCAGCTTGGGCAGCGAACGCGCCGGCGGCGAGAAATGTACGTCTGAGGACAGGCATGTATAGAGGAAAGCACACTCGGGCGACTTTTTCAACCCCGCGCGTGACTTATCTCAAAATGTCTCAAAATGATCACTGCTTGCTCGAGGACTTCCGCCACGCCGCCCGTAGCTTGTCACGCCCGCCGACCACGCCCGTGTTTGCCGCCAGCGCGATCCCCACTGCCCATACCGGCCGGCTGGTGTGGCTCGGAATGCGGGCGCCCATCTCGTGTTCGAGAAGTTCGCGATTGCCGAGCTTTTTGCCGGACCCGGGTGCTGCTGGCCCGTGAGCTTGTCGGCAAGGAGATCCGGAGGTCGCGGTTCCACGAGTATTCAATTTTCAAAGATCTGGCGGGACGGAGTGGGACTAATTTTTGTCCCGCCCCGCCGCTCGAGAATCAGGCAACGGGGCGAGGTCGTCGTGCACGGTTTCGCGCGAGGATCCATAGCTCGTATGGCTGCGGCCGGAGATGTTGGTGTGGAAGTGGAGCAGCTCCTCGCGCAGGTCGCGGTAGTTCGGCAGACTGCGCGGAATCCTCAACTGTCTCTGGTCGACACGCCGTTCCCATAAGACGCTGTCTGGCCGCCGACCATCGCACGAAGACGGTCCGTTATGCTTCCGCACTCGATGACGGCCAGCGCGGAGTAGTCGTTGGCGTGTCCGGGATCGAGCCCGGCGGTGACGAAGCGCCTGTTGGAGGGTTCGCCGAAGTAGACCGTCATCACAAGCTCCAGTGACTGAATTCGTTGGTGAGGGCGCGCGAGAGCAACTCCGGCGAGAAGAGCTGGGAGCGCGTGTCCCACAGCCAAGGCTGCCCGCCGGTCCACTCGTCATAGAAGAAGCCGCGGCGTCCGCGCGGAGTGGAGAGCAGAATCATGCGTCCGGTGGCTGAGGCGGCGAGCATCGGACGGACAGCGCTGTAGACGGCATCGGGCACGAGGGCCACTTCGTCGACCACGACCAGGGACGGGGCGGAGAATCTGCGGATGGTGTTCTCCTTGCCGGGGAGCGCGACGGCGCGCGACTGGTTGAGCATCAGGAGGGAGTAGCGGTTGACGCCGTCGGGCTTGGGGGTGAGTGGCGCAGCAGCGGTGATGGACGGTGAGCGCGGCGACGATGGTGGATTTGCCCCATTGACGCGTGCAGTTGAACAGAATCCGCGTGTCGGTGCGCGGAGGATGCGGGCCTGGACGGGGTCCGGTTGAAGTCCGAGGACGGTGGGGGTGAATTCCGCCTCGACCTTGGCGAGCGCGGCGGCGACGGCATCGCGGAGCTCGGGATGGGGCGCGAAGGCGCCGAGGATGGCCTTGGACATGCGTTCGACGTGGGAGGGCGCGAAGCTGGTGTTGCCGGGCACGGCGGCGCGGAGGGCGGTGGAGTTTTCGATTCCGGCGCTCGATTGGAAGATCTCTTCGGCGTGGGCGTGGAGTTCCTCGAGGCGGTCGCGGAGGCGGGGCGCGGCGAGAGCGATGCGCTGGGAGAAGACGTGGCGGGATTGGGCGGCGAGGGCGGCGAGGTGGGTGGTCCGGTGGCGTTGGAGGGCGGATTTGGAGACACCGTACTGCGCGGCGATATCGCGGAGGGGAGTGGGGAGGAGGGCGAGGTCGATGGCTTCGCGGTCCGGGTGGGTGCAGATGGAGCAGGTGGGCTGGTGGCCTGGGGCGGGGTCCGGTGAGATGATGGCTGGCCCGGTCGCGGCAGCGGAAGATGTTGAAGAAGATGACATTGTGTAGGTCCTGGAGGGGGCTG
>VFZX01000254.1 GCA_016871015.1 Acidobacteriota bacterium | reverse complement strand
GCCAGGGCATCCCCCAGCTTAACCGCTGTCCCCCGGTTACCCTTCGTTTGTGTCAACCGCCCACCGGCACACTTGTCAAGGATGTCTCCGGTTCGCACAGGGATACATGTCGAAAAACTTGGCCGGCGCAACCATTGGGACGTGCGGCCGGACGAATCCGAGCCCGAGGAAGAAGGGCTCGCCGCGGTGCTTCTCGATATGTGCGATGGCCTTGTTGGCGGCGTCGAAATCGGCTTGCTCGGACTCGTCCGGCGTCGCGACCGAATACATCGACCGGCCTTGGCTAATATCGGGCGTGAGATCGCGTGCTTCGCCGCGCGACTTGTGCTCTTTTCCTTGGGGGCTTCCGTTGTGGGTCCAACTGGCAGCGTCCTGCCACTGGTCCGTGCCGACCGTTGTGGGTACGCCCATGTGGAACATCTTGCCTTCGCGGATCGCCTGGTATCCGTTGTTCTTGAACAACTGGGGCAGGGTCACGGCGTTGGGGATGAACTCGCGGAAGTCGGGACCGTTCCGCAACACCCGTGTGGTGTCGGGCCGCAGACCCGTCAGGAAGCTGGCGCGCGATGGAGCGCACAGCGCGTACTGGCAGTAGGTGCGCTCAAACCGCGTGCCGGTGCGGGCGAGCGAATCGACATTCGGTGACTGGACCAGAGGGTGTCCATAGCAGCCGAGAGCCGTCGGCGATAGGTCGTCCGAGACCACGTAAAGGACGTTGAGCGGGCGCTTGCCTTGAGCACGCGACAAGCCCGCGGCGGCGAGGGAGGCAGTCACGAAGTTGCGCCGGGTCATGATTCCCGTTAGTGTATCAACATCAGCGCAGGACGGTCTTGGCGACGGCTGCGTTGTTGCCCGAGTCAAAGGCGCGCACCACGACCAGGTGCTCTCCCGCAGGAGCTGGATCCAGCAGGATCACGAAGCTCTCCTTCATCGAATCGGTCACACCGTCGGCTGCCGCAAGTGGCATCCAAGGACCTGCGTCGATCGAATACTCCGCGCCCCGGAGCGGCGAACCCGCATCGGCCGCCTCGACCCGCAGTTCGATCGCTGTTCCGTTGCGCGAGGGCGCGGCAATCGAGACCACCGGCGGTGTGCGGTCGACCAGCACCGGCGGACTCACCAGCTCCGCCTCACGCGCCTGGTCCCCAGGATTTGCAGCCTTGTCCGATGCCGTGACCCGGAAAAAGTACCGCCCATCGGCCAAGGCTTCAGCGTCAAGCATGTGATTCGTTTCATGGAAATTCAACCGCAGGGGCTTCCACGCGGTTTCGCCCTCCCCGCGGAAGTGCAACGCATACGTCAGCTTGTCGGAGTCCGGATCCTCGGCGGTCCAGCTCACGATCATCTGCTCCTGCGCCGCCCGTGTCACGGGCTGGGTCAGTGTCCCCGCGGTGGACGTTGTGCCGGCGCCTGTGTCCGTCACCGTGATGCTGTAGGCCGCGGTTGGCGCGGTGACGGCGGGTTTCGCGGCCGCGGTGGCAATCGCTTGAGCCGCGACGTTCAACGTCTTGACCACCGGAGCGGTGTTCTGGGGGAGATAGGCGAGCCTCACCGAGTCGAGCGAGGGCGAAACCGTGCCCGCCCCGGCGAACTCCGCCTTCCATTGCACGTAGCGGGCGTTCGGACTCGTCACTTGAGAGCCAGCCGGATCCTCCACCGTGGCCGACCACTCGGACCACGTCTTGTCGGGCCGCGCCGAGTTCCCGCTGCGAGTCCGGAACCGCACCGGGCCGTCCGCGCGCCAGCTCAGCCGTCCCCAGCGCGCCACTGCCGTAGCGTCGTGCACAGGCGACTCAAACGTCCCGCTGGCCGCGATCGTGTTGCCGAGCCGGAACACGCGTCCGCTTTCGCCGGTGGCGAGAATCAGGCTGCCAGGAAGCGCGACCATCCGCGTGACTTCGGTTTCGCGGGTTTCGGCGATCAGCGCCACCTTGCGGTCCGGTGTGATGCGGTAGACGCGCCCCTGATTGTCAGTTGCGGCGTAGATTCCGCCGGGGACGGCCGCGATGTCGTAGGCGTTCTCGTCCTTGGACACCCAGATCTGCTCGACGGTGTGGTCCGGGTGGATCCTGAAGATCGCGGACCGCTCCGCGCCCGGA
The DNA here is from genome assembly GCA_016871015.1 of Acidobacteriota bacterium. Taxonomy (GTDB): domain Bacteria; phylum Acidobacteriota; class Terriglobia; order Bryobacterales; family Bryobacteraceae; genus SYLY01. The sequence goes on along the minus strand of VFZX01000254.1, from coordinate 10,043 downwards.
TACTCAATCACCGCTGAGGTGGCTGTGGTGGCCGATTGCTGCTGTTGTTGCTGGCTCTGCTGTTGTTGCGGCTGTTGCTGGCCGGGGGGCTTCGGTTTGATGTCCGGACCGGACTGCGCAGCGTCGGCGTCCGTCACCGTGATCGTCGTCGTGACTGTGGGAGTGGTGCCGGCGGCTGGCGCCGGTGTGCCGGAGGACGCGGCAGTTGCCTGTTTCGCGGCGGATCCACCCATTGCTGCCGCATAGATGGAGCCATCGGGCGCCGCTACGATCGAACGGATCTCGGGAAAGTTGGCGTCGTAGAGGACGAAACCCTGTCCCTTGGCGGCAATCCGGTAGAGGATCCCATTGGGCTCGGTCCCGGCTAGTAAGCGGCCCTGGGCGTCGAATGCGAGGCTCGTCACGTGCGTCTGTCCGGACTCGTAATAGACTTCGCCTTGGTTCACGCCGCTGATCCGGTAGACCTTGCCCTGCGGGCCAGTTCCGGCGTAGAGGGCACTGTCGCGGCCCACGGAAAGCGACCACACAAAGCCCTGCCGGGTCTCGTAGTACAGCGACGCTTTGCCGCCTTCGATCCGGTAGATTGCTCCGCCGGGCGACGCCGCCGCGTAGACCCTGCCCGCGGAGTCCGCGGCAATGGCGAAGATTTGAGCCTGAGGCGCGGTCCAGACAACCTCGGACTTGCCCGTGGCGTCACAGCGGTAGAGCTTGCCATCGCTCGCGCCGAAGTACAGGCTGCCGCCGGGCGCCGCGGCCGCGCTCCAAATCACGGACTGTCCTGGTGTGGAGAGTGGATCGAGCTTTGGCGCCAGGACCAGGCGTCCGTCGCGCGTGAGCGACAGGTTCTCCAGCCGGCCCTTGGAAAAGTCCAGATAGGTATTCAGTTCCCACGCCGTGGCGGTGGCGGCATGGAGCATCGCGACCGGGTAACCCAGCAAGATGATTCCGGCGCGCAAACTCACCCCTTAATTGTAGACCGGCGCGGTCAGTGCCTCTTCCGCTTTAGCAGCATCCACCCCACCAGGACCACCGCAGCGGCGCTGACCACCTCGGCCGTCCAGATCATCCACTTGGCGGGATGGAAGGTCCGGGTGAACCAGGGATCGGTCATGATCATCTCGGCCGCCACACGGCCCAGCACTGCCGATCCGATGTAGATGATGACGGGGTAGCGGTCCATCAGCCGCGACAGCAGTCCGCTGGTGAACACGACAAAAGGAATGCTCAACCCGAGTCCGAACAGCAGCAGGAACATGTTGCCCTTGGAGGCACCGGCCACCGCGAGGATGTTGTCCGTCGACATGGTAATGTCGGCCACCATGATGATCCACATCGCCTGCCAGAGGCTGGCCGCCACCTCGCCGCCCTCTTCCTCGGCCTTGGAGTCCACGATCACCTTGACCGCGATCCACAACAGCGCCAGCCCTCCGACCAGCTTGATGTAGGACATCTGAAGGAGCTGTGCCGCAAAGAACGTCACGACGATCCGCAGGACTACCGCCACGCCCGCGCCGATCGAGATTCCCAGCCGCCTTTGGGCCGGAGGCAGGTTCCGCACCGCCAACGCGATCACGACCGCGTTGTCCCCTGCCAGCAACAGGTCAATGAGGACGATGCTCAGGATGTCGAGCAGAAAACCGGCGTTAAATTCCATTCGGCAGGGTTAGCTTCCACTGTATCGCACCCTTAGAGGAGCCCGCCGATTTCCGCCGCGGCCCGCAGTCCGGACTCGATCGCGCCCATCATCCAGGACGGCCGGCTGGAGGTGTGTTCGCCGGCGAAATGGATCCGGCCTTCAGGGGAGGCTGAAACGGCGCGCATGCCGAGAATCTGGCCAGGGGCCTGGAAGGCGAACGCGCCGCGGGCCCAGGGCTCCTTGTCCCAGTCGACAACGGTGGAGGCGAGCGGCGCGGGAAGGGGGCCGAGGGCGGCCGACATCCGCTTGAGAACGGAATCCACGTGGCGCGCGGCCGGGATTTGAGACGCCGCGCGGGCCCGCGAGCCCAGCATGTACGACATGAGGATCGCGGATGGAGCGGGGTGATCATGGGTCGGATGCCACAGGTCGTCGGGATGGCCGGTGGTGGCGAATCCGTTCCAGCCCGCTTGCTCCCATGGGCGGGAAGGGAACTGGACGCAGGTCCGGACCACCGAGTCGTAGCGCAGGTTTCGAATCGCGTCCATTTTCGAGGCGCTGAGCGCCGGCTCGAACACGACTCCGCGCAGCACCGGGAAGGGGACCGTGACGACGGCGAAGTCTGCGCGAAAGAGTTGCCCGGCCGCGGTGACTTCGATTCCACTGGCGTGCTGCGCGATCCGCGTCACGGGGACGCTGTAGCGGATCCGGCCGCCGAGTGCGGCCGCCATGGCGCGCGGAAGTTGATCATTGCCGCCTCGGATCTTGTAGCGCGTCTTCTCGTGCTCATCGCCGAGGGCGTCCTGCAGGGACCAGAGAGCGGAGCTGCGGTCCTCGCGCGGCCGCTCCCAGGGCAGCCACAGCAGCTCCTGCGCGCCTTGTGATGCGCCCTGATCCTTGAGGAACCGCGTGAAGGTGATCCGGTCGGCCTGCTCCGGGGAGATCCGGCGTCCGGGCGCCATGACGTACCGTTCCCACAGCTCGTCGAGGGTGCTCTTGCGCTCGGAGGGAGTCAACCGCACCGGGGCCCGCTTGAGGTCGAGTGGATGCGGGAAGCGCTTGCCACGCAGCAGATACATCCGGTGTCCGTGGGCGGGGTAGAACGGATCCAGAGTGAGGGAGAACCTCCGGACGTAGCGCAGCGTCAGCTCGTGCGTGTCGGGGATCCGGCTGGCTCCTGCTTCGGCAAACTGGCCGTCACGAAAAGGCGCGCGGAGGGTGCGGACGCGGCCACCGGGATGATCGGACGCCTCGAGGACAGTGACCGCGAGTCCGCGATCGGCGAGGTCGAGCGCGGCGGCGAGTCCAGCCATGCCCGCGCCGATCACGAGGACGTGCTGGGTGCGGGAGGCAAAGGCGGCGGACAGCCACTGCCGGCGGGTCATGGCTACGGTCGACCGTATCTCGAACGGCTCGCCAGCCGCCGGAACTCGATCCGGCGCGGCGCGTTCATGCCGAGCAACTCGCTGGTGGCCCGGCCGACCGGCGTCAACCCTTCGATCCGTCCGTCCTTGAGAATGAAATGTTGGTCCCAGCGGTCCCTGCGCGGATCGAAGAGCCGCACTCCTTGCCCGGTGGCTGGGTCAATGGCTGAGAGGTTGGGGCCCTTTCGAAAATTGCACTGCTGGCAAGCCCGCCTGGTAGTAGGCAGTATTCGCATAGGTGGTTGGCCCGCCTTCGCACCAGATCCCGGAGCTCACTGCCGGTCAAGTGTGAGGCGTCTGTCCGCGGTCTCGATCGAGACGGTTCAGAGCCTTCAATTTGAGGATGGCGATGAAATCCGCAGCCTCGATCAGAGCCTCGTATTCTGCCCGCTCCTCGTCCGAGAGCAGTCCCTCGGTGGCACGGTCGGCAAGGTGATCCGCTCTTTCCTGGACCTCGGGTGGAAAATTGAACCCGGCGAGTGGATCTATCACCCAGTCAAGCAGCGCCATGCGGCCATATTAGCAGAGCACCGCACTCGGCGATTGCCGCCCGCCCCCGCTCCATGAAATCATATGGAATTCACCGATGAAGCTCCTGGACCAAAAAGTCACCCTGATCACCGGCGCCGCCCTCGGCATCGGCGCGGGGATCGCGGACCTGTTCGCCGAAAATGGCGCGATCCTCTATCTGTTCGACCTCGACGGCGAGAAGTGCCAAGCCAAAGCCGCTGAACTGCGCTCCGCCGGACACCAGGCGCAGGCGTTCCAGGGCGACGTATCCAGGGCTGAGTCCCTCCAGACCTGTGTGGACGCGGCGCTTGCCGCCCACGGCCGGATCGATGCGGTGATCAACAACGCTGGCATCTACCCCCGCCGCGCATTCCTCGACATGACCGAGGCTGAATGGGACCAGATGCAGGATGTTAATCTAAAAAGCCTGTTCCACATTTCCAAGCTCGTGCTGCCGTCGATGATCGAACGGCGCTCGGGCAAGATCGTCAATATCAGCTCGGTGACCTTTTTCAAAGGGATGGCGTTGCTCACGCACTACGTCGCGTCCAAGGGCGGGATGATCGGATTCAGCCGGGCGCTCGCGCGCGAGATGGGTCCGCACAACATCCACATCAATTGCGTGACACCGGGTGCGATTAAGACCGAGGGCGAGGTGGTCCATGCCGACCCCGCCGCCATCGCCGCCATCCAGGCGCGACAGTGCCTGGACCGGCGCCTTGTTCCCCTGGACGTCGCGGGTCCGTGCCTGTTCCTTGCTTCGTCCCTCAGCGACGGCATGACTGGCCAGACCCTCAATGTCGACGGTGGACTCATCATGTACTAAGGAGGACCCGCAGTGCCGGACCGCTACGCTAATTCCCGCGCATGGCTCGAACGGGCGCGCCAATCGTTGACCGGTGGCGTCTCGAGCCCTTTTCGCGCGCACTTTCCCGTCCCGCTCTATTTCGAGGACGGCTGCGGGCCGCGCCTTCGTGACGTGGACGGCAACGAGTACGTCGATTACACGCTGGCCTGGGGGCCGAATATCCTCGGATACCGGCATCCGAAGGTCTGCGAAGCCGTCGCGGCACAGGCCCAGAGCGTGCATACCTACGGTGCGCAGCATCGGATCGAGCCCGAGGTCAGCGAGAAGTTCCAGCGCGCCGTGCCGGGCGCGGAACGGGTCGCGTTTACCTCATCCGGCAGCGAGGCTGTCCAACTGGCGATGCGGCTGGCGCGCGCACGCACCGGGCGCAACCGGATCCTCAAGTTCGAAGGCCACTACCACGGCTGGATGGATTCGGCGTTGCTGAGCTACCGCGCTCCGGCGGACCAGATGGGTCCGGCGGATGGGCCAACAGTGACATTCGGGTCCAAGGGACAGGTGGCCAACGCCGCGGACAACATCCTGGTGGCCGGCTGGAACAACCCGGCAGCGGTCGAGCGCTGCTTTGAGCGGCACGGTGGCGACATCGCGGCGGTGATCACCGAGCCCGTTCTCTGCAATGCCGGCTGTATCATGCCGCGGCCGGGGTACCTCGAATTCCTGCGCCAGATCACGGAAGCCAACGGATCGCTGCTCATTTTCGACGAGGTGATCACCGGGTTCAGGATCCACTTGGGCGGCGCTCAGGCGCACTTCGGAATCATCCCCGATCTCGCCACATTCGGCAAGGCGGTGGGAGCGGGACTGCCGCTCTCGGCCATCGCCGGGCGGAAGGAAGTCATGGAGCTGATGATGACCGGAGGAGTCGCCTTTGGGGGAACCTTCAACGGGAATCCGATGTCGCTTGCCGCCGCTAACGCCGCGCTGGAAGTGCTGGCGGCTGATTCAGGGGCCGCCCTGCGCCATGCGAATGCGGCCGGAGAATCGCTGCAGCGGGGATTGCGCGAGGCTGCGGCGCGGCGCGGCGTTCCCATCCACATCTGTGGATTCGGCACGGCGTTCTCGGTCCATTTCACGGAGCGGGAATCGCTGGTGTCCTATCGGGACATGCTGGATGACAATCGCGAACGGCTGCTCGCCTACGTGCGCGGCATGCTCGACCGCGGAATCTACCTTCTGCCTGACGGACGCGTGTACGTTTCCTGCGTCCACACGCAGCGGGAAGTCGAGGAGACAGTAGCCGCGGCTGACGCCGTCTTCGCGGAGATTGCATGAAACGCTATTCCCGCCGCACCATCCTGTTCGCAAGCACGCTCGAAGTGTTGCGGAGCCAGAATCCGGCGCAAGCCAAGTATGACCTGCTGGTGCGCGGCGGGCAACTTGTGGATCCCGTGCAAAACCTGTCGGCGCAGCGCGACGTCGCGATCGTCAACGGCAAGGTGGCACGCATCGCGCCTTCGATCCCGGAATCGGAGGCGGTGCAGACGCTCAACGCCAAGGGCATGATCGTCACGCCCGGCCTGATCGACGTCCACGTGCACGTCTATGACGGCGTGGCGCCGCTGGGGATCCCTGCCGATCCCAACTGCATCGCCAAAGGCGTCACCACGGTCCTCGATGCCGGGTCCGCCGGCGCGCACACGTTTCCCGGACTGCGGAAGTACGTGATCAACGTCGTTGATACCCGTGTCTATGCGCTGCTCAACATCTCCGTGGTCGGGCAGTCGACTCTCTCGCCTGGCAATCCGTGGGGCGAGCTGCTCGACATCCGGTATGCGAATCCAAAGCTCACCGTCAAGACAATCGAGCAGAACCGCGACCGGATCCTCGGTGTGAAGATCCGGCTCACCGAGAACATTTCCGGCCGCCATGATCTCGAGGCGCTGAAGCTGGCGCGCGAGGCCGCCGATGCCACACGGCTTCCACTGATGGTTCACATTGGCGGGACGTTTTCCACACTGCCGAAGATCCTTGACCTCATGCGTCCCGGAGATGTGATCACGCACACCTACCGGCAGGAGGCCGGCGGGATCCTCGACGACCGAGGCCGTGTGCTGCCCGAGGTCAAGAAGGCGGTGGCCAATGGAATCGGGCTGGATGTCGGGCACGGCGCGGGGAGCTTTGGGTGGGCCGTAGCCGAAGCCGCACTCAAGCAGGACACGTTCCCTGGCACCATTTCGAGCGACGTGCACCAGTACAACGTCCACGGCCCGGTGCTTGACCTGGCGACGACGCTCTCCAAGTTCATGCACCTGGGCATGACGCTGGAACAGGTGGTGGAGCGCGCCACCAAGAATCCCGCGAGCACGTTCGGGTTCCCGCGCGGACTGGGAACGCTTGCCGTGGGCAGCGAAGGCGATGTCGCGGTGTTCAAGATGGAACAGGGCGATTTCGAGCTGTTCGACTCGGTCCGCCAGTCGCGAATCGTGCACCGGCGGCTCCTGCCAGTTGCGACGGTGAAGGCCGGACGCATCTATGGATCGGCGTCGATTCCTGTCGTGACGCTGTGAGCACCGGTCTGGCGCCATGAACCCAGGCGAGAACCTGGTGTCGCCAGAAGTGCACCCGGACGGCCGGGTCACATTCCGCATGTATGCGCCGAACGCGAAGTCGGTCGGCCTCGCGGCAGACTGGATGGCCGGCAGGCCCCCGCAGCCGATGAAGCGCCGGCGGAACGGTGTCTGGGAGATCACGGCTGGCCCCCTCGATCCGAACGTTTGCATCTACGCGTTCAACGTGGACGGCATCACCGTGGCCGATCCCGTGAATCCACGGGTGAAGCTGCGTGCCCGGACCTCGGGAAGTATGGTGGAGGTGCACTCCGCGAGCGAGCAGCCATGGGACGTCCGCGATGTTCCTCACGGCAAGGTGGAGATCCATTGGCACAAGTCGAAATCGCTTGGCGACACGCGATGGATGTGGGTCTACACGCCACCTGGCTACGGCCGCCAACAGAACAAGCGCTATCCGGTGCTCTACCTGTGCCACGGCTCGAATGACAGCGCGGGCGGCTGGGTTCTGGCCGGACACGCGAACTTCATCGCCGACAATCTGATCGCGGAGGGCAAGGCGTGTCCGATGGTCATCGTGATGCCGTATGGACATGCGGTTCCGTTCGGCTCTCCCGAGGAGGACACGAACGGGGAGAAGTACGAGATCTACCTGCTGAAGGATGTGGTTCCGTTCATCGAGAGCAACTACCGGGTGGCGAGGAATCGCGGCAGCCGCGCCATTGCCGGATTCTCCATGGGAGGAGAGCAAAGCCTGGAGATCGGATTCAGACACATCTCGATGTTTTCGAGCATCGGCGTGTTCAGCTCGATCCCTCAGGAGGGCTTCGAGACACGCTTCTATTTCATGCTGTTGAACGCCGCGAAGACGAACCGGTATCTGCGCAATTTGTGGATCGGGTGCGGCAAGCGGGACTACCTGTTGGAGGACAATCGGGAGGTGGCGGCGATGCTCAAGACGCTTGGCATCCGGCACGAGTACGTGGAGACAGAAGGCGCGCACACTTATGCCGAGTGGCGGATCCACCTGAGTCTGTTCCTCCCCCGCCTGTTCAAGTAAAATACAGGCACCAGCACAATGAGACTCCTCGCAGCCTTCCTCGCTCCCTTGTTGTTGTGGCCGCAGGACAAGCCCGCGCCCGACTTCGCCAACGTCTCCTATGGTCCTCACGAACGCAACGTGATCGATTTCTGGAAAGGCGCGGGCGACCGGCCCGCTCCGCTCGTGATCTTCATTCACGGCGGTGGATTCGTGGGCGGTGACAAGACGGGCATTGATCCGGTGCTGCTCCGCCTGATCCGTGAACAAGGGTGGAATGCGGCGTCGATCAACTACCGCTACTCGACCATCGCGCCGTATCCGGGGCCAATGCGCGACAGCGCCCGCGCCCTGCAGTTCCTGCGGAGCAAGGCCCGCGATTGGAACATCGACACAGCCAACATCTTCCTCACCGGCGTATCGGCCGGTGCGGCCACCTCGCTCTGGATCGGATTCCGTGACGAGATGGCAGAGCCGCAGTCGCCTGACCCGGTGGCACGCCAGTCGACGCGCATCACCGCGGCGGCGCTGCGCGGGGCGCAGACGTTTCTCGATCCGCGCGAGGTCCGGGAACTGATCAGTCCTGTCGCCGCGAATCATCCGGCGCTGCCAACCCTGTTCGGCAAGAAAACGCACGACGAGGTGTGGAACTCTCCCGAGCTGGACTGGAGCTTCCGCGATGCTTCACCGCTGAACTGGCTGACTCGCGATGATCCTCCCGTGCTGCTGCTCTACAACGAGGGACCGGAGCCAGTGCCAGCCAATGCCAGGCCCGGCGCTGGGATCCATCACATCCGTTTCGGATACCGGCTGAAGACGCACATGGACAAGCTGGGCATCGAGTGCGTTGTCCGGCACGCCAAGGAACTGGGCGCCGATCCTGTACCGAAATTTCACGAAGAGACGATCGCGTTCTTCAAGAAGCACATTCGCTCCAGTCCGGGCGGGAATCTGGTGTCGCCGGAAGTCCACCCGGACCGCCGTGTCACGTTCCGGATGCACGCGCCGAATGCCAAATCGGTTGGATTCGCGGCCGATTGGATGCCCGCCGGGACGCAACAGGCAATGACTCGTGGCGGGAACGGCGTGTGGGAGCTGACGCTTGGCCCGCTCGATCCGAACGTCTACATCTACACGTTCAACGTCGACGGCGCCACCGTGGCCGATCCGGTGAATCCGCGCATCAAGCTCCGCTCACGGACCTCGGCGAGCATGGTGGAGGTTCACGCCGCGAGTCCGCAGCCGTGGGACATCCGTGATGTTCCGCACGGCAAGGTGGATATTCAGTGGCAGAAGTCGAAGGCGCTCGGCGACACGCGTTGGATCTGGATCTACACGCCGCCGGGCTACGACCGCCAGCGGGACAAGAGCTATCCGGTGCTGTACCTGTTCCACGGCTCGAACGACATCGCCGGCGGCTGGGTCCTGGCGGGACACGCCAACTTCATCGCCGACAACCTGATCGCCGATGGCAAGGCGCGTCCCATGATCATCGTGATGCCGTATGGCCACGCTGTTCCGTTTGGCTCGCCCCGTGAGGTGCAAGCAAAGAACGTGGAGAAGTACGAGAGCTACATGATGCAGGACGTGATCCCGTTCATCGAGAGCAGCTACCGGGTGGTGAAGAACCGCGACCACCGTGCCATTGCCGGCCTCTCCATGGGCGGCGGACAGAGCCTGCACATCGGATTCGGCCATATTCCGGTGTTTTCGAGTATTGCCGCTTTCAGCTCGGCCGCCCCGCAGGACTTCGAGACACGCTTCGCATCGGTGCTGTCGAACGCCGCGGACACCAACCGCAGCCTGCGCAACGTGTGGATCGGGTGCGGCAAACAGGATTTCGCGTTGAAGCGGAATCAAGAGCTCGCGGCGCTGCTCACTTCGCGCGGTATCCGGCACCAGTACGTCGAGACTGAAGGCGCGCACACCTAGAGCATTTTCACGTATAATAAAAAAGCTCCACGCGAATCCGCCAACTGAGAATGGCTAGGGCCCTAGGAATTGACCTGCGTAGGCGGGTGATTGCGGCGCGTCAAGAAGGGGACACGGTTGAGGA
>VFZX01000253.1 GCA_016871015.1 Acidobacteriota bacterium | reverse complement strand
TTTCGAGCGCTTGGCGGATCCAAGCCATGGTGTTTTCCCTTTCGGTTGTTTGTACGGGCCTCGGGTCCAGCACGGGCGGCAGCTCGGTTGACTGGCGCCTGGTGCTACTCAGGGGTTAGAGGGACATTCGTACAGGGAGGGAAAACATAACAAGAGTAGTGTAGCACAAAGCAAAAGAGCCGGAGCCTCGCGGCCCCGGCTCCAGTGTTGCGGACTAGCGTCGTTCGAATGTGTGAATTCAGTCCGAACCTGCTTTGGTCAGTTAGCGATCACGAGTCCCGCAGCCGCGCAAGCTCCGTGTGCCGGAGCGGCGGGCGAACGGCAGGTGGGAGAGGCAGGCGGCGGCAACAGCGGAATTGCCCCTTGCGCGGCCCTCACCGCGGGACCGCCGCTCATCGGTGCGGTGTGGATGCCGCCCTGGAAGACATAGGCGTACTCCGCGCTGCCGGGCCGCAACTGCGGATCGCCGGGATTCGCCAACTGCATGATGGCGTCCAGCGTCCGTATGGCCGCGCTAAACAATGATGTCGCGGATGGGTTTTCCGTAGTCGAGGTCGATCCGTTGGCGGCCGGGAATATCGAGCTTGCGGGGATCGATGCCGAGTTGGTGCAGCACGGTCGCGTGGATGTCGGTCACATAGTGACGATTCTCTGCGGCGTGGAAACCGATCTCGTCCGTCGCGCCATGTACGACGCCCTGCTTGAGGCCGCCGCCGGCCATCCACACAGAGAAGCCGAAGGGATGATGATCGCGGCCGTTCGAGTTTTGCGCCCCCGGTGTGCGGCCGAATTCGGTGGCCCACACGACGATGGTTTCATCGAGCAGGCCACGTTGCTTGAGGTCGCGCAACAGTCCCGCGATCGGTTGGTCCACCTTGGCCGCCAGCTCGCCGTGGTTTTTCTTCAGATCGCTGTGCGAATCCCAGCCATTGCCCGGCCCGCCGTGGTAGACCTGCACGAAACGCACGCCGCGCTCAGAGAGACGGCGCGCGGCCAGGCAAACCTCGCCGAACGGCTTGGTGATTTCGTTGTCGAGCCCGTAGAGCTTCTGCGTTTCCGGCAGTTCGTCCTTGAAGCGGATCGCATCGGGCACGGCCATCTGCATGCGAAATGCCAGTTCGTAGGATTTAATGCGAGCCCGCAGCGCCGGGTCCGCCGGATACTCGACGGACGACAAGCCGTTCAACTTGCTGAGGAAGGCAAACTCGCGGCGCTGTTCTTCGGGCGACACCCCGGGGCCGGGCGAGACGAACGGGAGAGGATTCTCGGGGTTCGTTCCGAGCACCACGCCCGCATGTTCCGGGCCGAGGTAGCCGGAGCCATGCGTGCCGTTGCCACCGCAGCAATCGCTGGGCGGCTCGCCGAGCGCGACAAACGACGGGAGATTCTCGTTCAACGACCCGAGCCCATAATGCACCCAGGAGCCGACCGTCGGCAGGTAGCCCTCAAAGATGTGGCGGCCGGTGTGGAACTGCAGGATCGCGCCATGGTCATTATCGGTGGTCCACATGGAGCGGACCAGAGAGACTTCATGCATCAGGTCTCCCATGTGCGGGAACCAGTCACTCACGTGCACGCCGTTCTTGCCGCGCTCCTTGAAGCCCGTCTGCAGTGGATAGAGCGTCAGTCTGATGTTGTGCGGGCTGGCCACGAACGCCTTCAGGTTCTCCTTGTTGCGCGGGTTGCTCAGCACGTCCCTGTAGGGTGTGGCGGAGAGCTGCTTGCCGGCGTACTGCGAGAGAACGGGCTTGGGGTCGAACGACTCGACGTGACTCACGCCGCCGAGCATGAACAGCCAGATCACGCGCTTGGCTTTCGGTTGGAAATGCGGCTTGCCGTTGGGCGGCAGCCAGCCATCGGCGGCGGCCCCGGCGCGGCGCGGCAGCATGGCGCCGAGCGCCAGGCCCGTGAGTCCCATGCCCGTGTCGGCCAGAAAGACCCGGCGCGACCGGCGATCCGAACAAAGATGCGGTTTCATGATGCGCGTTCTCCCTTATCGAATTGTCACAAAGTCGTTGTGATTCAGCAGCACGTGCACCAGGCTGGCGCCCGCCCGTGCCGCGTCGCCGCGGTAGTAGGCCAGTTGTCCGGCCACGAACTCGGCGGTGGCCGCGCGCTCGGCTTCATTCGGCGGGCGGCCTAGGACGCGCTCAAACGCCGCCGAGACCAGCGCCGCGGATTCAGTGGGGAGCTTGGCGGCGATTTCCGCGGCCACCTTCTGGCTCAGCTTGCTGTTAGACAGTGCCAGCGCTTGTTGCGGCGCGATGCTCTCACTGCGCTCGAAACACTCAATGGGGCTCGCTGCGTCAAACACCTTCAGCATGTCCATCTGCAGGTCCGGCGTGTGGCGGAAGTAGAGCGAGCGGCGGTAGATGTCCTGCCCCTTGGTCTCGTCGATCTCCGGGCCGCCCATCTGCGGTTCAAGCAGTTGAGACAGCGCGAGCAGGCTGTCGCGCACATTTTCGGCGCTCATCCGGCGCACGTTCATCCGCCAGAGCTGCGTGTTATCCGGGTCCGCCTTGGCTTGGGCCGCCGTCTCGGTCCAGCCGGAGGACCTCATCCGGTACGCCCTCGACGTCATGATCAGCCGGTGCATCGCCTTCAGATCCCAGCCGGTTTCCATGAACCGGACGGCGAGATAGTCGAGCAGTTCCGGGTGCGTGGGCGGCTTGCCGCTCTTGCCAAAGTTGAACACCGTAGGGACGAGCGCTTTGCCGAAATGCCGCAGCCAGATGTGGTTGACCGCCACCCGGGCCGTGAGCGGATTGTCCTTCGACGCGATCCATTGCGCGAGCGCCAGACGCCGGCCGCTGGAGGCGACCGGATACTTCGGCCCGATCGGCGTGTAGCCTTCGGCGGGTTCTCTCAGCGCCTTCACGGCGGCTTCGAGCTTCCGCGTCGCGCCGCCCAGCTTTTTCGGGTCTTGCTTGGCGAGTTCAAACTCGTGCTGGCCAAGCAGGATTTCGGCCTCCGCTTTCAGTTTGTTGGCGGCAAGTTCGAGTTCGCGGGCTTTCACGGCCAGACCCTCGGCGTTCGGCGGCACGGGCGTCATCATAGCGGCGAGGTCCGCGGCGATGCGGGCTTCGAGCGCGGGCAACGCGGCGCGTGCCGCCTCCACGCGTTTTTCGGCGGCGGCAACGACGGCGGCCGGCTCGGGTTTTTCCTTTGCTTTGCGTGCCTCGGCTTCCGCTTTTTCAATGGCACCGCGGGCCTGGGTCAGCAGATCCTGGGGCACAAACGAGCGCCCATCGGGGAAATATGCTTCCACCGGCAGCGGCACGGGCTGCGTCTTGAGGTCCGCCTTGCCAAACAGCGACGGTACACCGGGCTGAATCGCGATCGAAGTGTCGGGGTTATCCTCGTTGCCCCGCACAAAACGGTAGGTGGGCTTGTTGGCATCGGCGTCGTACACGCGCGGCAGCCCGTCCTTCAAGGTGTCGGCCTCGCCGGGCACACGATCGGTTCGTACGTCATGCGGCTCAAAGAACGCGCGCAGGCGATAGTAGTCGGTCTGCGGAATCGGGTCGTACTTATGGTTATGGCAGCGCGCGCACTTTATCGTGACACCGAGAAACGCCGTGGCCGTGTATTCGACGGTGTCCTGCAGCCAGACGTTGCGGTTGAACATGTACCAGCTGCGCGCGAGGTACCCGGTGGCCCGCACCGTGTTCGGATCGGAGGGGGCTACTTCATCGCCCGCCAACATCTCGACGATCATCTGTGTGTACGGCTTGTTTGAATTGAGCGATTCCACCGTCCAGTCGCGCCAGCGCCAGATATGGCGCTGCGAGTAGCGCACCTGGCTGGTTTGGCGATAGCCGTACCAGTCTGAATAGCGCCAGATGTCGAGCCAGTGGCGGCCCCACTGTTCGCCGTACTGCGGCGAGGCCAGCAGGCGATCGATGAGCGCGTCCCACGCCTTGGGATTCCGATCGTCCACAAACGCCGCGACGGCTTCGGGCGAAGGCGGCAAACCGGTGAGATCGAGATAGGCGCGGCGAATGAGCGTGCGCTTGTCGGCCTCGGGCAGCGGCGTGAGGCCCTTTTCGGTGTGGCGCGCGGCGAGGAACGCGTCGATGGGGTTCGCTCCCGGCGCCGGGGCGGCGGGCACGCCGGGCTTCACGGGTTGGCGGAAGGCCCAATGTTTGACGGCCTCGAGCGCGAAGGCGGCGTCCGCTTCCTCGGCGGTTTCTCCATACGGCACGCCGGCCCGGATCCACTCGGCAAAAAGATCGATGGCGTCCTGCGGGAGCTTCTTCCCCTTGAAGGGCATGCCAGGCTCGGTGAGATGCGTGACGAGTTTGTAGAACTGCGAGTCGTTGGGATTGCCGGGGACGACGACCTTGCCGTGCTCGCTGCCCTTGAGCAGCGCCTCGCGCGAAGAAAGGTCAAGCCCGCCCTGCTTCGTTTTTTCGTTGTGACACGCGAGGCAATTTCGATCGAGCAGCGGTTTGATCCGGTCGCGGTAAAGGCTCGTCGACGCGGGCGCGGCCTGTGCCCAGCAGCTTGCCGCCAGCAGTGTCGCGGCGACGGATGGCGGGAGTATCCAGCGCATCATACTACGACAAGTTTATCAGGCTCTTCGCTGCGTGTTGGGTGGCGTCCAGGGGGTGGGACACGGCGAAGAGGGCTGCCGATCACTTCGCCGCATTCCACTGGCACGTTGTAGGAAGTCACGATGCCCCGGCCCATTGAGTCCACGGGCTTGATGCCGGCGGCGAAAACCGGGAAGCCGAGCTCTTCGATCTTCATCACGTCGCGAATCAGGCCGTCCACCACGGCGCCGCGCGCGCCGCGCGCTTTTGCCGCCGTCGAAAGCGACTCGCCCCACGGAGCGTTGCGTTGCGACTTTTGCGTGCCGATCACGGCCACCTCGCCGGGCAGCAAGCTGTCGATGGCTTCAATCTCCATCGCATAACGGCTCGTCGAGAACGTGATACACGTCCGAGCAGGCAATCGTGCGCGCGCATGGCCTGGTGCCGCACGCCCAACTGATCGAGCGAATCCGACACGACGGCTGTATAAAGATTCCGCTCCACAAACTCGCACAGGGCGATGTCCCAGCCAGGCTGCTGCCCATTCGTTTTGTCAGGCGACGCGGTAACGCTCGATGACTGCATCGTTCAGCGCGAACTCGTCAAGGTGCGCAAGGCGGGCTACGCGGTGGATGACGAAGAAGGAGAACTGGCGGTGCACTGCGTGGCCGTGCCTGTAATGCAGAACGGGCGTTTTGCCGCGGCGCTCTCGGTAGCGGGCGCCGCCTCGCAGTTGCCGCTGGACACTATTGACGAGATTGCGCGTGAGCTGCGGGCGACGGCGCTGGCGATCTCGGCGCCCGCCGACCGGCCTTGAAGAGGCTGTTCAGCCTGCTGGACCCCTCCCTTGACCCTGAATGGAGCCTCGGTTATGATGATCGAACAGGAGCGGGCCTAGTGCGCCTGCTTCCGGACGCAAGACTGGGGCTAGTTGAGGTTCATCAATGCAAAAACGATTCTGTCTGCTGTTCGCGCCGCTGGCGTTATTGCTGACGGCGTTTGCCGCTCACGCGCAGCTCGGCTCTGACGGCGCGATTCTCGGCGTCGTCACCGATCCGTCCGGCGCCGTGGTCGCCGGCGCCACGGTGACTGCAACGAATGCTGGAACCGGGCTAAGGCGGAGCGCCACCTCCAACGACGCAGGGATCTTCGAGGTGTTGGCGCTTCCGAACGGCACTTACTCTGTCTCAGTGACGATGAACGGCTTCAAGACCTGGAGTACAACGGGCGCCGAGCTCCGCATCGGCGAACGCAAGCGCCTGGCGCCGGTGCTGGAAGTCGGGCAGGTCAGCGAGCAGGTTGCGGTGGAAGCGCAAGTGGAGTTGATTCAGACCGACAAGGCGTCGGTGGGCGGCACCGTGGAACAGCGCCAGATGGTGGGGCTGCCGCTGAACGGCCGCAATCCGATCGGACTGGTGCGCCTGGTGCCGGGCATGCGCTTTGTCAGCGACCGGAGCGGCCCTGAGCGCGGCACTACGGTGCAGGGCATGGGCAACCGCGCCGACGTCACCGAGTTCCAGGTGGACGGTCTCAACGCCAATGCCGGCATGGACGAGCGGGCCATCACCATCCCCAACGTCGACACGATTTCCGAATTCAATGTCGAGACGGCGAATTTTTCGGCTGAGCACGGGCGTAATCCTGTGCAGATCCAACTGGTGACCAAGTCCGGCACCAATCAATTCCACGGCACGTTGTTTGAGTTTCTGCGCAATGAGAAGCTGGATGCCTTCAACACTTTTGCCAAGCGTCCGGGTGCTACCAAGCCCAAGCTCAGCCGCAATCAGTTTGGCGGGACGATCGGAGGGCCGATTATCAAAGACCGGACGCATTTCTTTGCCGCCTTCGAAAGTACGATGATTCGCGAAGGGCGGTTCTACAACTCAACGGTGGTGCAGCCAGGGATGTTGCAGGGGGATTTCTCACCAATCACGGCCGCCGCCGTGCGCGACCCGGTCAACAATGGCCAGCCGTTCGCCAACAAGCAGATTCCAGTTTCGCGTTTCAGTTCCGCCTCACGCTCCTTCTTTCCCTTTCTGTTGTTGCCGAACGCATCCGACGGCCGGTTCCGTGGACTGGCCGCTGTGCCGAACAACACGTACGAATATGTCAGCCGCGTGGATCACCAGTTTACGAGCCAGCATCGGATCTTCGGCCGCTGGATTGTGTATGACAACCGCCAGCGCCAACCCGACTACAGACCGGAGTATTTCCAGCAGAACAACACCAAACAACACAACGTTGGGCTTACGTACAACTACAACATGACTCCGAATACGCTGCTGACCGTGACGGCCGGCTACACCCGCTCGCTCAACACCTTCCGATCGCCGCTGGTGGGCATCGAAAACCTGACGCAGCAGGCAGGCATTCGGGGTTTCCAGACGGCGGGGCGTGAAGGCTTTACCGGTCTTCCCACGGTCGGCATCTCCGGCTACACCGGCTTCCAGGCGCCGTGGGGGAATCCCGGCCGTCTCTGGATGGAGGCAAAGAACGGCAAAGCAGGGCTCAATCTGATCCGCGGCAAGCACACCATCAACCTGGGCTACGAACTGAACGATCGCTCTACGTTCGGACGCCACGGTTCGTTCGCCAGCCGCGGCAACTTCACGTTCAACTCCCAATACACAGGCGATGGGTTTGCCGACTACCTGCTGGGATTCACGCAAGCCGGCGGCCGGAACTTCCCGTTGCAGACGTTCGGGATGAAGCGTTCGCCGTACTCGGGAATCTACGTGCAGGACTTCTTCAAAGTCTCGCAGAACATCACGCTGAACCTGGGCGTTCGGGCGGACTACTGGCATGAGAAGCAGGCGGTGCGCGGCAATGTGAGCGGCTTCTATCCGCGTCTTGGCAAAGCCCTGGCGGGCGAAGACAAGAACGGGCAATTGGACCTCACGGCGCAACCGGTGGCGCGTTTCGTGGCCAAGGCGACCGAAGGGTTGTGGGTTCCGGCCACCACCGCCAAGGTGCCGCGCGGATTGTTCATCGCCAACGGCTACGTTTCGCCGCGGCTGGGTCTTACGTGGCGGCCGTTCGGCAAAAACGACCTGGTGATTCGCGGCGGCTACGGGATTTTCCCCCACAACGGATTTACCGGCAACAACACGGCGTCGGCGGTGGTGGGGCCTCCCTACTGGAACTTCGAGAATCCGATTTACACAGCCGCTTCGCTCACACGGTGGGAGACTGCGTTCTCCGACGATCCGACAGTGTTTCTGTCACCCTCGGTGATCGCGCCGGCTGTGGATGTGGTCACCCAGAAATCGCACGAGTACAATATTTCGATCCAGAAGTCGATGCCGCTCAAGTCCGCGCTGACGGTGTCATATGTGGGCAACCGCGTACTGGACGTAGTCGGCACGCGTGACAATAATGCCGTGGCGCCCGGCGTCTATACGAACCTGCAGGCGGCGCGCCCGTATCCCGCCTTCAGCGGAGTTTCTCTCTACACCAATCAGGGCCGCTCGTGGTACAACTCAGCGCAGTTGAAATGGGAGAGGCGCTTCAGCGCAGGCATGAATCTCACGGGAGTGTATGCGTGGGGCAAGTATCTGCAGAACGGAGTGCAATACACGCCCTTCTCGCCGCGCGGCTACGATCGCGGCCGCTCCGGTGACGATCGTAAGCATGTGCTCACGCTGAGCGCGATCTATGAACTGCCGTTCGGCAAGGGACGCAGGTTCGGCTCCAGCCTGCATCCGGTGCTGAATGCGTTGCTCGGCGGATGGGAGTTCGACGGTCTCTACGGTTTCGTCTCCGGCGCGCCGCTGACGATGGTCGCTCTCGGTGCGCCGCTCGGCAACGGCTACGGAACGCGGTCGGATACGGTCGGCAACCCGAAAGTCTCCAATCCCACAGCCGCCGGCTGGTTCAATCCGGCCGCGTTTGCCGCTCCACCGGTACGCGTGTTTGGCAGTTCGGGTATCGGCATTCTGGACGGCCCGGGGAACCATAGCTTGGACACGGGCTTGTTCAAAAACTTCTATGTCACCGAGAAAAGGTTTGTGCAATTCCGGTGGGAGATGTTCAACTCAACGAACCACGTCAATCTCGGCAATCCGGTGACGACGATCGGCTTGGTCAATACGGGGCAGATCTTCTCGGCTGGATCGGCGCGAACGATGCAATTGGGGTTGAAGTTCATATTCTGATCCGTCTCATGGTCGCGATGTGCGCGGCAGGCCTCCCCGTTCTGTCCGAGGACGCCGCGCCGCGGCTCCGCCGGCTCCTTGGGGAGGCGCGGGCCGCCGAAACCGCCGAAGACCTGCCGGCGGCAGCCAAGGCCTATCGCGATATTCTCCGTCTCAAGCCTGGCTGGGGCGCGGCTGAGTTGAATCTCGCGCTGGTGCTTGCGGCGCAGCGTGACTATGCGGGGGCTCTGGCGAATTTTGAGTTAGCGCTGCGCCACGACGGCTCGTTGCTTTCGGCGGAGCTCGGACGCGGCGTCGCGCTTTATAACCTGGAGAGGTATGCAGAGGCGGCCGCACCTCTTGCGCGCTACGCCGCGGCCAAGCCGGAAGACACGGAGGTTCACTACTACCTCGGCCGCACGTTTGCCGCGCTAGGCGAGCACGCGCGCGCGATTCCGGCGTTTCGGGCACAACTCCGGCTGACTCCCGCGCATGCCGAGACGTTCTTCGCCCTAGGCGATTCGGCCAGGTTGCTGTGCGGGGGGGCGGCGCGGCAACTGGCCGACGACGCCGAAGCCGCCTACTTCTTCACGCTCATCGTCGCGGAAGAGCCGGGTTCGGGCGAGGAGTCGCGTATCCTCGACGCGATCGCCCGGCAACCGGCGAGGCCCGAGGCGTATGTCACACTGGGGCTGCTGCGGTTGGCCCGGGGGCAGCGCACCGAAGCCGCGGCATCGTTTCAGGAGGCGTGGAAGCGGGGATCGGAGGATTGCCGCATTTCCACCACGTGTAGCGAAGAGCGCGACCTCAGCTTCGACTTCCAAAGTGCCCGGCGGCCGGAGGATGCCTATGCGGCCGCTGTCCGCGCGAAACGGCTGGCCGACTGGGGCTTTCGCAAGCTGGTGGAAACCGCGCCCACCTCGCCGCTTGCCGCCCAGGCGCGAGCGCATCTTTTCGAGCAGGCTGGCGATGCCGAACAAGCCGACCGGCACTACCGCGAAGCGGTGGAGCACAGCCGCCGCGACTCTGCGTCGCTGACTGCTTATGCGAAGTTCCAGGCCCGGCAGAGCCGCTTGGGAGAAGCCGCCAGGTTGTTGCGCGAAGCCATGCTCAAAGAGCCGGGAAGCCCCGTGATGGCCGCGCTGTTGGGCGAGGTGTTGTTTGTGTCCGGAGAGCCTGCGGCAGCGCTTCCGTTTCTGCAACGCGCCTCCCGGGCTCGCCCGGCGGATGAGCAGACCCGGTCGTACCTGGCGCAGAGTCTGGCGAAGGCGGGGCGCACTGTCGAGGCGATACAGGTTCTTGAAACGGCGCCTGCCGATCCCAGCGGGCGGCTCCATTTCCAGCTCGGTACGCTCCACCGGCGCGCCGGCAATGCCGCGCGGGCCGACCGCGCGTTCGCCATTTACAAGGAGCGCAGGAATGCGCGGTAGCCGGTGTGTGCGGCGGAACGGCTGGGGATATGATGGGGGTGGAAAACGATGAAGCGGTTGCGGCTATTGCTGTGGCCGGTGGTGGGCTGCCTGCCGGGCGCTGCGCCGAAAGCGCCGGGTCGGTGATGTCAACCTGAAACGCCAAGTTTCTCCTGCAGCACCGCCAGTGCCTTTCGCGCCGGCTTCGAGCGTCCTTCCTCTACGGCGGCAATACCGACCTTGATCGCCGCGACCGCTTCGAGCCGGTCCAACCGGTCGAGAATCTGCTGATAGCTCTCCGCGTCCTGAAGCACCACTGGCCGGCGCGTCCTCTTCGTCTGGTTCATGAAGTCGCTCGTGTTGCGCTTGAAGTCGGTAAGGGGGTGGATGCTATCACGGCGAGCCGATCATGGGAAGTGCAGCACAAGCAAAAGAGCCGGGGCCTCGCGGTCCCGGCTCAAGTGTTGCGGATCAGATCAGATTCTAGAAGATGAACTTCATCGAATACTGGAACTCGCGGCCGCGGGTTTCAGGATTCTTCACGAAGCTGCGGCCGAACGCGCCCGTCCGGCACCGGCCCCAAGCTATACTGGGGGGGCTTTGGGGGGGACGCGTGTCTCGCGAGCGTCTGCGCGCGGGTTTTGTGGAGTTCGATGCTCATGCCATCGGCGGCGCCGCGCCACAAGTGGAGCCGGAGAAACAATCCACTTCTACCGCGAGACCTCCCACTGCGCAAGAAGGCAGCGTTGAGGCACGGCAGACCTCTATCGTGTCAAGGTGGCGCTCTTGCTTGTCCGGGCCGAGGCTCGCTCCGCTCCTCGAGGTGTGAGAGCACTGCGAGCATCGCCCTGCGGTATACTCGCCGCATTGAGTAACTCGACCCGCTCGCGAAATGGCCGAGGATCTCGCCCAGGTTCTCGCAACGCTCGCGATGGGGCTGAAGAAGGCGAAGGTGGTGCGTGTGAAATGAGGTGAGGTCCGCGTTTGTCGCGCTGATCCAAAAGACGAGTCAACGCTTGGCCTTGGCAAGGCGAACGGATTTGTACCTCCGAGCGGACTTGCTGGATAGGATTGACGGGCTTGCGGCACGCTCGAATCCTCGAATGCCCCGCAGCGTCACGGTCGAGCATCTGGTCGGAATGGCGTTCGAACAGTTGCGGAAGCTCGGGCTCGACATCTGACGCGGCCGGCGCAGGGGCCGACGCGCAGAAGGAGCGCATCGCGCTTGACATCGCGGTTGTATACTGAAGGCGGCGGGTTGCGAGGCTGGCTAGGAAGCTGTGGGCGAAGAAGACGGCCCTGTCCCTCCCCGCGAATCCTGCGAACCAACAGAGGCCGAAGTATGGCAATGGCAATAATCCTCAACGTCGTAGCGGGTGCATTCATCGTGTCCGCAAGTGGGTTCATCAAGCTACCAGCAGCGATCGCGTTGATTCTGATGGCGAAGGCGGTGTCGGATCCGCCTCCACCTGCACTTTCGTTCTTTGTGGGCCTCGCGCAAGATGCCTTCGGCTACGTCTGTTCGGTGTGGATTGCCGTAAACGCGCTACGCACTCTTGCGGGCGTCGATCTGTCGTGGATTCTCTTGGCAGTTCTTTGCCCGATCATAGCTTGGTTGAACTGGGAGCGAGTCATGAACGCATCTGTGGCGAAGACAATCCTCTGGCATGAGAGGGGCTGCAACGTCGGGCGGATCGTCGGCCTGATCGCGGGCGGGATCAGGTTTCTCTGAAGTTGCTGCGTCGGTCAATCCCCCGGCCCGGACTGCCGAGCCACGAATAGGGGAACGATGCCGACCTGGTGCTCTTGTGACATGATTTGTGACGTAACCCCTCGAATCATCCCCCTTGCGCTCCACTACCCCTGCGAACGCCACAATGCTCACTTCAGGCCAAAAGTCCCTATGTTCTGAGCACGATAGCGTAGTCGAGCGAAACGCGGAGAAGATCGCCCGCTCAACTTCTAAGCAGAGGGTCGCAGGTTCGAGTCCCGCCGTCGAAGGTCGCCGCAGGTGCATCGGCGAAGATGGAGGGGACGCACGCACGCGCCTATCGCATTGAAAAACTTGGTAGGGTAACGGGCGCGACA
>VFZX01000252.1 GCA_016871015.1 Acidobacteriota bacterium | reverse complement strand
GAAAAACGACAAGAGGGTAGGTCTACACTACATCGTGTTCTCCGGACACGCGTACTGAAAACACGGCGCTTGTCTTGACTGAAACCTCGAAAATCGCTGAAATCGATGGTCCAGTGACGAACTTGGGTTAGAAGTGGAATGCCTGGACCGGCTGTACCTGAATGGCTACATAGACCGTTGGCCACTTCGGGCGGGCTGGTGACGTTCATGCGTGAGCAGTTGGGCAAACCGATTCCATCGCCTGCGGTTCTGGTTCCGTGATGCTGTGAAAACGATGGCTGGGCGTGAGCAGATTCCGATCTATCAGTGCAACCACAAAGAGCGCAAGGACGACGTGGCCAACCAGTTCCGCCGGCAGCGTGGCATCCGCGACGGCATCGTGTTCATCGGCGTGGCTCAGGAAAAGGCGCAAGCCTACCAAGGCAACAAGGTCGAAGGGCAGTTCCAGTTCACGCGCGACAAAACGGTCTACGTCAATCAATCAATCACTACTACCTCTACATCATTGAATGACCAACGTGATGTTCGCCCCGGCGATCACGGCGCCCGAGGCGTCGCGGACTTCACCGGTAATGTCACCCAGCGTTTGCGCCTGACAACGTGGAACACCCACCTCCCGTTGAGAGATAATAGAGAGCCTATGGAATCGAACCGGCGGACTTTCGTCAGTATGGCGGGCGCTGCGGCCGCCTCTCAATATGGATTTGGCCAGAACATCGTGAGGATTGGCGTGATTGGCGTCGGCGGGCGCGGCACCCACCTGATGGCCCGCGAAGTGACCAGGGTCCCCAATGCCAGGGTGACCCACGTCTGCGATGTCGACCAGGCGCGCCTGGAGCGCGCCCAAGCCGCCGCGGCCAAGGCGGGATACGGCACCGTGCGCGGCAGCGCGGACATGCGCCGCGTGCTCGAAGACCGGAACGTTGACGCCGTGTTGATCGCCACCCCGGATCACTGGCATGCGCCGGCGGCGATCCTGGCCTGCGACGCAGGCAAGGACGTGTACGTTGAAAAGCCGGTTTCGCACAACTACCGTGAGGGCCGGCTGCTGATCGACGCTGCACGGCGCAACAAGCGGATCGTCCAGGGGGGACTCCAATCGCGCAGCCGGCCGAACACTGCCGAGGCGGTGAAGCTATGCCACTCGGGCCGCATCGGCCGGACCCTGATGGCCAAAGCCTGGAACTCTCAGCAGCGCGCCGACATCGGTAGCAAACGGGATGGCCCGGTTCCGGCGGGCGTGGACTACGACACCTGGGTGGGTCCGGCGGAGATGATTCCGTTTAATGAGAACCGCTTCCATTACAAGTGGCACTGGCATTGGGCCTTCGGCACCGGGGACATGGGCAACGACGGGGTCCACCAGTTGGACATTGCGCGTTGGGCCTTGGGGGTCGAACTCCCGTCGCGCATCAGTGGCTCCGGCGCCAAGTACTTCTTCAAGGACGACCAGCAAACGCCCGACACGATGAACATCTCGTTTGACTATTCGGGTGGCAAGGGGCTGCTTTGGGAGATGCGCATCTGGCACGACTACGGCCTGGAGGGGATCGACAACGGAGTCGCTGTGTATGGGACGGACGGCTTCATCCATATCGGGCGCTGGGAACGGAAATGGGGCTACCGGGTGTTTAACAAGTCCGGCAAGGTGGATCAGGAAGTGGTAGGGAACGACTCCGACGAGCACATGAAGAATTTCATCGATTGTGTGCTGTCGCGCAACAAGCCCAACTGCGAGATCGAAATTGGACATGTGTCCACGGCCCTTTGCCACTTCGGCAACATCGTTCACCGGACCGGGCGGAACATCGCTTTCGATGCGGCGAAGGAGATGATCCCGGGGGATGCGGAGGCCAACGGGCTTCTGCGCCGGAAGTACCGGAATCATTGGGCGGCTCCCAAGGGTGCGTGACGTTGGCCGCAGGCCCGGGGAAGTACAATGACGCCGACCTTGGTGGAACTTCTCTCACAACTGATCCTGGCCATTTACGTGGTCTTGATCGCCCTTCTTGTGGCCATGCGCCTCTTTCCGAGCGTGAAGAACACAGTCTTCCGCTTCAAGGGGCTTCGAACGTTCATCTCCTACCTACGCTCGCCTGGCTAATGATCCGGGGGTGACATCAACGACAGAATCCCAGGGGTTGCGGCGCCGACATGGATCGCCAGGAGCGGGTCGGGGGCGTGAAACGCGACGGCCAACCCTCCAGCGCAGCCGATGACGAAGGCCCGGGCAATCCAGAATTTGGTGTTCGTGTAATACCCTGGAAGACCAGCCGGGGATCTCAGGTGTTGGACCACGCTGATGGTCTCGACCGCCGCGCTCGCCCCCGAAGCCCATGAGACGACTTGCCACCACGGGATGGAACCCGCCGCGGATTCGCTCTGTTCAGCCAGAACGCCGGCCGCCATCCACATCTCAAGGACAATGCGTCTGATGATGTAGGTGGCGCATCCTCATGCCCACTCCGCGTACAGCTCGACTACCTTCCGGATATCCGCTTCCTCCCTCGGCTTGGTATCCACCAGCGGCGGACGCACTGGACCCGCGGGCTTGCCTATCATCTCCATCATCGTCTTCATCACCGACACCTCGTAGCCCTTCAGACGGTCCCGCAACGCATACAGTGGATGCACGAATTTCTTCATGAGCACATCCAACGTGGCGAAATCGCGCTTCATCCCCGCCTCGGCCAGCGCCAGCGACAGCCGTGGAGCGATCGAGGAAATCGAGGACGTGTAGGCCTGCACCCCGACGCCGAAGTAGGCGGACACGCAGTCGTCGCCGATGCCGCCGATCCAGGCAAGCCGGTCCCCGACCACGCTCATGATGCGCTGGTACTTCCGCGCGTCGCCCTGGCCGTCCTTCCAAAACGTCAGGTTCGGAATCGCACCGGCCAGACGGGCCACCTGATCCGGCGAAAACGCCGCCCAGTCCCGGCTGTAGAGCGATACTTCGAGGCCAGTCGCGCCGGCGATCGTCTTGTAGTAGGCCACCAGCCCCTCGAACGGCGCGTTGGTGTAGTAAGGCGGCATGATCAATAGCGCCTTCGCGCCCGCCTGCTCCATTCCCTTCGCCATCGCGACACCCATGGGAAGGTTGTAGCCAACGCCGGCCACGACCGGCATCCGGCCGTCGGTGGCTTCCACGGCCACGCGAACCACTTCGATATTCTCCTCGACCGACATCGAGTAGATCTCGCCCGTCCCACCCGCCGCGACGATCGCGCAGAACGGGTGCCGGGTCATTTCATCGACGTTCTTCGCCAACCCATCCAGGTTGAGCGACAAGTCCTTGTTAAATGGGGTGATGGGGAATCCGAAAACACCCGTGAACTTCTGTGCCAGACTCATGCGTTAGATCAATCCTTACCACCGGGGGAGTATGCGTTTCCAGTTGGGGTCGACATGCTTGCGCATTTCAGCCTCGTCGTCCCGCTTGCGATAGGGGAGTTTGCGGTAGCGCTCAGACACACGCGCGAGCTGGTCATAGTCGAGCTCGACGCCGAGTCCTGGCTTGTCCGGAATGTGCACGCAGCCGTCCACGATCGGCACCCGGCCGCCAAGGACAACCTCGTCCACCTCGGTCTGCCATGGATAGTGTGTATCACAAGCAAACGTCAGATGCGGACAGCACGCCGAGGCGTGCGCCATGATCATCATGCTGACGCCGAGATGATTGTTCGAGTGCATCGACAATCCGAGCCCGAGCACCTCGGCGAACTTCGACAGGTGCTGCTGATTTCGGATCCCGCCCCAGTAGTGCGGATCCGAAAGCACGATTTGCACCGCCCCGGTGCGTTGTGCGACCGGAAGGTGCTCGAAGGCCGTCGTGGCGACGTTGCTTGCGAGCGGAGTCTCATTCCCCTCTGCCAACAGCCGCTGCCGGACTTCGGCCATCCCGTCCATACCGGCAGCAGGATCCTCCAGGTATCCTCCGCCAGACAGTTCGTCCTTGAGCTTGCGTCCGACGCGCACCGACGTCTCAACTGACCAGGCACAATTCGGGTCAATGCGCAACGGATACGCGGGCCCGAACGCAGCACGCAACTGGCGGAGCGTCTCGATCTCCTGGTCCGGATCCAGGACTCCGCCCTTCAGCTTGATCTCCTTGAATCCATACTTGGCCACCATCTGTTTGCACTGGGCAACCATGGACTCCGGAGTCAAGCACTCACCGTACTCATCCTCGCGGGCGTCATCGCCCATGCCGCCACCACCGCCGTGTTTGTAGAACAGGTACGCGGAAAACGGAGGTGAACTCCGCGCCCGTCCTCCAACCAAGTCGCAGAGCGGCTTCCCAACTGCCTTGCCGATCACGTCGAGGCAGGCCACTTCAAGCGCGGCGTAGGTCCGGGTGTGGACATCCAGCGGATTCTCACCCGGCACCAGATAGGTCTGGCTCCGGTCGCCGCCTTTGCGGTCCTGTTCGGCGCGCTGCGCGAGATCCATCCACAAGGGTGTGAGTTGGAACGGATCCCGGCCTTCGACCAGCGGACGGGCGGCTTCAAGGGCCGCCAAGGGGCCGTCACCGCCGTAGGTCTCGCTGATCCCCGTGATCCCGTCGGTCGTCTTGAGTTCGACGAGCGTGCGCAAAGCGTAGGGCGCGTGCCGCCCATAGGAACTGCGAAGCGGCCCATCGGCGATGGCTGCCGGATGGAGCCTGAGTTCTTTGATTTTCACCGCGGTCCGGTCTACCGGCGGGCGCCGCGTTGCGGGTTCTTCAGTTGGGTTTGGCGCTTCTTGTGATTCTTGCGCTTGGGTTTGGTGATGATAAAGGTGCCGCTGCCATGGGCTTCCGAGGAGTAGAGCTTTTGCTGATCTGCCACCCAGCCATTGTATCGCGAATTCCGTGATACCATCGGCCTAGACTCAATGAGCTCTCAGCTTCCAAGCACGCTTGAGGCCCTGCGGAAGAGTGAATTCACCGAAGAGCGGATGGTTGGCCGGTCCGTCAAGGACGAGTTGCGCGAGAACCTGATCGCGAAGCTGCGGCGGGGCGAAACCCTGTTCCCAGGCGTCCTTGGGTATGAAGACACGGTGGTTCCGCAAGTGGTGAACGCCGTCCTTTCACGGCACAATTTTATCCTGCTCGGACTCCGGGGCCAGGCCAAGACCCGGTTGATCCGCATGCTCACCACCCTCATGGACCCCTGGATGCCCTACCTCGCGGGAACCGAAATCCGCGACCATCCCTACCGTCCGGTGTCGCGCCAGGGGCAGATGATCCTTGAACAGCATTGCGGCAACGCACCCATCGCCTGGTTGAGCCCGGAGCAGCGGTACGTCGAAAAACTGGCGACACCCGACGTCACCATCGCCGACATGATCGGCGACATCGACCCCATCAAAGCCGCGCGCCGCGGCCACGACCTGGCCGACGAGTTGACCATACACTACGGCCTGCTCCCACGCGCCAACCGCGGCATCTTCGCGATCAATGAACTGCCCGATCTGGCGGGCAAGATCCAGGTCGGGCTGTTTAACATCATGCAGGAGGGCGACGTCCAGATCAAGGGCTATCCGGTGCGGATGCCGCTCGACATCCTGCTTGTCTTCACCGCCAACCCCGAGGACTACACGGCCCGCGGCAAGATCATCACTCCGCTCAAGGACCGCATCGGCAGCGAGATCCGCACCCACTATCCGGCGGAGATCGCGCAGGGCGTCGCGATTACCGGACAGGAGTCGTGGACACAGCGGAACGGAATTCCGGTCGAGGTGCCCGCCTACATCCGCGAGGTGGTCGAACAGATCGCGTTTCTTGCCCGCGAGGACAAGCGCGTTGACCGCCGCAGCGGCGTCTCCCAACGGCTTCCGATTTCGGTGCTCGAGAACGTGGTGTCGAACGCCGAACGCCGGGCGCTGGCTTCAGGTGACGACCACGCCGTCCCGCGTATCGTCGATGTCTACGCGGCCCTGCCGTCCATGACCGGAAAGATCGAGCTTGAGTACGAGGGTGAGCTCAAGGGCGGTGATGCGATTGCCCGCGAACTGGTCCGGGCCGCCGCTGGACGCGTGTTCAGCCGCCACTTCGACGGGGTCAACTGCAACACCGTGGTCCAGTGGTTCGAGATGGGCGGCACGGCCCAACTTGGGGAGGAGCTTCCAGCCGCCGACGTGATCCGCGAAGTAGGCCAAATTCAAGGGTTGCTGGAGCGCACCAAGCACCTCGGGCTCCGGTCGAACGAGTCCGATGCTCTCCGGGCCTCGGCCGCCGAGTTCATCCTGGAGGGCTTGGTGGCGCATCGCCGCCTGAGCCGGTCCGAATCCGGCCAGTTCGCTGCCGACGAGAAGAAGCGGGGGACCGGTGAGGAGCCTCGCCCGCGGTCGGACCCAAGAAAGCAGCAGTTCCAATGAGGGCGGTCCGCTACACGCGCTTCCTAGGAGATGACCTGGGGATCTCCCCGGAAGATCTCCTGCGCGCGCTTGCGGACTACTTCCTCCAGAGCGGCTTCCGCCCGTGGGGTTATGATTTCACGGAACTTGATCCGCACACGATGGAGGCTCTCCGGAAGGCCATCGAAGAGGCGCTGCTC
Organism: Acidobacteriota bacterium; assembly: GCA_016871015.1. GTDB lineage: Bacteria > Acidobacteriota > Terriglobia > Bryobacterales > Bryobacteraceae > SYLY01. The sequence continues at coordinate 5,698 of VFZX01000252.1, read as the reverse complement.
AACGGGGAACTCTTTGACCCCGCGCGGGCCGAGCAACTGCGCCAGCAGCTTGAGTCGATGTCCGGCGAGGAGATGGAGCAGTTGATCGACCGGCTGATGCAAAAACTGGTCGAAGAGGGCTATGTGACCCCGCAGCCCGAGGGAGGTGGATCTGGCGAGGGCTCGCCGCGCTTCAACGTGAGTTCGAAATCCGTTGACTTTCTCGGATTCAAGACGCTGAAGGACCTGCTCGGGTCGCTTGGCCGGTCCTCGTTTGGCGCTCACGACACCCGCGATTTGTCCACTGGGGTGGAAGCTTCGGGCGGGTCCAGGCAATACGAATTCGGGGATACCCTGAACCTCGATGTCGGCGGCACCCTGTTCTCCTCCATGCAGCGAAACGGCGTGAGCCTGCCCCTGGACATTGAATACTCAGACCTCCATGTGCACCAGTCGGAGTACCAGTCCTCGTGCGCGACCGTGCTGATGCTCGACTGCTCACACAGCATGATCCTGTACGGTGAGGACCGGTTCACACCGGCTAAACGGGTGGCGCTGGCGCTCGCCCACCTGATCCGGACCCAATATCCAGGCGACAGCCTCCGCTGCGTGCTCTTCCACGACTCGGCCGAGGAACTGCGTCTATCCGAACTGGCCCGCGTCGAAGTAGGACCGTACTACACCAACACCCGCGACGGCCTCATCCTGGCGCAGCGCCTGCTGGCACAGGAGAAGAAGGACATGAAGCAGATCATCATGATCACCGACGGAAAACCGTCGGCTCTGACGCTGGATGACGGACGGATCTACCGGAACGCCTTCGGCCTGGATCCTTTGGTGATCTCCCGTACCCTCGAAGAAGTGAGCCGTTGCAAGCGCCAGGGCATTCTCATCAACACCTTCATGCTCGCAAGCGATCATTGGCTGATCCAGTTCGTTCAGAAGATCACCGAGATCTGCCGGGGCAAGGCCTACTTCACGACGCCGGTGAATCTGGGCCAATACCTGCTGATGGATTACATGAACCGGAAGACCCGGACCATTCACTAGACCCCATGCCGTCCTTTCTCACAGAAGCCGCACGCTGGCTCAGCGCGGTCAGCATTCTGGGGGCGATCAGTCTGGCGGTGGTTCTGTGGCGGCAACGGTTACACGGGAAATACAAGTTCTTCTTTGGATTTTTGATCTTCGACGCGGCAAGGTCGGTTGTCACCGCCACGTTGCCGGCCAGAAGCACGCGGCAGGCAATCGTTTTCATGGTTACTGAGCCGGTGCTGTCTGCCCTTTACTTTCTAATCGTCGCTGAAATTTTCAACAAGGCGTTGCGGAACTACACCGGCTTGAAGACCGTCGGCCGCAAGGCCCTCTGGATCGGACTGGGAGCCGGATTCGTAGCTGCTTCCGCGCTGTGGCTCGCGGACTTCCGGCCCGAATCCGGATCGGCCATGGGCAATCTTCTCCGGGCGACCTATGTATTCGGCCGCACGGCTTTGACCACGGTTTCGATCCTTTTGCTGGCAGTTGCGCTGTTCACCTCATGGTTTCCCGTGAGGTTGTCGAAAAACGCTGCGGCCTGCCTTCTCGGGCTCGCCGTCTATTTTGTTGCCAAGACAGGACTTACGTTCGCCCGGAACGTGTTGGGAACCTCGGCGACTCAACTGCTTGGCGTCGCAAACATGCTGGTCGCCACCGGTTGCCTCGCATATTGGCTGTCCCGCATGCGGCTCAGGAACGAAGACGTGGCCACCCCAGTCCGGCATGTCCGCGACCCCAAACAGGCGGAGCGGCTGGTCGCCCATCTCGAACAAATCAACGAGAGCTTCGAGAAGGCGATCCGCCGATAGCCGCTCCGGACCAGGGCCCTGGGAATGCGGGGAATATTCCCGGAGATATTCCGCAGATTTTAAAGAAATCGTTTGCAAACCGGACGCGACTCGGATATGATCGTGCTCAGGTACCGATTTTCGGAGAGCCATGGAGCTATACCTCTACATCGCCGCTGTCTTCCTGGCCACAGGATGTGCCGGACTCACATTCCGTAAGCTGCTGGCACCACCTGTCGAGCCTGAATTCGACTTGGCCCGCCTGGGTACATTCTCGGCGGAGGTCTACAGGCCCCTCGAACGGCTGTTTGACGAGGGTGGCGATGTCGCGTTCCTGCGCGGCCGCAGCGGTTGGGCGCCCGCCATGGAGAAGAAGCTCCGCTCAGACCGGCGCCGCGTATTCCGTTCGTACCTGCGCCAGTTGCGCTCCGACTGGGCTTACCTGCATATGGCCGCGCGGTACCTGCTTGCCCACTCTTGCGGAGACCGGCCTGACTTGGCTTGGGCACTGATCCGGCAGGGTGCGAGATTCTGGGTGCTGATGACTTGGGCCAATCTGTGGGTGGAGGCCAGCTATTACCGGCTCGCCCTGCCACCGTTTAACGTCCGGCGCCTGCTGTCGGTGCCAGATTGGCTGCAGGGCCAGGCGCAAGACCTTATTGCGATGCCCGCTGCCGGATAAAGGCCCTCAGTTCGTCTGGCTGGTCAAACTGGACTTCCACGTCCAGGAATAAGACCCGCGCTTGGTCCGGGATGTTCACCGCGTCCTTTGCGGTGGTCACGGGTGTGGCTCCAAGTTCCGCGGCGTTCGCCAGGATTTGGTCGATCTCCTGCCTTTCGTACCTGTGGTGATCTGGGAACTCCCGGCTTCCGGCCAGTTTGACTCCCAACTCGCCCAGTGTTTGGTAAAAGCTGGCGGGATTGCCCAAACCACAAAAGGCAAACGCTGGCTTCCCGGTCAACAGATCCGGGGGATGGCTGTCCCCTGTGCTTAGGCTGGTCCATCCGGAGGGGACCAGGCGCGACCGGAACACCGGCGCGTCCGGATTCCACCGGCGCAGTTCCGCCTCTATGGCCGGATAATGCCTGCCGGCCTGGGTCCGCGCAAGAATGAACGCGCTTGCACGGCGGAGCGCCTCCTTCGGTTCGCGCAGCCGGCCCAGTGGAAACACGCCAGCCCCACCGAACGGGCTGAGAACATCGATGACCAAGAGATCCGCGTCCCTGCTCACGCCTCTGTGTTGGAACCCGTCGTCGAGAATGAAGACATCGGGGCGGAATTGCTCCCACACAGCAAGCCCAGCCGCGCCACGATCCCCGCAAATCCCGACGGGACCAAGTCCCGATCGCAGCAGCAACTGAGCCTCATCGCCAGTCGCCGCGGGAGCTGCCTCCGCCCCTGCCGCCAGGACCAGCACTCCTGACGACTTCCTGCGATATCCCCTTGTCAGGAAAGCTGGCTGCGCTCCCGAGGCACGCAATAGCCGCGCCACGGCGATCGCCACCGGGGTTTTTCCCGCGCCCCCCATGGTGATCCCGCCGACGCTGACGACGGGTGCCGGGAGCTTGCCGGCGTTACGTGCCGCCCACCATCCCTTTGCCCAACCGCCCAGGGTCCAAATCCACGACAACGGGGTTAAGGCGAGCCGTGCCAACACCGGAACCGGCGCTACCGGGATCGACTGGGAGTACAGCCGGACGGCTTCCTGAACAGCCGTATCCACGGCTCCAGAACGCCGCTGGGCCACTTCACGGCCCCGCCCTCCAATTTGCGCGCGAGCCGCGGGATCCAAGATCATGCGCTCGACGGCGCCGCGGAGATCGCCCGGCGATGCGATTTCCACCAGTGCTCCGGCGGCACGGAATTCCGCAGCGATTTCGGCGAAGTTCTGCAGGTTTGGACCGCTGATCACCGGCTTTCCCCAAATCGCCGGTTCGAGGATGTTGTGGCCTCCCCGGTCCGCGAGCGTTCCACCCATGAAAACTGCACCGGCCAGTTCGAAAAGCCCGGCCAGATCTCCGATTGAGTCCAGCAGTAGAACCCCAGGAAGATCCAGCGGCCCGTCCATCCGGCTGCGGCGCACACAGCGGATCCCCCGGCGGCGCAGCTCTTCAGCCACTGCGTCAAACCGCTCGGGCCTGCGTGGCACGTGGATCATCAGGAGGCCAGGATGACGCCTGGCGAGCGCTTCGAAGGCGTCCAGGACCACCGCATCCTCGTCTACATCTCCCTCACGGACTGGTGGCATCGTACTGGCTGCAATCCAGATGAACGAAGCGCCAAGCCGTCCGATCCAATCCCGCAACCCGGGGGGACACTCCCCCGGCCGGATGTCGTACTTGAGGTTGCCTCCGTAGCGTACCTCCGGATCTCCTCCGAGTGCCTGGTAGCGTCCGACGTTGTGTTCGGTCTGAGTCAGGATCAGGTCAGGCTGCGACAACACAGCGCCAAATGCCCACTTGAGCTGGCGGTACTTTGGGAAGGCCTGGTCGGAGATCCGGCCGTTCACCACGAGCAGTCCCGCACCCGATTTCTTCGTCTCGCGCCACAGGTTCGGCCAGATTTCGGTCTCAAGCACGATCACCAGCCCCGGCTGAACCGCCCGCTGGACCCGCCGGACGCACCAAACGTAATCGAACGGGGCGAAGAACAGGCCGTCCGCCAGACTCTTGAGCCGGGCCTCCGCCAGTTCCCTGCCCGCGAGTGTTCCTGTCGAAACAAAAAGCGGGACGCCGGGAAGTGCCGGGCGTAGACGCCTGATCAGCTCCGCGGCGGAATTCACCTCTCCCACGCTGATGGCGTGCAACCAGACTGAAGCGGGCCGCGTCGCCACGGGCAGGTGCGCAAGGAATCCGAACCGCTCGGGAATCGTGCGCCCATACCCTGGCCTTCTCACCGCTCTCGCCGCCAAGTACAGTAGTAGGAAGGGAGTTGCCGCGGCAACCGCCAGGCGATAAAGGAGAAAAATGAAACGGATTCTCAAGAACGCGATCACCGCCGCTGCGGTCTGCCTCAGTATAGCGAGCCTGGCCGCCGCGGATAAACAGGAAGCCTTCAAGCCTGGGCCGCCTGAATCCTACAGTGGCCACCAAAAGCAGGGTGGATTCGCGGCTGGCGCCTCGGCCTACACGGGTGATGCGGAGACCCGCGCTCCCTTCGGGAAGCTAAACCCGTACGACCATGGCGTCCTCCCCGTCCTGCTGGTGGTGAAGAACGGAGGCAAGGAGACACTGAATCTGGCGGGCATCCGCGCTCGATACGTCGATCAGCGTGGCCGCAAGACCGACTTCATACCGGCTGCCGAGGTGAAGTTCCTGCGCGCTCCCGCCAAGCCCCGTGTGGGACCAGGGCCAATTCCAGGGATCAACCGCAAGCCCAAAAATCCGTTGGCTGCAATCGAGATCGAGTCGCGCGGGTTCTCCGCGAAGATGTTGCCGCCGGGAGATTCGGCTCACGGATTCTTCTACTTCCAGGCCGAACATACGCCCGGCTCGATCCTCTACATCACCGGGATCAAGGAAGCTTCTACGGGAAACGAGCTGTTCTACATGGAGATCCCGATCAACTAGGGTTGTGTCCGGCGCTTTGACCGGTTCCGTCCTACGAGATTTTCCTCCGTAGTCCGATTTCGATTCCTCCCCGGTCCGGGCAAACTGTGAATAGCGAGCTACGGTAGCACCGGGCTCGCCAATCGGGTCCGACTCAGCAACGCCCGTGCGGCCGCCCTAAAAGAGCGGCCGCTATTCTTGACACTGCAGAGGACTTCTTGATCACCGTTGTTCTAATTGACGAGCACCGCCTCATCCGGACTGCTTTGACGCACTGCCTCTCCCAGACCGGGGAATTCCAGGTGGTGGCCGAGGCCGGATCCGCCCTGGACGGGATCCGCGCCATG